>NZ_JBRUGD010000011.1:0-82225 GCF_053206145.1 Streptococcus hongkongensis
TTTTTAGGATAAAGGTGTAAGATAATTCTAGTAATCAAAAGTAAGCACCCTTAGCTCAACTGGATAGAGTACCTGACTACGAATCAGGCGGTTAGAGGTTCGACTCCTCTAGGGTGCATCTTTTTATATGAATGAGTCTGGGAGAAATATTCTCAGACTCTATTTTTTTATAGATTTATATAGTAGCGCAGTTGTTGAGTGGGCTCTAATACCTTGAAAATCAACTGTTACAGTCCTACTCAACTTTGCAGTGGTGGGATGATAAAATCAAATTTCTGTGAAAATTCCGATTTTTGTCCCACTCTCATTTTTTGTTTTGAGTAGTGATTACTATCTATTGATACTAATATATTTTTGGTTTTGTTTAGATATCAAAGTTCGTTTCTACAAAAAAACATGTCTTCAATTGGACATGTTTCGTTATAATTAGTTTATTATTCAAAAAATGCATGGTAAAGAGCTTTTATTGCTTTTTTTTCATCTTTAGTATTGACAACAAACATTACAGAGAACTCACTTGAACCTTGTGAAATCATAGCTAAGTTAATTTTACTTTCAGATAAGGCTTTAGTCGCAGTTGCAGTTACACCAACATGACTTTTCATTTGCTCACCAACAATCATAATGATAGATAACTCTTTAGTGATTGAAACTTCGTCAACTTCTAATTTATGAACAAGGTAGTTGATAATTTCTTGTTCTTTGATAGGTGTTAATTCTCTTTCTCTAATGACAATTGATAGATCATCAATACCAGTAGGCATGTGTTCCCATCTTATGTTTAAGTCTTCAAGGATTTGAAGGACTTTGCGACCAAAACCGACTTCTCTATTCATCAAATATTTTGTCATATTAATGGAAACAAATTTATCATCTCCAGAAATACCGACAACAGGTGAGTGTTCAGCTTTGTGTTCTAAAACGATTTGGGTACCTGGGTGTTCTGGGTTATTTGTATTTTTGATGACGAGTGGTATTTTTCCTCTGTATACTGGAATCAATGCTTCATCATGTAAGACTGAAAATCCAGCGTAAGCCAATTCTCGCATTTCTTTAAAAGTTAATGCTTTGATTGATTTTGGGTTGTCAATTATACCTGGGTGAGCTGCAAATATACCATTGACATCTGTAAAGTTTTCATAGAGATAAGCACCGACACCAGCAGCTATTAATGAGCCGGTAATGTCTGATCCACCTCTAGAAAAAGTACAGATATTGTTTTCTTCAGTGACACCAAAAAATCCTGGAATGACAAGAACACCTTCAAATTCAGTGAGTGCTTCAATTTTATTATAACTTGAAGGTAATATTCTGGCATTTTGAGGTTCGTCTGATACTATAAGTCCTGCTTTTTTGGGATGTATATATCTTGCTTTAATCCCATTACTTCTGAAAAATGCAGCAATAAGTTTTGCATTATTGTTTTCACCAGCAGCTAAAAAGGTATCGTAGAGATAAGGGTTGTTTTCAATCGGTAAGTTGGCTAAATTGTTTATTGATTCTTGAATATCTTCAGCAATTTTTGATTCTAACTCTAAGTCTTGACAAATTGTATTAAAACGGTCAAATATCCATTCTTGATGTTTACTTAGATCATCATTAGTAACGTAGGCATCATGGTAAGCTATCAAGGCATCTGTGATTTTTGTATCATCAGCATCACGTTTACCGGGTGCTGAAACGATGACAAATTTTCTATCATTATCAGATTTTACAATGTTCAATACTTTTTTAAGTTGTTGAGCAGAGGCTAATGAACTACCGCCGAATTTAGTAACTTTCATATCTTTATCCTTTTTTTATATTAGGAATAATTATAACAAAATACTAGGTTCTTGTCAGTAAGTTTGGTAAATATGTTCAATTGCTTTCCTTGCAATTCTGTATGGGGACAGGTTTTAAAAAAATAGAAGTTACATTTGCTTGAAAGATGATAGAATAGAGCCATGACGAGATATAAAGCTATTATTTCTTATGATGGAACAAATTTTTCTGGCTTCCAAAGGCAAAGCCAGATGCGTTCTGTACAAGAAGAAATTGAAAAAACATTTTGTAAATTATACAAAGGACATGAAATAAAAATTCATGGAGCTGGTAGAACGGATTCTGGAGTCCATGCTTATGGACAGGTCATTCATTTTGATTTACCTATAGAACGCGACGTAGAAAAACTAAGGTTTGCATTTGATACACAAACCCCAGATGATATTGATTTTATTAAAGTTGAAAAAGTATCAGATGACTATCATTGTAGGTATTTAAATCATCAAAAAACATATGAATTTTTAGTTGATATTGGCCGACCAAAAAATCCCATGATGCGAAACTATGCAACGCATTTTCCTTATCCAATAGAAATTGGCAGAATTGAAGAAGCTATCAAAGACTTGGTAGGAACTCATGATTTTACAGGTTTTACTGCAGCTGGAACTTCTATTGAAAATAAGGTTAGAACTATCTATGAAGCCAAACTCTCATTTGATGCACAAAGAAATTTTATTGTTTTTACTTTCACTGGAAATGGTTTTTTATACAAACAAGTAAGAAATATGGTTGGGACTTTATTAAAAATTGGCAATAACAGGATGCCAATAGACCAAGTTCAACATATTTTGGAAAAAAAGGATCGTCAATTGGCTGGTCCGACTGCTGCAGGTAATGGCTTATACTTAAAGGAGATTAGATATGAGGACTAATCTACTTGCAATTGCTGGCAATGATATTTTAAGTGGGGGGGGCTTACAAATTGACATTCTCACTAGCCATCAATTAGGTGCTTTCCCATTTCTGGCTCCTACGTGTTTGACAACAATTAGTGAGGAAAAATTTAACATTTATCCCACTGAACTCACAATCTTTAAGGAGCAACTCAGCTCATTAAATGATGTTCCTTTTTCTGCTATTAAAATTGGGCTTTTGCCAACACCAGAAATTGTGAAAGCTACTGCTGATTTTATAAAGGGAAAAGAAGCAACCAAAATTGTCTTGGATCCTGTTCTAGTTTTTAAGGAGAATCAAGATGAAACAGTTGTGGAAATGGCAGAGCAACTTAAAGCGATGTTTAGCTTAGTTGATATTATTACGCCTAATTTAAAAGAAGCAGAGTTGTTATCAGGAGTAACCATTACAGACGAGAAATCAATGATAATGGCATCGAATCACTTGTTAGAATTAGGGGCTAATTGTGTCGTGATAAAAGGAGGCAATCGATTAGTTAGTGATCGAGCCCTAGATTTATATCGGGATAAAAATAAGTGGTTTATTTTAGAAAAACCGATTATCAATAAAAATAATAATGGTGCGGGATGTACCTTTGCAACAGCTATTGCTACTTATTTATCAAAAGGTATTGAAAAAGAAAAAGCTGTTGAACTGTCTAAAGATTTTGTTTATCGAGCCATTAACAATTCAAATGAATACGGAGTAAGTATCACATGAAAAAATTATCTACAAAAGAAATGACATTATTATCAATTTTAACTGCATTAACAATTATCCTAGGGAAGTTTGTTAGTATTGGGACTCCAACAGGCTTTTTAACTTTGTTAGATGCAGGGATTTATTTTACAGCCTTTTATTTGGGTGCTAAGGAGGGAATGATTGTTGGAGGGATATCTGGATTCCTCATTGATTTGATTTCTGGCTACCCCAATTGGATGTTGTTTAGTTTACTTGCTCATGGTTCTCAAGGCTATTTTGCAGGATTGCAAGGCAAGAAGAAAGTACTTGGTTTAATTCTTGCATCGGTTTCTATGGTTGGTATATACTTTCTTGTTGCCATTCCGATGTATGGACTTGGAGCTGCCTTAGGTGGCGTATTGGGGAATGTTGGACAGAACTTCTTAGGAATGGTTGTTGGTTATATCATCTTTATCGTATTTTCAAAGATACAAGCAAAATAAGTATTATTTAGGGGAATTAAGATGGAACTGGATCAATTAGAAAAAGAAACGAAATCAATTGTATTAGATATCGTAGAACGAAGTGCTATCAAAAAGGGTCAAGTCTTTGTACTTGGTCTTTCCTCAAGTGAAGTACTTGGTGGACGAATCGGAAAAAATTCCAGTTTAGAAATTGGTGAGTGTATTGTAAGAGTTATTTTGGATGTTTTGAGTTCAAGAGGGATATATCTGGCTGTTCAAGGCTGTGAGCATGTGAATCGAGCACTTGTTGTGGAAGAAGCTGTGGCTGAAGAAAAACAATATGAAATTGTTAATGTCATTCCAACTTTACATGCAGGTGGAAGTGGGCAATTGGCAGCTTTTAAATGGATGTCCTTACCAGTTGAGGTGGAAGAAGTAGTGGCTCATGCAGGTCTTGATATTGGGGATACATTTATTGGAATGCATGTAAAAAGGGTACAAGTGCCATTAATTCCAATTCAACGTGAATTAGGTGGGGCTCACGTCACAGCACTTGCAAGCCGTCCTAAATTAATAGGCGGTGCAAGAGCTGAATATAAGACAGACAAGATTCGTAAAAATTGATATCTAAAAAAGGTAATTTGAAATGGAATTACCTTTTTTAACTTATTTTTGAAAGCCTGGATAAGATTGTGAAGTTGGCAGCGAAATGCCTTTAGCTAATAATGCTTCTTGGTAAAGTTTGTAGAAGGTTGAATAAATCATAAATTGTTGCCCATTTTCAGTAAAAATTGCCACCCGGTAGATAAATTGTCCATTTGCATTGATTTGAGGACCTAAAATATTTGGTTGGTTAATGATTTGTGGGTAATTTTTAACTTCAGAGTTATTGACAGCTGTTATGATTTGATTAACTTCTTCTAGATTACTTGTAGAATATAAGGGAATTTCAATTAATGCTCTCATATTTCCACGCGACTTGTTACTAACTACAACGATACTGCGATTAGGTACAAAATGTAGTGTGCCATCAAAGCCTCTAATTTGAGTTGTTCTAATCCCTACACTTGCTATTGTTCCTTCCACGGTTGCAATAGATACAGAGTCACCAACTTCAAATTGATTTTCAAAAAGAATGAAAAAGCCATTTACGACATCCGATAAAAAGCCTTGAGCTCCTAAACCGATTGCTACTCCGGCAATTCCAGCACCTGCTAGAAGACTAGACACGGGGATATCTAATAAACTTAAGACCCAATAAATAAGCAAAAAATAGAGGGCGTAATTTAAAAGATTATGCATCAGTTTAGACAGTGTCCTCTTACGTGCTTCACTTTGTCTTGGGAATGAGAATGATTTATTAGCAACTTTCTCAAACAAGCGATTAGCAATTTCTTTAAAAATGAAAAAGAAAACCAGTAATAAAATGAGTGAGATTGTCTTAGTTAATAAAGTAAAGAGTAACTCTTCAAGGTGAAGGTGTTCAATATATTTGAGAATAAGTGTCATTAGAAATCCTTTCTGTCCTTGTTAGTTTATCAAAAAATCATAAAAAAAAAAACTAAGGGGGAAAATATTTAAGAATGCGTAAAAGTATCTCTTCTTCCTGCACAAAAAACTTTAAAATAGAGGTAATTTGTGATAGAATGAACTGTATCTAAATTATTTTAAGGAGAAATGACTTAATGTCTACATCATTTGAAAACAAAGCTACTAACCGTGGCGTTATTACATTTACAATTGGTCAAGATCAAATCAAACCAGCTCTTGATCAAGCATTTAATAAAATTAAAAAAGATTTAAATGTACCAGGTTTCCGTAAAGGTCATATGCCTCGTCCACTATTCAACCAAAAATTTGGTGAAGAAGTACTTTACGAAGATGCATTAAACATAGTTTTACCATCAGCTTACGAAGCAGCTGTAGCTGAATTAGGACTTGAAGTTGTTGCTCAACCAAAAATTGATGTTGTTTCAATGGAAAAAGGTCAAGATTGGACAATTAATGCTGAAGTTGTAACAAAACCAGAAGTTAAACTTGGTGATTACAAAGATTTAGCTGTAGCAGTTGAAGCTTCAAAAGAAGTGACTGACGAAGAAGTTGACGAAAAAATCGAACGTGAACGTAAAAACCTTGCTGAGCTTGTTGTTAAAGAAGATGTAGCTGCAGAAGGGGACACTGTTGTGATTGACTTCCTTGGTTCAGTTGACGGTGTTGAATTTGACGGCGGAAAAGGTGATAACTTCTCACTTGAACTTGGTTCAGGTCAATTTATCCCAGGATTTGAAGAGCAATTAGTTGGTGTTAAAGCCGGTGAAACTGTTGATGTGAATGTTACGTTCCCAGAAGAATACCAAGCAGAAGATTTAGCTGGTAAAGATGCTAAATTCGTAACAACTGTTCACGAAGTTAAAGCTAAAGAAGTTCCAGAATTAGATGATGAATTAGCTAAAGACATTGATGAAGAAGTTGAAACACTTGCCGAATTAAAAGCTAAATATCGTAAAGAACTTGAAGCAGCTAAAGAAATTGCTTATGATGATGCTGTTGAAGGTGCAGCAATTGAATTAGCAGTTGAAAACGCTGAAATTGTTGAATTACCAGAAGAAATGATTCATGACGAAGTACACCGTGCAATGAACGAATTTATGGGTAACATGCAACGTCAAGGTATCTCACCTGAAATGTACTACCAATTAACAGGTACATCTGAAGATGATTTACATAAACAATATGAAGCAGAAGCTGATAAACGTGTTAAAACTAACCTTGTTATTGAAGCAATTGCTAAAGCAGAAGGTTTTGAAGCAAGCGACGAAGAAATCGAAAAAGAAATTACTGATCTTGCAGCTGAGTACAACATGCCAGTTGAGCAAGTTCGTTCACTTCTTTCAGCTGATATGTTAAAACATGATATTGCAATGAAAAAAGCAGTTGAAGTTATTACAGATTCAGCTAAAGTAAAATAATTAGTATTAGATTGTATAGCAATCAATTGACAATTGGACTGAAATTTATTTCAGTCCTTTTTCATTGGAGGATAAGAAGATGATTTCAGCGATTGTTTTTGATATGGATGGTGTCATTGTCGATACGGAGTATTTGGACTTTCAATTACAAAGTGATTACATTTTATCCATTTCTAATAACCCTACCCCCCTGACTAAAGAAGATTTTTCCTCACTAGTTGGGCGTTCAGGAGTTGATTTGCACAGAAGGATTAATCAGCTAGCTTGTACAACTCTAGGGCCAGAAGACTTTAACGCAATCTTTCAACAAATTGATCGCCAAAAATATCACCCAGAGACAATTTCTCCAATTTTTAGAAAAGAAATGGTTCAGATATTAGATTGGGCAAAATCTCAGGGGATCAAACTAGCGGTAGCATCATCTAGCCCATTGACGGCCATTCTGACGGTACTAGATACCTGTAAGATTCGACACTATTTCGATATGGTCACTTCAGGAGAGTCGTTTAAAGAGAGTAAACCAAATCCTGAGATTTATTTACACACCTTGCGTAGCCTATCTGTAAATGCAAATGAAGCTCTTGCGATTGAAGATTCTCCTTCTGGAATTGCTGCCGCTAAGGCAGCTGGCATGAGGGTCTTAGCTTATAAGGAAGAGCGGATGCTGATTGACCAGTCTGGAGCAGACGTCATTTTGGATGGTATGTCAGAAATTTATAGTTGGTTAAAAAAAGAGGCTAAGAAAGCATAGATTAACTGACAAAAGCTTTGACGAATGGCGAAAATTAGCGTAAAATGGTAAGGAATGATAAAATAAGGAGAACTGCCTTGAAATTAGACGTATTTGCGGGACAAGAAAAAAGCGAACTCTCAATGATTGAAGTTGCACGTGCCATCTTAGAAGAGCGTGGTCGCGATAATGAAATGTATTTTAGTGATCTTGTAAATGATATCCAAACTTACTTAGAAAAATCTGATGCTGATATCCGTGAAGCTTTACCATTTTTCTACACAGACTTAAATATTGATGGATCTTTTATTCCATTAGGTGAAAACAAATGGGGACTTCGCTCATGGTATGCTATCGATGAAATTGATGAAGAAATTATCACCCTAGAAGATGAAGAAGATGGTGCACCAAAACGTAAGAAAAAACGCGTTAATGCCTTTATGGATGGTGATGAAGATGCTATCGACTATAGTGATGATGATCCTGAAGATGAAGACTTCGAAGAAGAATCAGATGATGTTGAATATGATGAAGAGGATCCAGATGATGAAAAATCAGAAGTGGAATCTTATGATTCAGAATTAAACGAAATTATTCCTGAAGAAGATATTGAAGAAGTAGAAATTAACGAAGAGGATGAAGAAGACGAAGACGAAGAATAAGTCTTGAAAACAAAATCTTACCTTTTTATAAGAAAATCTATTTGACAAACGATATGATATAGTTTATATTATTATTCGGGCACCTCTTTATGAGGTCGGTTAAAGCTCCCTAATTATTAGGGGGCTATTTTTATTTTTCAAAAGTCAATTGTTCTTATTGATAAAGAGTATAAGTGCCATAGTACCCAAGAAGACTGATAGCAGAGCTGTCGCGAAAAAAGGAGTTTTTTTATTATGACAAAGTACATTTTTGTTACAGGTGGAGTTGTATCATCCATTGGTAAAGGTATCGTTGCAGCTAGTTTAGGCCGATTACTAAAAAATCGTGGGTTAAAGGTGACCATTCAAAAATTTGACCCATACATTAATATTGATCCAGGGACAATGAGTCCTTACCAGCATGGTGAGGTCTATGTAACAGATGATGGTGCAGAAACCGATTTGGACCTTGGTCACTATGAACGGTTCATTGATATTAATTTAAATAAATATTCAAATGTTACGACTGGTAAAATTTATAGTGAAGTGCTTCGTAAAGAGCGTAAAGGTGAGTATTTAGGCGCTACTGTTCAGGTTATTCCTCACATTACAGATGCGCTCAAGGATAAAATTAAACGTGCAGCTCGCACAACTGATTCTGATGTTATTATTACTGAGGTTGGTGGTACGGTAGGTGATATTGAAAGTCTGCCTTTCTTAGAAGCTTTACGCCAAATGAAGGCTGATGTTGGTTCAGATAATGTTATGTATATCCACACCACATTGTTACCCTATTTAAAAGCTGCTGGTGAGATGAAAACAAAACCTACTCAACATTCAGTTAAGGAATTACGTGGTTTAGGTATTCAGCCGAATATGTTGGTTATTCGAACTGAACAACCTGTGGAACAAGGTATTAAAAATAAATTGGCACAATTTTGTGATGTTGAGCCAGAAGCAGTTATTGAATCAATGGATGTTGAACATTTATATCAAATTCCATTAAACATGCAAGCTCAAGGTATGGATCAGATTGTCTGTGATCACTTGAAACTTGATTTACCTCAAGCAGATATGACTGAGTGGACGCAAATGGTTGATAGAGTAATGACTCTTAAGAAAACCACTAAAATTGCTCTTGTTGGGAAATACGTTGAGTTACCGGATGCTTATTTATCAGTTGTTGAAGCCTTGAAACATTCAGGTTATGTTAATGATACATCAATTGATTTAGACTGGGTAAATGCCAATGATTTAACTGCAGAAAATGCTCAGGAATTACTTGGGCAAGCTGATGGTATTATTGTACCAGGAGGATTCGGTCACCGTGGTACTGAAGGTAAGATTGAAGCGATACGTTTTGCTCGTGAAAATGATGTGCCTATGTTAGGCATCTGTCTTGGTATGCAGTTAACTTGTGTGGAATTTGCTCGTAATGTGTTACATATGGAGGGAGCTAATTCAGCTGAATTAAATCCTGATACTGATTTCCCAATTATTGATATTATGCGTGATCAAATTGATGTTGAGGATATGGGTGGCACACTTCGTTTAGGCCTTTATCCATGTAAATTAAAAGCAGGCTCACACGCAGCAACTGCATATAATAACCAAGAGGTTATACAACGTCGTCACCGTCACCGTTATGAATTTAATACAAAATTCCGTAAAGAGTTTGAAGCAGCTGGATTTGTCTTCTCTGGGGTTTCTCCTGATAATCGTTTAATGGAAATTGTGGAGTTACCAGACAAGAAATTCTTTGTCGCTGCTCAATACCACCCAGAATATCAAAGTCGTCCAAATAAAGCAGAGGAGCTTTACACTGCTTTTATTACGGCTGCGGTTAAAAATCATCTCTAAGGCTTTGCTGATGAGATAAAGAAGGACATTTGTCCAAGTGTTTAGCAACATGTTATAATGAACTAACGAGGTTATGATATGCTATCACTATTTTTACCACTCCTTGAGCGAGTTGGACTAATTATATTGTTGGCTAATCTATTAATGATTAGCCCTTTTTATAAGAAAATGATGTATGAACGAGACAAGCCTCAGGTTCGCTGGGTTTTGATAGTCACTTTCAGCATCTTTGCTATTATCAGTAATTTCACTGGTGTCTTGGTCTCTTCATCTGCTAATAGTGGCGTTGGTGGATTTGTAGCTTTGCCTGCACATAACTCGATTGCGAATACCAGAACCCTAACAATCGGTATGTCTGGCTTAGTAGGTGGCCCATTTGTCGGGATTTTTGTTGGCCTAATCTCAGGTACAGTTCGACTCCTGCAAGGTGGGACAGCCCCTCATACTTATTTCATCTCATCTTTGCTTATAGGTCTTTTTTCTGGCATAGTTGGTCGGCAATCCTTGAAGAAAAAATCTTATCCAGGTATCTGGCAAGGTAGTTTGTGCGGAGCCTTGATGGAAGTGGTGCAGATGTTATGTATCTTTATCTTCCATCCAGATAAAGCACAAGCACTGGCCTTGATTCAGACAATTGCCTTGCCTATGTTAGTGGTTAATGCCTTAGGAACGGGGATATTCCTCTCAATCATCTTAGGAACCCTCAAGCAAGAAGAAAGCATGAAAGCTATCCAAACCCATGATGTTTTGAAACTCGCCAACACTACCCTCCCTTTTTTCCGTCAAGGGTTGACTTTGGAATCGGCAGAGCAGGCAGCTAAAGTTATCATGAAATACATGCGCGTGTCAGCTGTTAGTATTACTAATCGACAGTCAATTTTAGCCCATGTTGGATTGGCTAGTGACCATCATATTCCCACAAAGAAGATTATCACTGATCTCTCTAAAGAAGTGATAGAAACTGGGAAAATCCATATTGTTCGCAGTAAGAATGAAATTGGTTGTCATTACCCTGACTGCCCCTTAGCGGCAGCCATTGTTGTCCCCCTATATG
Source organism: Streptococcus hongkongensis (assembly GCF_053206145.1). Classification (NCBI taxonomy): domain Bacteria; kingdom Bacillati; phylum Bacillota; class Bacilli; order Lactobacillales; family Streptococcaceae; genus Streptococcus; species Streptococcus hongkongensis. Next base: position 11,118 of record NZ_JBRUGD010000011.1, read on the forward strand.
TAAAAGGCAAAGTGGCTGGGACATTTAAATTATACTTTTCAGACCCAGATGACTTAACTTATGTTGAGGAACAATTAGCAAATGGGTTAGGAGATATTTTCTCCTCTCAATTAGAATTAGGTCAAATGGCTTTGGAACAAGGCTTGCTTAAGGATGCTGAAATCAAGTCATTACAGGCGCAAGTTAATCCTCATTTTCTCTTTAATGCCATTAATACCATTTCAGCCTTGATGCGGATTGATAGTGAAAAGGCTCGTTATTTATTGCTTCAATTAGGGCAATATTTCAGATCAAATATTAATTCAACACGTAAAAATGTTATTACAGTTGAAGAAGAACTAAATCATTTGAATGCTTATTTAACAATTGAACAAGCTCGCTTTCCAAATCGTTATCAGGTTGACATTAATATGCCCGATTCTTTGAAGAAAGCAAGTATACCGCCGTTTATTATTCAAATCTTAGTTGAAAATGCCTTGAAACATGCCTTCCCAGGACGGAAATCCGATAATAGGGTTTGGGTTAATTTGTCACAAATAGCAGATAATATTTTGGAACTCGAAGTTAAAGATAATGGTGAAGGGATTGCTAAGGAATTATTAGGCAAGCTTGGTCGGGAGATTGTCCCTTCAAATCGTGGGACAGGCTCAGCACTTGAAAATCTAAATCGTCGTTTAATTAGTCTTTTTGGGACTAGTGCCCATTTACAAATTGATTCAAGTCAAGAGGGAGCTTCTTTTAAAGTGTTTATCCCTCTTAAACTAATAGAAGAGGAGCAAGAATGAAGGTAGCAATAATTGATGATGAGCCTTTGGCGCGTATGGAACTTGCTTATCTTTTAGAGCAAACCAACCAAGTAGCTGATATTTATCAAGGGGAATCTATTGAAGAAGCTTTTCAAATTCTTTTAACCCATCAACCGGATCTCTTGTTTTTAGATATTCACTTGACGGATGAAAGTGGTATTGATTTAGCCAGAAAATTAACAAAGGTTCCCAATCCTCCATTAATTATTTTTGCGACAGCTTATGATAATCATGCTTTAGAGGCGTTCGAAGTCAATGCCTTAGACTATATTTTGAAGCCCTTCGAAGAAGAGCGTGTCCGCAAAGCGATTGATAAGGCCAAAGATGCTTTAATGGCTAAGGAGATTAAGGTTAACGGGGTTAGTCAAGAAAAGAATGTGTCGCGTTTGACGGTTGAAACAGATGAGCGCATTTATTTGGTGGATTTTGAGGATATCTATTACTGTGAGGTTCAGGGTAAGGAAACTACGATTTATACATGTAAAGGAACTTATACCAGTCATACGACACTTGCTGCTATCGAACGGTCCTTAAACGTGGAGCAATTTATTAAGGTACATCGGAGTTATATCATTAATGTGACTGCAATTAAGGAAATTCAGCCTTGGTTTAATCAGACTTATCAAGTTACGATGGAAAATGGTGGTAAGGTTCCGGTCAGTCGCTCATACATTAAAACGTTTAAACAGCAAGTGGGACTTTAATTTAGTATTTCAAGACCTCCTGACTGTATTTCATACCAAATAGAAAGCGTTTTACTCCAAAAAGGACCCAAGGGTTCTTTTTTTTTCTATAATTAAACCATAAAACAAGTCAAAAAAATAAAAAGGGAGTTGCTAAAATGAAAAAAACATACTCAACTATGTATCAAAGTGTATTAATTGGAACTATCGTCTTAATCTCAAAATTAATTGAGTCTTCCTTACCTTTTGTAATGCCAGCTTCAGTGATTGGTTTAGTTCTTATGTTTTTAGCCTTAACCTTTAAAATCATCAAGTTAGAACAAGTTGAAAAAATAGGTGATGGTTTAGTTAATAACATTGGTTTATTCTTTGTTCCAGCTGGTGTATCAGTAATTAATTCCTTGGGCCTATTACAAAAACATTTTGTAGCAGATATTTTTCTTATCTTTGCTTCAACTTTAATATTACTCGTTTCAACAGGTTGGATGACACAATTGGTCATGCAGCTAGAGCCTGATAAACTATTTAACTCTGGTCATGCCTATCTAAAACAAAATAACCAGTCAACAGATGCCAATTCAATGGCGAGTCAAAAAGCCTACGCTAAATAAGAAGGAGTTCAATCATGTTAGATATCATTAATTTGTTTAAAAATACCCCAATATTTGGTGTCTTGTTATCAGTTGGAACTTTCTTTTTAGGTCAAATTTTATTTAAAAAATCAAAAGGCTTCTTCTTATTTGCCCCTTTGTTCGTTGCCATGGTTTTAGGAATTGCTACCTTGAAAGCCACTGGCATTACTTTTGAGCAATATAATAAAGGGGGACAAATTATCAGTTTTTTCCTTGAACCAGCAACCATCTGCTTTGCGATTCCTTTATATAAGAAACGTGAGGTATTAAAAAAATATTGGTTACAAATTCTAGGTGGATTGTCATTGGGTAGTGTAGTTGCAGTGTATGGTATTTACTTCATATCTAGTCTTCTTCAATTAGGTAAAGTGGTTACTGCTTCAATGTTACCTCAGGCTGCTACAACAGCTATTGCTATGCCAACATCTGTGGCGCTTGGTGGCTCAGGTGAGTTAACTTCTCTGGCATGTATTCTGAATGCTGTCATTATCTATGCGCTTGCTAAGCCATTGATTAAACTGTTCAAAATTAATGATCCGATTGCGCGTGGTCTGGCTCTAGGTACAGCAGGGCACTCACTTGGTGTTTCGGCAGCTAAAGATTTTGGTCAAGTTGAAGAATCAATGGGATCAATAGCCCTAGTTATTGTTGGTGTTATTGTTTCAGTGGTTATTCCACTGCTAAGTTCAGTCCTTCTCTAAAACTAAAAAGAAAGAAATAAATCTTTCTTTTTTTGTGTTTTTAGTGTAAACTAATGACTATGAAATTAATTAGATTATCAAAGTATTTTGCAGTATTAATTATATTTGCATTCCTAATTTCCGTTGCAGCTAGTTTTTATTTTTTCCATGTTGCACAAGTCCGAGAAGAAAAAACATTTATTAACAATAGACCAAGATCTAGTGCTAATCCATTGCATCATTCCGAGAAAGCTTTTGATCAGTTAAACGTCAAAAAACGTTGGATGACTAATCGAGGGAAAAAACAAGTTGCCTTTTATTTGCCAGCAGCAAAGAAGACAAATAAAACGGTTATTGTAGTTCATGGGTTTACAACAAATAAAGAAAATATGAAGCCTTATGCTATGCTATTTCATGATTTAGGTTATAATGTCTTAGTTCCAGATAATGAATCTCATGGAGAAAGCCAAGGGGAGTTGATTGGTTATGGTTGGAATGACCGTAAAAATGTTATTGCTTGGTCTGAGAGCCTTATAAAGGAAAATCAAGAGAGTCAAATAACTTTATTTGGCTTATCAATGGGCGCTGCGACAGTGATGATGGCGAGTGGAGACCCATTACCATCACAAATTCATCAGATTATTGAGGATTGTGGTTATTCTAGTGTTTGGGAAGAATTGAAATTTCAAGCTAAAGAAATGTACGGTTTACCAGCCTTTCCACTGCTTTATGAAGTTTCAGCTTTATCTAAATTGAGAGCAGGCTTCACTTATGGAGAAGCTAGTGCTGTTAAACAATTACAGAAAAACAAATTACCAATTCTTTTTATTCATGGGTCAAAAGATGATTTTGTTCCAACACGTATGGTTTATGATCTCTATAAGGCTACAAAGGGACCTAAAGATCTCTTAATTATCAAAGGAGCTAAGCATGCTCGAGCCTATGAAACAGATATGGTCAAATATAAAGAAAAGGTCAGCAATTTTTTGAAAGAAAATGAGTAAAGACTGTTGACACATAAACTCATAGTTGATATAATTATTGATGTTGCTAATGAGTAGCGGGAATGGCGGAATTGGCAGACGCGCAGGACTAAGGATCCTGTGACCGCTTTAGGTCGTGAGGGTTCAAGTCCCTCTTTCCGCATGATAATGAGAGCCTGAGGGTTCTCATTTTTTATTTACAGATAAGATCTCCTAAATGTGAAAAACATAACATAAAGAAAACGCTTTACATTGGTTAACTAGTAGAAATTTTTTGATATTTGTGCTAAAATTAACTTTGTAAACGGGTAAAAAACCCGAAAAATAAGAGGAGGCCTAACAAATGGCAATCGTTTCAGCAGAAAAATTTGTACAAGCAGCTCGTGAAAACGGCTACGCTGTTGGTGGATTTAACACAAACAACTTAGAATGGACTCAAGCTATCTTGCGTGCAGCAGAAGCTAAAAAAGCTCCAGTTCTTATCCAAACATCAATGGGTGCTGCGAAATACATGGGTGGTTACAAAGTATGTCAATCACTTATTTCTAACCTTGTAGAATCAATGGGAATTACTGTACCTGTAGCTATTCACCTTGACCATGGTCACTATGAAGATGCTTTAGAATGTATCGAAGTTGGTTACTCTTCAATCATGTTTGACGGTTCTCACCTTCCAGTTGAAGAAAACCTTGCTAAAACTAAAGAAGTTGTTGCATTAGCACATGCTAAAGGTGTTTCTGTTGAAGCTGAAGTTGGTACTATCGGTGGTGAAGAAGATGGTATCATCGGTAAAGGTGAACTTGCACCAATCGAAGATGCTATCGCTATGGTTGAAACTGGAATTGATTTCCTTGCAGCTGGAATCGGTAACATCCACGGTCCATACCCAGAAAACTGGGAAGGTCTTGCTCTTGACCACTTAGAAAAATTAGCAGCAGCTGTACCAGGATTCCCAATCGTATTACACGGTGGATCAGGTATTCCTGATGATCAAATTCGTGCAGCTATCAAACTTGGTGTTGCTAAAATCAACGTTAACACTGAAAGTCAGATTGCATTTACTGAAGCTACTCGTGAATTTGCTCGTAACTACGAAGCAAATGAAGCTGAATACGATGCTAAAAAATTATTTGACCCACGTAAATTCTTGGCTCCAGGTATGAAAGCCGTTCAAGGTGCTGTTGAAGAACGTATCGATGTATTTGGTTCTGCAAACAAAGCATAATTAAATCAAACAATAATACAAAAAAGTCTATCCGAAAGGATAGGCTTTTTCGTTATCTCAACTAGGCCCTAGTAGTTGAGATAATATGAGATAGTATAAGAAGAGGTAAAACTGTTATAGTGATAACTTAACTAAATGCCTAGGTTTAGTGTGAATTAACAAATAGTTCAAACTGACTAATAGGCAAATAATGTTTGTTACAAACTAATAACTTATCCTGTTTAAAAATATTTTCTTGAATCAAAATGAACTGTTCGTCTTCAGATAGAATATATTTAGTAGCTGAAAAATTGCCTGCCCGAGTGTAATCGAAAAGGCTTTGTGAGTGATCAGCAATGTCTTCTTGATAAATACGGTTTTCAAGAAAGTCTTCAAGTTGTTCAGAATTATGCAATGAAATACCCAGGTTTGAAATGACCTCAATTGGAACAAACGATAATGAATAGGCTTTGGGGCCATCTTCTGTGTGATACCAGCGATCAGCAATAACGACGACTGGGGTCGCTTGTTTAAGTGAGGCAACTATTGCATCTGCTGGAACTTCAACTCGGAATTCTAATTCGACTTCTTTAATTTCCACAGTTAGACAAGTCTTGACAGGGTGTTGTCTAATTTCGTAACCGGTTTTAGACATATTATCTGGAATTTCTCGAATAAAGTTCCCTTTTCCGCGTTTGTTGATGACGAGATGGTCTTCTTGCAAAAGAGCTAATGACTTACGAAGCGTTGCACGACTAACATTTAGCTGCTCAGCAAATTCAGGCTCAGAGGGTAGTTGCGTACCTGGGGGATAAGTTCCGTTTTGTATCATTTTAAAGATTTTATTGTAAACTTGTACATGCTTCAGCTTTTTTAATTTGCTGTTTAATTCATTCTTTGGCATGGTATCCTCCTGTATATTAGTAAGTTTAATGCAAAAAATTAGAAAATGCAAGTTTAAATAATAAACGCTTTCTTTTTTTGATAAAAGCGTTTACAAAGATCAACTTGTATGTTATTATACAAGTGTAGAAAAAATAGACAAGACAATAAGGAGGTCTTTAAGATGCAAAATTATTCAGGTGAAGTCGGATTACAATACCATTTACAAATTCGTCCAGGGGATGTGGGTCGTTATGTCATTATGCCAGGTGATCCTAAACGTTGTGCTAAAATTGCAGAGCACTTTGACAACCCCGTTCTTGTGGCAGATAGTCGTGAATATGTGACATATACTGGTACTTTAAACGGTGAGAAAGTTAGTGTAACGTCAACTGGGATTGGTGGACCATCAGCGTCTATCGCTATGGAAGAATTAAAACTTTGTGGTGCAGATACTTTTATCCGTGTTGGAACATGTGGAGGTATTGATTTAGACGTCAAAGGTGGCGATATTGTTATTGCAACTGGAGCTATTCGTATGGAAGGTACAAGTAAAGAATATGCACCAATTGAATTCCCAGCTGTTGCGGATCTTGAAGTAACAAATGCTCTTGTTGGAGCAGCTAAAAAACTTGGTTTTACCAGTCATGCAGGTGTTGTTCAATGTAAAGATGCTTTTTATGGACAACATGAACCAGAACGTATGCCAGTGAGCTATGAACTATTAAATAAATGGGAAGCATGGAAACGTCTAGGCACAAAAGCTTCTGAGATGGAATCTGCAGCGCTTTTTGTAGCGGCAAGTCATTTAGGTGTTCGTTGTGGCTCAGATTTTCTTGTTGTGGGTAACCAAGAACGTAATAACTTAGGTATGGATAATCCAATGGCACACGACACAGAATCAGCTATCCAGGTTGCTGTTGAAGCAATCCGTACACTTATTGAAAATGACAAACTACAATAAGTTATAGCTTGGGAGGCATCATGCAATTTATTTATAGTATTATTGGTATTTTACTGGTCTTAGGAATTGTCTATATAATTTCTTTCAACCGTCGTAGCGTTTCTCTTAAACTGATTGGGAAAGCACTTCTTGTACAGTTTATTATTGCACTGATCTTGGTGCGTATCCCTTTGGGAGAAAAGGTAGTCAGTATCGTCTCTGATGGCGTGACTAAAGTTATTAACTGTGGTCAAGCAGGTTTGAATTTTGTTTTTGGTTCCTTAGCTGACAGTGCTGCTAAAACAGGTTTTATCTTTGCAATACAAACACTTGGAAATATCGTGTTTTTATCTGCCTTAGTGAGTTTACTCTATTATTTAGGGATTCTTGGATTTGTTGTTAAGTGGATTGGTAAGGGTGTTGGTAAATTAATGAAATCTTCAGAAATTGAAAGTTTCGTTGCAGTTGCCAACATGTTCCTTGGTCAGACAGATAGTCCAATTTTAGTTAGCAAATATTTGGGACGAATGACTGATAGTGAAATTATGGTTGTTCTAGTTTCAGGAATGGGAAGCATGTCTGTTTCTATTCTTGGTGGGTACATTGCATTGGGAATACCAATGGAGTATCTACTGATAGCATCAACCATGGTTCCTATTGGAAGTATTTTGGTTGCAAAGATTTTACTTCCTCAGACAGAACCTATCCAAAAAATTGATGAAATTAAAATGGATAACAAAGGAAATAATGCCAATGTGATTGATGCTATTGCAGAAGGTGCTGGTACAGGAGCACAAATGGCCTTCTCAATTGGGGCTAGTTTGATTGCCTTTGTCGGCTTAGTTTCTTTGGTTAACCTTATTTTGAGTGGCTTTGGTATTCGTTTAGAACAAATTTTCTCATATGTATTTGCACCATTTGGTTTCTTGATGGGATTTGATACTAAGAGCATCTTGCTCGAAGGAAATCTACTTGGAAGTAAATTGATCTTAAATGAGTTTGTTTCTTTCCAACAATTGGGACAAGTCATCAAATCATTGGATCACAGAACAGCCTTGGTAGCAACGATTTCACTATGTGGATTTGCCAATCTCTCAAGTTTGGGAATTTGTGTATCAGGTATTGCTGTACTTTGTCCAGAAAAACGTAGTACATTAGCTCGTCTTGTTTTTAGAGCAATGATTGGCGGTATTGCGTTAGCATGCTTAGTGCCTTTATTGTAGGCATTGTTACCTTGTTCTAAAGATAAAGAAAAGAAAGAAGAAATAAAAAATGGAAATTAAGGATATTTTAAAAACAGTAGACCATACCTTGCTAGCAACAACTGCGAAGTGGGATGATATTAAAACTATTTTGGATGATGCGATGACTTATGAAACAGCTTCAGCATGTATTCCTGCCTCTTATGTTAAGAAAGCCTCTGACTATGTGGGTGATAAATTAGCTATTTGTACGGTTATTGGTTTTCCAAATGGTTATAGCAGCACAGAAACAAAGGTATTTGAATGCCAAGATGCCATTGCTAATGGTGCAGATGAAATAGACATGGTTATCAATTTAACAGATGTAAAAAATGGTAATTTTGATGCTATTGAAGAGGAAATCCGTCGCATTAAAGAAGCTTGTCAAAACCATATCTTGAAGGTTATTGTTGAAACTTGCCAATTAACGCAAGAAGAACTCATAGAACTCTGTGGTGTTGTGACACGCGCAGGCGCTGATTTTATTAAAACGTCAACAGGATTTTCAACAGCAGGAGCTACTTTTGAAGATGTTGAAATCATGGCGAAGCATGTTGGGAAAGATGTAAAAATCAAGGCTGCTGGTGGTATTTCATCACTTGATGATGCTGAGAAATTTATTGCATTAGGTGCATCACGTCTTGGTACAAGTCGTATTATTAAACTCATCAAAAACCAAGATGTTCAAGAAGGAACTTATTAAGTTATAACAGTAAAAATAGGAGGTATCCAGTTTGTGGCTTCCTATTTTCCATTTAGAAAGGATAAATTATGTCTAAGTTTAATCGTATTCACCTAGTTGTACTGGATTCTGTAGGAATCGGTGCTGCGCCAGACGCTGATAAGTTTTTTAATGCTGGTGTTGCAGATACAGACTCTGATACGCTAGGTCATATTTCAGAACAAGTTGGTTTAACTGTTCCAAATATGGCGAAAATCGGTTTAGGTAATATTCCTCGTGGAACAGCCCTAAAAACTGTTGCCAAAGAAGCAAATCCAAGTGGCTATGTGACAAAATTGGAAGAGGTTTCTCTTGGTAAAGATACCATGACTGGTCACTGGGAAATTATGGGTCTTAATATTACAGAGCCCTTTGATACTTTCTGGGATGGGTTTCCTGAAGAGATTTTGACCAAAATTGAGGAATTCTCAGGTCGTAAGATTATTCGTGAAGCTAATAAACCTTATTCAGGAACGGCTGTTATTGCTGACTTTGGTCCTCGCCAAATGGAAACAGGGGAGTTAATTGTTTATACTTCTGCAGACCCTGTTTTACAGATTGCGGCTCACGAAGACATTATTCCATTGGAAGAATTGTACCGTATCTGTGAGTATGCACGTTCAATTACTTTAGAGCGTCCAGCTCTCCTTGGGCGAATTATTGCCAGACCATATGTGGGTACGCCAGGGAACTTCAGGCGTACTGCCAATCGTCATGACTACGCTGTCTCTCCATTCCAAGACACAGTTCTTAATAAGCTAGCTGATGCTGGTGTGCCAACCTATGCCGTCGGAAAAATTAACGACATCTTTAACGGTTCTGGAATCACAAATGATATGGGGCACAACAAGTCAAATAGCCACGGTGTGGATACATTGCTGAAAACAATGCAATTGCCTGAGTTTACAAAAGGTTTCTCATTTACCAATTTGGTTGATTTTGATGCCAATTTTGGTCATCGTCGCGATACGGAAGGTTACCGTAATTGCTTGCATGAATTTGATGACCGTCTACCTGAAATCATTGCTAATATGAAAGAGGATGACCTTCTCTTGATTACGGCTGATCATGGTAATGACCCAACTTATGTGGGAACTGACCATACACGTGAGTACATTCCGTTATTAGCTTATTCAGCTTCATTTACTGGAAATGGTGTGATTCCACAAGGTCATTTTGCGGATATCTCAGCGACAGTGGCTGATAACTTTGGTGTTGAAACTGCCATGATTGGCAAATCATTCTTGGCTGAATTAGTATAATTAACTTAAAGAATAAAAATTAAAAAAGGTCTACCTTAATGCATTGAGGTAGACCTTTTTTGTAATAGTAATAACTCTCGGTAATGCTCTTAAGCAATTTCTGGACACTGTTTGTCATTAAAAGTTTCTTTTTCTTATAGTTCTATAACTTATTGATAATTCCCTAAAAACACAGAAAGCGCTATCATTAAGTAGAAAGGAAGGAAACAAATTATGAAAATTAGTGAATTAAACTTTACTGACATTGTTTCATCATACGGAGAAAATTTTCCAATGTATCAAGTATTGGATGAAAAAGGTCAAGTTGTTGATGAGTCTGCTATTTCTGAATTATCAGATGAAGAATTAGTGACATTAATGGAAACTATCACATGGGGTAGAGCTATGGATGAACGTGTTATCTTACTTAACCGTCAAGGTGCGCTTAGTAACTATGCGCCTGGTGGAGGACAAGAAGCTAGCCAATACGGTTCAGTATTAGCACTTGAAAAAGGTGATGTTTTTGCACCAACTTATCGTGATGTATTCACTGGTGTTCATTTTGGGATGAAATTGTCTCAAGCCTTCTTATGGTACAAAGGTCACTTCAAAGCGAATCAATATCCTGAGGACTTAAATATGTACTCACCAAACGTTATCGTTGGGGGCACTGCTATTCAAGCTCTAGGAAATGGAATTGGAAAACGCATGAAAGGTGAAGCTAATGTGGCTTTAGCACTTTGTGGTGATTCATCTACTTCTCAAGGTGACTTCTACGAAGCTCTTAACTTTGCTGGTGTTTTCAAGGCACAATTAATTACTGTTGTTCAAAATAACGGTTATGGTATTTCGGTTCCAACTTCTCGTCAAACAAAAGCATCTACTTTAGCTCAAAAAGCCGTTGCTGCAGGTATCCCAGCTATCCGTGTTGATGGTATGGACCCAGTTGCGGTTTACTACACTGTTAAAAAAGCGCGTGACTATGCAATCGAAAATGGACCAGTTCTAATTGAAAACATGACTTACCGTTTCGGACCACACACAATGTCAGATGATCCTAAACGTTACCGTGAAGATGCTGAAGTTGAAGAATGGCGTAAAAAAGATCCACTTATCAGACTTGGTCATTACCTAACTGAAAAAGGCTTATGGGATCAAGAAAAAACTGATGCAATCTATGAAGAAGTTAAAGATCAAGCTAAAGAAGCTTTAGCTGAAATGGCTAAGACTGAACCACAAAAAATTACTGATTTCTTAGACTTTATGTACGAGGAAGACCCACAAAATATTAGAGAGCAAAAAACTATCTATGCTGCAAAGGAGGAAAACTAATATGCCAGTTCTTACATTAGCACAAGCCGTTAGTGATGGCTTAAAAGAAGCAATGCAAAAGTATGACAATACACTTATCTTTGGAGAAGATGTCGGTAAAAACGGTGGTGTTTTCCGTATTACTGCAGGCTTGCAAGAAGAATTTGGTGAAGACCGCGTATTTGATACACCACTTGCTGAATCAGGAATTATCCATATGTCAGTAGGACTTGCTCAAGAAGGCTTTATGCCACTTCCTGAAATCCAATTCTCTGGCTTTATCGTTGAAGCAATGGATGCATTAATTGCTCAATTACCTCGTCAACGTTACCGTTCAGGTGGAACTCGCGAAGCACAAGTTACAATTCGTGCGCCTTACGGTGGAGGTGTTCACACTCCAGAATTGCACTCAGATAGCTTAGAAGGGATGTTCGCACAAATTCCAGGTCTTCGAGTGGTAATCCCATCTTCAGCTTATGATGCAAAAGGCTTACTTCTTGCTTCTATTGAATCGAAAGACCCTGTATTCTTCTTGGAACACCTTCGCCTTTACCGTACAGTAAAAGACGAGGTTCCAGAAGGATACTACACAGTTCCACTTGATAAAGCAAATGTAGTCCGTGAAGGGTCAGATGTAACTCTCATTGGTTACGGTCTCATGGTGCCATTAGCAGTACAAGCAGCCCAAGCATTAGCAGAAAAAGGCATCAGCGCAGAAGTTATTGACTTAAGAACAATTTCACCAGTTGACTACGAAACAATCCAAGCCTCTGTGAGCAAAACTCACCGTGCAGTTGTTCTTCAAGAAGCACAACGTCAAGCAGGTACTGCAGGTCAAATTATGTCTGAAATTGCAGAACGTAACTTTATGGATCTTGATGCTCCAGTTGCGCGTGTCACTGCTCCAGACACTGTCTTCCCATTCGGTATGGCAGAAGAATTGTGGATGCCAAATGTTGACGATATTGTGGCAAAAGCAACAGAAGTTGTAGAATTCTAGGAGGGAAATTATGTATCAATATATACTACCAGATGCAGGTGAAGGGACACACGAAAGTGCAATTATGTCCTGGTCAGCTGAAGTTGGCGATAAAGTAAAAGAAGATGATGTTCTCTTAGAAATTGAAAGTGATAAAGCAGTTGTTGAATTGCCGTGTCCAGTAAATGGTTACTTAGCTAAAATTTATGTTGAAGCAGGAGATATCGGAATTGTAGGACAACCTATTGCAGATATTGCTGAAACTGAAGAAGAATTGAAAGCTGTTTTAAACGGCGGTGGTCCTGATGCAACTGTTGCAGAAACAAAAGTGGAAAGTCCAGCACCGGTTGCTGAACTTGCACAAACTAACTTAGACCAAGAAAAAACAACTGAAAGCTCAGAATCAAGTTCTGCCCCAGTGGTTAACCAGGGAGATGTTCGTCATCTTGCAGTTCCCCGTGTCCGTAAATATGCGCGTTCAAAAAATATTGATTTATCACAAGTTCAAGGAACTGGTAATCATGGACGCATTACAATTGAAGATGTGGATAACTTTATAGCTAATGGTGGCAATAAAGCTAGCCAATCAACTGAAACTCAAACAGCACAAGTTGAAACTCTTGCAACAGAAGAAACTAAAACAGAAGCTCCAAAAGCTAAAGCAAGTCAAGAAGAGTTTGCTGAAGTGATTGAAAAAATGCCTTCTATGCGTCGTACAATCGCTGACGCTTTATCTAAGAGTAGCACTCAAGTAGCTCAAGTAACTGTCTTTGACCAAGTTGAAGTTGATGCTCTAGTTACACATCGTAATAAGATGAAAGTTATTGCTGCGCAAAAAGATATTAAATTAACATTTACACCATATTTGGTGAAAGCTTTAGTAGCGATGTTGAAACGTTTCCCAGACTTAAATGTATCCCTTGATATGGATAAAAATGAAATCCATAGACATCAATACTTTAATATTGGTGTAGCTACGGATACACCTCGTGGTTTGATGGTTCCAATGATTCGTAATGCGGAACGTAAGAGTTTATTTGACATTGCAAATGAAATTTCTGAAATCTCAACTAAAGCACGCGATGGTAAAATCGGAGCTGCTGATATGGGCAAAGGTTCAATTTCAGTAACAAACGTTGGTGCGGCAGCAACAGCAGGTGTTTGGTCAACTCCAATCATTAACTTGCCAGAAGTAGCAATTCTCAATGTTGGTCGTATTGACAAGGTATTCCTTCCAGATGAAGAAGGTAATCCAGTTCTTAAAAACGTTATGAAGATTTCATTTGCATTTGATCACCGTGCAGTTGACGGTGTTTATGCACAACAAGCAATTAATCTCCTTAAGAGCTACTTGAACGATCCAGATTTATTATTAGCAGAGGGGTAAGAAGATGGTAGTTGGTGGATTTACAAATGAAGTCGATACAATTGTCATCGGCTCAGGACCAGGTGGCTATGTGGCGGCAATTCGTGCTTCCCAACTTGGTCAAAAAGTTGTTATTGTTGAAAAAGAAGCAATTGGCGGAACATGTTTGAATGTAGGTTGCATTCCTTCAAAAGCATTGATACATGTCGGTCATGAGTTTGCTAAAACAAAAGAATCAACTCCTTATGGATTGACTCTTTCAGGTGAATTAGATTTTGCCCAAGCGCAAACTTGGAAAAACCAAGAAGTTGTCGGCAAATTAACTGGTGGAATTGAAACGTTATTAAAGAAAAATAAAGTTGAAATTGTCAAAGGTGAAGCACACTTTATCTCTTCAGATACCTTACATGTTACACCCGAGGATAGTTTAGGTGAAGGCTATCGTTTCAAAAATGCGATTTTGGCATTAGGTAGCCGTCCAATTGAATTAAAAGCCTTTAAATTTAATGAAGACATTTTAGATTCAACTGGTCTCTTAGGTTTGCAAGAAGTACCAAAAGAATTAGCAATCATTGGTGGTGGCTATATTGGTATGGAATTGGCAATGGCTTATGCTAATCTAGGAAGTCATGTAACAATCCTTGAAGGAACTGACCGTATTTTAAATGGCTTTGAACCAGACTTGGTTAAACCAGTCTTAGCGCAAGCTGAGAAGCTAGGCATGACAATCTTAACAACTGCAAAAGCATCTCGTTATGAAAAAACAGAGGATGGGCTAAGTCTCTTTTACCAAACTGGTGAAAAAGAAGAGAGTATTCGAGCAGATAAGATTGCAGTAATGGTTGGACGTCGTCCAAACACAGATGAAATTAGTATTGAATTAGCTGGTGTTGACCTTGATGACCGTGGCTTGATTATTGTAAATGAACAAATGCAATCAAATCAATCACATATCTATGCTATCGGTGATATCACAGCAGGCCCTGCCTTAGCCCATAAAGCTTCATATGAAGGTAAAATTGCAGCAGAAGCAATTGCAAAAGTGCCAGGCGTTGCAGCAGATTATTTGGTTATTCCGACTGTTGCCTATGTTCAACCTGAAATTGCAACTGTTGGATTAACAAAAGAAAAAGCAAAAGAAGAAGGAATAGACCCTAAAGTTGCAACATTCCGTTTTGCAAGTAATGGTCGTTCACTTTCAATGGGAAATTCAGATGGTTTTGTTCGTCTGATTTCTGACAAGTCTGATAATCGTATTATTGGTGCTCAATTAGTTGGGCCACAAGTAAGTGAATTAATCGGCGAAATGACATTGGCAATTGAAAATCTTTTAACAGCAGAAGATATTGCCCTTACTATACATAACCACCCAAGCTTATCTGAAACAATTATGGATGCAAGTGAAAGTTTACTTGGGCAGGCTATACACCAATAGAGGTAGACATATGGAAAACAAATTAACAGCAAAAGAATTTGCTATGAATGTCTTGAACGGTATTGCAACAGGAGCTGTTGTAGTACTTATTCCAGGAGCACTTTTATCAGAACTCTTTAAAGCTCTGGCACCACATTTTCCTGCTTTAACACCCTACATTTGGATATTTGGTATGTCTAATGCATTAATGGGCCTAGTTTGTGGAACAATGGTTGGTGTAAACTTTAAGTTTACACCGATTCAAGCGGCCTCACTTGGTCTAGCTACTGAATTTGCAGCTGGAGCCGTTTCCTTTAATAAAGGTGCCATTGTTATGGCAGGAACAGGTGACATTATCAATATGATGATTACTGCAGCTATTGGTGCAGCTCTTATCCTTTGGGTTGGTAATGGTCTGAAAGCCTACACCATCTTAGTCATCCCACCGCTACTTTTAGTGGTTGTTGGTATCTTTGGTAGAGTCATTCTTCCTTATGTTGCTAAAATTACGCAATTAATTGGTATGGGTACCGCTCAATTGTTACACTTGCAACCAATTATCATGTGTGTTTTATTAGCTATTGTCTTTGGTGTCTTGATTGTTTCCCCAATTACAACTGTTGGGATTGCCTTAGCTATTTCACTATCAGGTGTTGGTTCAGGAGCTGCAAACTTAGGCATTTGTGCAACTGGTTTTGCCTTTGCCATCTTAGGTTGGTCAGTTAACTCACATGGAACAAGTTTAGCTCACTTTATTGGTTCACCAAAAATTTCAATGCCAGTAGTTGTGAAAAACCCTAGAACATTGTTACCAATTATTTCATCAGCAGCATGTTGCGGATTGATGGCACAGTTATTCAATATCCAAGGAACTCCAATGAGTGCAGGTTTTGGCTTTAGTGGTTTAGTAGGTCCAATCAATCACTTGAACTTGGTTGCTGGTGGTTGGTCACCTGTTAATATTCTGATCGCAATATTAGTCTTTGCAGGGGCACCGATTGCCTTTGGCTTCTTATTCAAACATATTTTTATGACTGTTCTCCATGTTGTTAAACCTGAAGACTACAAGTTGAATATTTAAACATTGTTGAGGAGTGCAGGCATTAAAGGGGAGACCTGAGTGCATGTATTCCTTTTTGATATTAAGGAGAAAAGAAATGTCACTATTAATAGGTAAATTACTAGAAGCGCGCCCTGAGATCAAATCTGTTGAAAAACCAATTAATTTAATTGCAATTAAAGCGGCAGATGATGAAGTTTTGGCTTGTGTGGAAAAAGCAGTTGCAGAAAAACGTGTTAAAGCTGTTTTGATTGATGACAAAAGTAAATTAGCAGAAAAATTAGCCTCTTACAGAATTGACTCAGACTGGTATGAGATTGTCGATATTGCTGACGATCAAGCTGCTGCAGCAAAAGCTGTTGAGCTAGTTCGTGAAGGCAAAGGAGATGCTATCTTAAAAGGGCATATCTCAACTGGAAAAGTATTAAAAGAAATTGTCAACAAAGAAACAGGTATTAGAAAAGCAGATACCCTGTCACATGTGGCTGTCTTATCAGTTCCGAAGTTAAACAAACTGATTGCAGTAACTGACGGCGGCTTAATTTTACAACCAGACCTTGAAAGTGCTAAAGTTGTGATTTCAAATGCAGTTGAAGTTATGTCTTCATTAGGAATTGACCAAGTCAAAGTTAGCTTGTTATCAGCTGCTGAAAATCTTATTCCAAAATTACCATCATCCGTTATGGAAGATGAATTGGCTAAATTTTATGCGGATCAGAAAGATTTCGTAGTTGAGGGTCCTCTTTCAATTGATTTATCTTTGTCATCAGAAAGTGCTAAAGAAAAAGAATACCCTGGTAATATCCAAGGTGATGCAGATATTTTATTTGCTCCAGATATTGTGACTGGTAATGTAACATCAAAATCACTAACCTTATTTGGAGGAGCTGAGATGGCAGGGTTAATTATGGGAGGACAAGTTCCTGTAATTATTACTTCTAGAAGCTCAAGTTTTGAAGAAAAATATGCGTCACTGTTACTTGCCCAAATTATCATGACTGAGAAGAAATAAGGAGAAGGTAATGAAAACAGTTATTACAGTAAACCCAGGTGCAACTTCTACAAAAGTTGCTCTCTTCCATGATCAGGAAATGATCTGGAAAGATGAAGTGATTTATCAAGCTAACGATTTGAGTCAATTTGAAAAAGTTTACGATCAGTTTGACCTACGTCTCAGTGACATTAAGGCTATTATGGCAAAGCATCATGTAGAATATATTGATTTAGCTGTAGGTCGTGGTGGACTTATTGGTCCAGTTAAACCAGGTGCTATATTGGCCAATGATGACGTGATTCATCATTTAGAATTTCGTCCTGTCTTAGAGCACCCTTCTAATTTAGGAGCTAAATTAGCGAAAGCTTTAATGGCTGATTATGGTGATGGCAAAGATGCCTTTATCTATGATCCCGTAACTGTTGATTCAATGGCTGAGGTTTCTCGCTTAACAGGGATAAAAGGAATTGAAAGAACCTCTACTGGTCATCATTTGAATATGCGTGCTGTGGCAAGAAAAGCTGCAGAAGATTTAGGCAAATCTTATGATGACGTTAACTTAGTTATTGCTCATATTGGTGGTGGTTCTAGTGCTTCTGGACATCAGCATGGTCAGGTTGTTGACTTTATTTCTGACGATGAAATTATGTTTTCAGCTGAGCGTTCAGGTGGGATGCCTTTGAAAGCTATTTTGCCATTAATCAAAGAAATGGGAATCCCAGAATTCAATAAATTGGCAAGAAAAAAAGCTGGCCTCCAATCACATTGTGAGACAGCTGATTTACGCGACGTTCAAGCTCGAATTGAAGCTGGTGATGCCTATGCTAAACTTGTTTTTGATGCCCTAGCATTAGGAATTGCCAAGACACTTGCAGCTTTAGCAGTTAGCATTGAAGGACCAATTGATAGGGTCATCTTGACTGGTGGCATGGCTTATTCAAATGAACTTTGTAAAGAAGTTGCTAAACGCACTGGCTTTATTGGTCAATTCAAGGCTTACCCAGGTGAATTTGAGCTTGAAGCTCTTGCACTCGGGGGATTACGTGTTATTAATAATGAAGAAGACTATCAAGTTCTAACCTTTGAAGACTAAACTTACAGTTTAATAGCTTGGATAAATTTTTGAATGGCATCTGAATTTTTATCCAGTTTTTTACGATATGCTAGACCTTGCTTGTACAAATTACGACTATCCATTAGAGGAATCCAAACTAATTCTTCCATGGAACTGTACTCTTCTAATTCCTTTGGCAAGATTGTTATTGCATCTAGTCGATCTAAACTGCGTAGCAATATTTCAAAATCATCATGCACTAAAATAATGTGATCGCTCGTTTTTAATTCTTGGCTGCGTTCTTTGGTATAAACGCCTAAGGCGAAATTGTCGCTAAGACTAGCGATATTATAAGGAGCTAAATCTGTGAAAACAACATTTTTTTTACACGCTAAAGGATGACCTTTTGGAACAACAACACACCCAGAATAACTCGATTCTGTGATATCTAGAAAATCAATAATAATATCCGGTTCAACTTGTGGTAAGGACAAAATGCCAATGTCAATTTTTTCTTTCACGAGTAAATGTTGCAATTTCATAGAACCATCTTGAACAATCTGAAGGTTAATTGAAGGATTTTGTCGGATAAAGCGCGAAATTTGGTCCATATACTGTAACATGGTCAAAAAAGTAACTCCAATGGTCAAATTTTGCTTTCTGTTTTCGACATGCTCTTGGAGGTCAAAAACCAATTGGTTGAAGTCTTTAAGAATAGGCTCACCACGTTCTTGAAGCATCTTCCCTGTTTCAGTAAGATTGAGTCGGTGGTTTTGATAAACGAAGAGCGGTGCGTTCAACTCGTCTTCCATTTTTGAAATAGCCTGTTTTAGTGCCGGCTGAGAAACAAAGAGGGACTTAGAGGCATGTGAATAATTCTGTGCTTTAGCAATAGTTAAGAAATAGGAAAGTTGTCTGATATCCATAAGCAGTCTTTCTAGAATAAATCCACACAAAGATGATAGTGTGGGAGGAGCGTGATAAAATGAATAAGGAAAAATTAGCTAAATTATTTAGCAATTTTGCTCAAAAAAATCAGTTACCTAAAGCAATAGTTGCCATTGAATCAAAAGATGGGAAAGAAAAAATCCATTTATCTCACGGACCGATTCAAGATAATTCACCTTTTTTAATGGCTAGTGTTACAAAATTATGGGTAACGACATTAATTTTGCAACTTATTGATCAAGAAAAATTATCATATAACTCTATTGTAACCGATTTCGTGCCAAAAGAAAAGCTTGTTGGTATTCATAGCATGTTGCCATCTGGGCAAGAAACAGGTTTGACAATTAAAGATTTATTATTTCAACGTAGTGGGCTTGGTAATATTTTTTATGAACAACCTGTTGTATTAAGAAATCAGATTGCAAATGGAGATTTCTCTTATACTTGGCAAGAAATGATTGACTGGGTAAAACAAACACCAGCTCATTTTCTACCAGGAAGTCAAGCAGCCTATTATGCAGATATTAATTTTACATTATTAGGAGTGATTATTGAGACTATTTACCATCAGGATTTAGATGCTTGTATTGAAGAGTTGATTATGCAACCACTGGACTTAACGCATTCTTTCTTGACCAGTAGTGAATTTGCGGCAATCCCTCCATTATACACAGGGAAAAGATATATTGAACGACCGAAAGTCATTTCGAGTGGTCAGGGAGCCGGAGGTGGTGTATCAACTACTGCTGACTTAATGGTCTTTATACGAGCTTTCTTTGAGGGAAGATTGTTTCAGGAGAGTCATTGGGATAAGTTAATGAATTATTATCCCCTTCAATCTGACTATGCGCCTGTTAAATATGGTGGTGGGCATATGATGATTGCGATGGGAAATAATGATGATCGTCCTAAATTTTACGGGCATTCGGGTATTTCTGGTGCCTTTGCTTTCTACTGTCCTCAGTTAAGCATTTATCTAACAGGAACAACTGATAATGTTGGTAAGTCAGAATTATGTATTCAGCTAATGTATTTATTGCTATCTGAAATTGAAAAAGAAGTGAAAATGGGGAAATAACAAATGACTGATTTGGAAATACAAGAATTACAAGAGCGTTTTTTCAAAACAGGTTATTTAGTTGGTAGAGTTAGTCAAAGGGATATTTTATTCAAATACACCGTTCCAATTGATGTCGAAAGAAAAGAATCGCTAACCGTTTCGCACGCGCATAATCCCTTGTTAAAAATGGCAGTTTTAAACCCTTCAGGTGTTGCCTATACTTATCAGTTTATTGATGGCATAGAAGATAATATCACTGAAATTACTTATGATGGCACTTTAGACAACCTTTATGATCGCATTTGTCATCATTTAGGTACTCAATAAATTGTCTCAGAAAAAGCCTTGCCAAACATATAAGCATATGATAGAATAGTTTAGTATGTGGTGCTAGCACATCCGTTAACATATTCTACGTAGGAGGAAACAAACAAAATGGCTAAAGTATGTTATTTTACAGGTCGTAAAACTGTATCTGGTAACAATCGTTCACACGCTATGAACCAAACTAAACGTACTGTTAAACCAAATCTTCAAAAAGTTACTGTTCTTATTGATGGTAAACCAAAGAAAGTTTGGGTTTCAGCTCGTGCACTTAAATCTGGTAAAGTAGAACGCGTTTAATAGAAATAAGCCTTAGGGCTTTTTTTCTTATTTTTTTAAAAAATTAATGAGGACTTCACGTATCCTTTTGCCTATATTTTTTTACAATGTTGTTAGTTTATGATAAAATGGGTTGATAAAAACTTTTTGAGGTAGTAAATATGACTGTAAAAATTAATACAACTGATGGTCTCATAGAACTATCCGATGACGTTATTGCAACTGTCGTTGGTGGTTCAGCAACCGAAATTTTTGGGGTTGTTGGCATGGCTAGTAAGAGTGCTCTTAAGGACAATTTTCAATCATTACTTGGTAAAGAAAACTACGCAAAAGGTGTTGTAGTTAAATCAACAGAAGAGGGTATCGCTGTTGATGTCTACACTGTAATGAGTTATGGTGTGAAGATTAGTGAAGTATCAAAGAATATCCAAGAGCGTGTAAAATTTAACTTAGAAAGTCAATTAGGACTTTCTGCTGATATGGTAAATGTTTACGTGCAAAATATCAAGGTTGTGGGAGAAAATTAGTGTCTAAAATTACAACAAGCTTATTCCAAGAAATGGTTCAAGCTGCAGCAACTCGCTTAGGAAATCAAGCGGAATATGTCAATTCTTTAAATGTCTTTCCTGTTCCCGATGGTGATACAGGTACGAACATGGGCATGACTATGGATAATGGAGCTAAAGAGGTAGCTGATAAGCCGGCTTCAACTGTTGGTGAAGTAGGACAAATTTTGTCGAAAGGCTTACTAATGGGTGCTCGAGGGAATTCTGGTGTTATTACCTCTCAACTCTTTCGTGGTTTCGGCCAAAGCATTAAAGATAAAGAAGAGTTAGATGGTAAAGATTTAGCATTGGCTTTCCAATCAGGTGTAGAGGTTGCCTATAAAGCAGTGATGAAACCGGTTGAGGGAACTATTTTAACTGTTTCACGCGGAGCAGCTACTGCAGCATTGAAAAAATCCGAAGAAACTGATGATGCGGTTGAAATAATGGCAGCAGCATTAAAAGGAGCAAAACGTGCCTTAGCTAAGACACCAGATATGCTTCCTGTTCTTAAAGAAGTAGGTGTTGTCGACTCAGGTGGTCAAGGTTTAGTTTATATTTATGAAGGCTTTATGTCAGCAATGAATGGTGACTATGTGGCTTCAGAAGAGTACGTTGCAACTCCTGCAAATATGTCTGAGATGATTAATGCGGAGCACCATAAGGCTGTCATTGGACATGTTGCTACCGAAGATATTACTTATGGTTATTGTACTGAAATCATGGTTGCTCTTAAACAAGGACCAACTTATATAAAAGAATTTAACTATGAAGAGTTCCAAGGTTACTTAAGTCAATTGGGTGACTCACTTTTAGTTGTTAATGATGATGAAATTGTTAAAGTTCACGTCCATACAGAAGATCCAGGACTTGTTATGCAAGAAGGATTGAAGTACGGCGCACTTGTAAAAATCAAAGTTGACAATATGCGTAGCCAACACGACGCACAAGTTGTTAAATCAAGTAACGAAACTAAAAAAGCTGAAGCAAAAGAGATGGCGATTATCTCAGTTGTTGCTGGTGATGGTTT
This sequence comes from Streptococcus hongkongensis, assembly GCF_053206145.1. Classification (NCBI taxonomy): domain Bacteria; kingdom Bacillati; phylum Bacillota; class Bacilli; order Lactobacillales; family Streptococcaceae; genus Streptococcus; species Streptococcus hongkongensis. The sequence goes on from NZ_JBRUGD010000011.1 coordinate 33,498, forward strand.
AGCTGAAATATTTAAGGGTCAAGGTGTGGACTATATTATCTCTGGTGGACAAACGATGAATCCATCAACGGAAGATATTGTAAAAGCTATTGAGGCAGTAAATGCCAAACAAGTCATTATCCTACCAAATAACAAAAATATCTTTATGGCGGCGCAATCAGCTGCAGAAGTTGTTGATATTCCAGCTGCTGTAGTAGAAACACGCACAGTCCCTCAAGGCTTCACTAGTTTATTAGCTTTTGATCCGAGTCAATCATTAGATGACAATGTTGCTGCTATGACAACAAGTCTTTCAGAGGTTGTTTCAGGAAGTTTAACTTTAGCTGTTAGAGATACAAGTATTGATGGCTTAGAAATCCATGAAAATGATTACCTAGGAATGGTTGATGGTAAGATTGTCGTTTCTGTATCTGATATAGAAGAAGCAATGAAAGCTACTTTTGAACAGATGATTAATGAAGATAGTGAAATTGTAACTATTTTTATTGGCGAAGAAGGTGATCAAACTTTAGCAGAAGAATTAGCAGCATACTTAGAAAACAAGTATGAAGGTATTGAAGTTGAAATCCACCAAGGAGATCAACCAGTTTATCCTTATTTAATGAGTGTAGAGTAAATCATAGTAAAAGAGTAAAATAGACATTTTACTCTTTTTTTAGAGAAAAAAATTAAAAAATATGTTGACAATGAGATGGAAATGATTATAATTGTATCATAACAATAAGTCAACTTGACTTGTTTAACAATAGTCCAGATAGATCTGGCAGAGGAGGAGATTTTTATGGTGTTGTCTTTAATTTTCTTTGTCGTATTGGTAATCATCATCTTATCAATTATTGGCAGTACATTATACGTTGTAAAGCAACAAACCGTTGCGATTATTGAGCGTTTTGGGAAATATCAAAAAACGTCGACTAGTGGGATTCACATCCGCTTACCATTTGGTATTGATAAAATAGCTGCGCGTGTTCAATTACGTCTCTTGCAAACAGAAATTATTGTTGAAACAAAAACCAAGGATAATGTTTTTGTGACATTGAATATTGCAACACAATACCGTGTAAATGAGCAAAATGTTACGGATGCTTATTATAAATTGATGAAACCTGAAGCTCAAATCAAATCATATATTGAAGATGCCTTACGGTCATCTGTTCCTAAATTAACATTAGATGAATTATTTGAGAAAAAAGATGAGATTGCATTGGAAGTGCAACATCAAGTGGCAGAAGAAATGTCAACATATGGTTATATCATTGTGAAGACATTGATAACAAAGGTTGAACCTGATGCAGAAGTTAAGCAATCTATGAATGAAATAAATGCAGCACAGCGTAAACGTGTTGCAGCTCAAGAACTTGCTGAAGCAGATAAGATTAAAATTGTGACTGCAGCATCAGCAGAAGCTGAAAAAGATCGTCTCCATGGTGTTGGTATTGCACAACAACGTAAAGCGATTGTTGATGGATTAGCTGAATCAATCCAAGAACTAAAAGAAGCAAATATTAGCTTGAATGAAGAGCAAATCATGTCAATTCTCTTGACTAACCAATATTTAGATACGTTAAACACATTTGCGGCAAAAGGAAATCAAACACTCTTTTTACCAAATACACCAAATGGTGTAGATGATATTCGTACTCAAGTTTTATCAGCTCTTAAAACCAAATAAAAAAACAAGTAAGACGGAGGGATTTGTCTTACTTGTTTTTTTGTCTGACTTTAGATTGGACTATTTTTTTCCAGATCTCTTATGCTCATGAATAATTTTTAGAGCACGTTTTTTTGTTTTTATATTTGGACTTTTTAGTCTGCGGTAAGCTGACGATAAGTCAGTTTTTTCTGCCATTGAAACCTCCTGTAAATAGATTATTAACGTTAATAGAGATAGTATAACACAATATACTTAACTGGTAAAGCATATTGTGAATAAAAAGAGAATCGTAATGATTCTCTTATTTTAAGAAACGTTGTAAAAATTCTTTTGTCCGCTCTTGTTGAGGGGTTTCAAAGATTTGTTGTGGGCTACCTTCCTCGGCAATCACACCTTTGTCCATAAAGATAACACGATTTGATACATCTCTTGCAAAATCCATTTCGTGGGTTACGATGATCATCGTAAGACCAGATTTAGCCAAATCTTGCATTGTTTTTAAAACTTCGCCGACCATTTCAGGGTCAAGAGCTGATGTTGGTTCATCAAATAGCATAGCTTCAGGATTAACTGAGAGGGCACGCGCGATAGCAACACGTTGTTTTTGTCCGCCAGATAATTGTCTAGGTTTGGCTTTCCAGTATTGTTCTGTTAATCCAACTGCATTGAGGTTTTCTTTTGCAATTTGTTCAGCTTCATTGCGATTGCGTTTTAGAACAGTTGTTTGAGCGACAATAGCATTTTCGAGAACATTTAGATTTTCGAATAAGTTGAAAGATTGAAAAACCATTCCTAATTTTTCGCGGTAGTGCGTCAGGTTATAGTCGTTTTCTAAAACATTCTTGCCGTGAAAAAGAACTTGGCCAGCAGAAGGTTCTTCTAATAGATTAATGGAACGTAAGAGTGTTGATTTACCTGAACCAGATGAACCTATAATAGAGATAACTTCTCCTTTGTTTACTGTTAGGGAAATATCTTTGAGGACTTCGTTTTTACCGTAAGATTTCTTTAAATGTTTAATTTCAATAATAGCTTCTGACATCTTAGGCCTCCTCTACTTGTAATTGATTTGCAGCTGTTGTATAGGTATCTTCATCTAAACGACCTTCAATATAGCGTAGAATACGAGTTACCGTAAAGGTGAGGATAAAGTAAATAACTGCAATAACAGAGAATGTTTGGAAGTACTGGTAGTTCTGAGTAGCAACGGTATTACCAGAGAAGTATAGTTCTACAACAGAAATAACATTCAATACAGATGTATCTTTGATATTGATAACAAATTCATTACCTGTGGCAGGTAATATGTTTCGCATAACCTGAGGGATAACAATTTTTCGCATTGTTTGTCCATGGGTGAAGCCTAAAGCAGTAGCGGCTTCAAATTGCCCCTTATCAACAGATAAGATACCACCACGGACAATTTCTGTCATATAAGCACCAGTGTTGATGGAAACAATGAAAATAGCTGCCAGCGTGCGATCAAGTGATACTCCAAAGGCTTGTGCTGTTCCATAGTAGATGACCATTGATTGAACAATCATCGGTGTTCCACGGAACACTTCAATATAGACATTTAAAAAGATTGAGAAGATTTTTTGGAGAATGGCTAGCGCCTTGTTTTTTGCTTTAGGAGCTGTACGGTAGATACCAATTAATAGACCAATAATTAAACCAACAACAGTACCAATAGTTGAAATCAATAAGGTTAAGCCTGTTCCGCGAAGGAATTGTTTCCAATTCTTCTCAACGATAGCCCACATTTGTTTAAAGAAATTTGGTTTGGTATTGTCTGCTGATTTTTTTTCTTTAGGTTGTAAGGCAACCATCTTGTCCATTAGGTCAATACGATCTTTTTCATCTAAGTTTGATAGAACAGTATTAACATCATTAATGCGAGAATCGTCCTTTCGCATGCCGACGGCAATCGCAGCATCTGATTCTGACACGGTAAAGCCGTTACCTTTTTTCAAGGAAACCATTTTAAAAGAAGCGTTAGCATTTTCAGCAGTCATTGCCTCAGGGCGTTCTGAGATGTAACCATCAATAACACCAGATGATAAGGCTTGCCTCATTTGTGAAAAATCACCCATTGGTGTTTGAGCTTTTACACCGCTAATTTGAGGGATTAAATTGACATGCCAAACGCCTTGTTGCGCAGTAATTTTTGCTCCTGCAAAGTCTGCTAGAGAACTTGCTTTAGCGAATTTACTGCTTGCTTTAACGACTAAGACGGGCTCACTAGTATAGTAGCTATCTGAAAAAGCAATTTCTTTTTTTCGTTCTTCTGTCGGGCTCATCCCTGCAGCAATCATGTCGATTTTACCAGATGTTAAAGCTGGGATCAGACCTGTCCAAGATGTTTTAACAACTAATAATTTTTTATGCATTTGCTTTGCGACTTTTTGAGCAACTTGGACATCATAGCCGTTAGCGAATTGATTAGTTCCTTCAATTGGTGCAGCACCATTTGCATTTGTGTCTTGTGTCCAGTTGAACGGCGCATAGGCTGCCTCCATCCCGACACGTAAATATTGATCTGCTTGTGCATTCCCAATTCCTCCAATCAAAAGGAAGAATGTAAACAAGCAACCGTAAAGTAGCTTTTTCATAAAAAGACTCCTGTCTTATAAATTGTAATATCCATTATTTTACAGTAATTAGTTGCTTATTTCAATCTAAAAAAACAGGAAATGGAAAATTATACAGAAAACGAAGTTTTTTTGAGTAAAAATTAGTAGGAGCTTTCTGAAATAGCTTATATTTTATAAAAAGATGTGGTAAAATAATGTCAGAAAGTAGGATATGCCGTGAAAAAAATGCTAGTTGTTCTATGCCTCGTCTTTTCATTTCTTTCTAGTTCTGTAAGTGCAAATGATGTTCGTTATCGTATACCGTCATATAATGGTGCCCTAACTATTAACGAGGACAATTCTGCCCAATTTAGGGAAGAGGTTACTTTTATTTTTCGTTCCGATTTTGGTGGCCAATATATTGGTTTAGGGACTGCAGGTAGAGTTCCGCAAGGATTCGTCATTGATAATAACCCCAAGATACAGGTTTTTAAGAATGGAAAGCCGATACAGTTTTCAAAAAAAATTGTTGAATTCGGAGATGGATTAAATGTCAAAGTATTGAATTCAGGACATGAAAATGATCAGATAAAGATTGTCATTGTTTGGCAACTTCACCAGATGTTATACAAATATAACGATGTTGCCATTTTAAATTGGGTTCCAATTTCTAATTGGGATCAGCCGATTCAGAAAGTATCGTTTACAGTTAAAACGCAGAAAGATAGTCAGTTTAAGCAACTGAATGTTCATCGTGGACATTTTGATCGTGATAAGATTACTCAAAAAAATAATCAGTTTCAATTTACTTCATATAATGTGAAAAATATTTTAGCTTTACATGGGGCGTGGGATGCATCTGTTGTTGATGCACCTGTTAGTCATCAAAATTATAAGGATAATTTTCTAAAAATAGAAGAGAAGATAAAGCGTGATAGTCAAAATGTAAGAAATTTTTTTAACTATCAGTTAATTGTTATTGTCACAGCTTTATTAGCCTTGTCACTTCTTATCCGTTATTTGGTCAAGCGATCGATCAGTCGATTTAAAACAGACGATGATAATCGGTTCAATGGACTTCCAGGGTATCTCAGTCCCTTAATGGTAGCAGATAGTATTTATAATTTAGATTTAAATAAGCTAAGTCCTTTAAATCGATCATCATTTAAAGATGATATTACCTTTGAAAATGTATTACAGGCAACATTGCTTGACTTAGTAGATAGACAAGTTCTATCTCTAACAAATACCCCATCAGGTCCAGTTGTCACGATTATTTCGCAAGATGATTTACAAGATTATGAAGAGCTATTTTTGCAAATGGCATTTGGTACAGCTACGACATTAAAGGTTAAAGATATATTTAATCGTTATTTCTTTGATGTTAATCTTTCACTGAGTCTAAAGGATAAATATGTGGGTAAAGAGCTTGAAAACCAAGTTAGAAGCCGAGGTAATAGACATATTCAATTGTTAAAGAAGACTTTGAACGAAATGACTCTAGCTATCAAAAGAGAGTCAGGACCTCTTCTTAAGGAACATTATAGAGATATGTCTAGACTAGAATCAGTTGGTTTAGTGGTGAGTAAGATTTTTATTTATTTTGGAATAATAATCCAGCTAGCAAGTGTTTACTATTTATTAAATCTCGCCCAGTTTAAGTTGTCTATACTATATTTAGCAATTATTGTTATTTTCTTTCTTTTGGCTTATCAATTCAACAAAAAAGATAGACACTATAAGTTACAAGGTGTCCTCACTGAGAAGGGTAAGCTTGATAGAGAAGCATGGGATGCCTTCAGAAGAATGCTAAAAAATATTAATCATTTTGAACAAGCTGATATTGAAAGTATTATTGTTTGGAATCGTGTTCTTGTCTATGCTAATCTTTTTGGTTATGCTAAAAATGTTGAAGCATTTTTAGATTTGCATGACATTACTCTTCAAGACAATGTGTTTAATCAAAACTATCAGTTGATTTCTCCATACTCTGTTGAACTAATTCAAAATATTGGCGCCTCAGTTGTTACTGCTACACACGCTAGCCATTTCAATGTTTCAAATGGAACTGCTAGAAGCAGTGGTTTTTCAGGCGAATCTTTCTAAAATAGTAGAACGATTTTAAGCTAAACCTAAAAAATTTTGATACAATGTATAATAGTAAAATGTCAAGGAGCATATATGTTATTTGTTGAGTTATTAAAGGCCATTTTTTTTGGCGTTATCGAAGGTGTTACGGAATGGTTACCAATTTCTAGTACAGGCCACCTAATTTTGGTTGAAGAGTTTGTTAAACTTAACCAAAGTGCGGCTTTTACGGAAATGTTTAACGTTGTTATTCAATTGGGAGCAATCTTAGCTGTTATCGTGATATACTTTAAACGTCTTAATCCGTTTCAACCAGGAAAAACTGATAATGAGATTCGGTTAACATGGCAATTGTGGGCCAAAGTACTGATTGCTATATTACCTGTTGTGGTCATCGGTCTTCTGTTTGATAATTGGTTCAATACCCATTTCCATAACTTTATCTCAGTTGCCTTAATGTTAATTGTTTACGGGGTTGCCTTTATTTGGGTAGAAAAACGACATAAAAATGTTGAACCTCAGGTAACAAGTTTAGCTAAAATGTCTTATAAAACGGCTTTGTTTATTGGTCTTTTTCAAGTTTTAAGTATTGTTCCAGGAACTAGTCGCTCTGGAGCAACGATCCTTGGGGGCATTATTTTAGGAACAAGTCGTACAGTTGCTACAGAATTTACTTTCTTTTTAGGAATCCCTGTTATGTTTGGGGCAAGTTTGTTAAAAGTATTAAAATTTTTCTTAAAAGGTAATGTTTTAGGTTTTGGGTCACTTTTAATTTTGATAGTAGCTAGTTTAACAGCCTTCCTTGTTAGTTTAGTAGCCATTAAATTTTTGACGGATTATGTCAAAAAACATGACTTTACATTATTTGGTAAATACCGTATTGGATTGGGTATCTTACTAGTCATCTATTTTGTTTTCACATTAATATTTTAATTAAAACTAGCTAATAGCTGGTTTTTTCTTTAGTTCAGGATGAAAAATTGCTTAATGGTGGTAATTCTTGTATAATAGAATGACTACGCGTGCGAGGTATGAATTATGGAAATGAAACAAATCAGCGAAACGACGCTAAAAATTACAATCAGTATGGATGACTTAGAAGAAAGAGGAATGGAGTTAAAAGATTTTTTGATTCCTCAAGAAAAAACTGAAGAATTTTTCTATGCTGTCATGGATGAGTTGGATCTTCCTGAAAACTTTAAGGACAGTGGTATGCTTAGTTTCCGAGTGACACCTCGGAAAGATAGATTAGATGTTTTTGTCACGAAATCAGAATTAAATAAAGACATTAACTTTGAAGATTTAGCTGAGTTGGGTGATATTTCCCAAATGACACCAGAAGATTTTTTCAAAACCATTGAAAAAAATATGATGGAAAAAGGGGATGTTGATGCTCATCAAAAATTAGAAAAGCTTGAAGAGATGATTGAAGATGCGAAAACCCTGGAGCAAGCCAATGATTCCAATGAGGATGACTTTGACGAATCGTTAGACTATGTTCATTTTGTCTTGAACTTTGCTACAATTGAGGATGCTATTCATTTTGCTAACACCATTGATTTTCCAATTGAAGCATCAGAACTTTATAAGGAAAATAATAGTTACCACATGACTGTTTTATTGGATATTCAAAACCAACCATCTTATTATGCTAACATTTGTTATGCACGACTGATTGAACATGCCAATCCTGGTATCAGAACAAGAGCTTACTTGCAAGAACATGCTGTTCAATTAATTGAAGATGCTGCTATTGAAGAATTAAAAAAAATTGAGATGGTGTAATAACGTATGTTCCCTTTTACCTTTAATCATGTCCTCGTTTTAATTGGTGCGCTTTTAATTTCCCTGATTTTGACACCGATTGTACGATTACTAGCTTTCAAAATTGGTGCGGTTGACAACCCAAATGCTAGACGGATTAATAAAGTTCCCATGCCAAGTAGTGGCGGAATAGCAATTTTCGTTTCATTTATGGTTGCAACTTTAGTTTTTATGCCTAAAGTGACACCTGATTTAATAAAAGAACAGGCTAGTTATTTTTCTTATATTCTTCCTGTTGTTATGGGTGCCTTCATGATTACAGTGACAGGTCTAATTGATGATATTTTTGATATTTCCCCACGCTTAAAAATGTTAGGTATTATTTTTGGCGCTTCTATTATTTGGGCCTTTACGACCTTTCGATTTGATTCCTTTAAAATCCCGTTTGGAGGTCCCTTATTAGAATTTGGTCCTATCGTTACCTATATTCTAACGGTCTTATGGATTGCTTCGATTACAAATGCGATCAATTTGATAGATGGGTTGGATGGGTTGGTTTCTGGCGTATCAATCATTAGCTTGTTGACCATGGCAGTAGTTTCCTTTTTCTTCCTGCCACAGACAGATTTTTACTTGACACTGACAATCCTAATACTGGTGGCGGCAATCGTTGGCTTTTTCCCTTATAATTACTATCCTGCTATCATCTACTTGGGAGATACGGGTGCCTTATTCATTGGTTTCATGATTGGTGTTCTTTCACTACAGGGTTTAAAGAATGCTACAGCTGTTGTGGTAGTGACACCAGTGATTATCTTAGGTGTCCCAATTATGGATACCGCGGTAGCGATTATCCGAAGGAGTCTATCTGGTAAAAAGTTCTATGAACCGGATAAAATGCATTTACACCATCGACTTTTATCTATGGGTTTTACCCATCGCGGTGCTGTTTTAGTTGTTTATGGCATAGCCATGTTGTTTTCACTGGTTTCTTTGCTACTGAATGTCTCTAGTAGAATTGGTGGCGTCCTGTTAATGTTTGGTCTTTTATTTGGACTGGAAGTGTTGATTGAGGGGTTGGAAATTTGGGGAGAGAAAAGGACACCACTTTTTAAGCTTTTGAAATTTATCGGAAATAGTGACTACAGGCAAAAGATAATGGATAAATGGAAAGAAAAACACTGATTTTATAAGCGATAGAAAAGCCTTCCAAGGCTTTTTTTGTTATAATAAAAGTAATGGTTTAAAAAGATTAGAACCCTTAAATTTTCAGAAAAGGATTCTATAGAATAGATGAGGTAAATAATGTCTACTTTAGAAATTAAAAATTTGCACGTTTCAATCGAGAATAAAGAGATTCTTAAAGGTGTGAATTTGACATTAAAAACAGGTGAAATTGCAGCAATTATGGGACCAAATGGAACAGGGAAATCGACCTTGTCTGCAGCTATCATGGGTAATCCTAATTTTGAAGTTACTGAGGGAGAGATTCTCTTAGATGGTCAGAATATTTTAGAACTTGAAGTTGATGAACGAGCACGCTTAGGTTTGTTTTTGGCCATGCAATACCCATCAGAAATTCCAGGGATTACCAATGCCGAATTTATTCGTGCAGCAATGAATGCAGGTAAAGTAGATGAGGATAAAATTTCAGTTCGAAACTTTATTACAAAGTTAGACCAGAAAATGGAACTGCTTGGAATGAAAGAAGAAATGGCAGAGCGCTACCTCAATGAAGGTTTCTCTGGTGGTGAAAAGAAACGTAATGAAATTTTACAATTACTAATGCTAGAACCTAAATTTGCCTTATTAGACGAGATTGACTCAGGACTTGACATTGATGCTTTAAAAGTTGTTTCAAAAGGTGTTAATGAAATGCGTGATAAAGAGTTTGGTGCAATGATTATCACTCATTACCAACGTCTCTTGAATTACATCACACCAGATCGCGTTCACGTGATGATGGAAGGGCGCATTGTCTTATCTGGTGGACCTGAATTAGCAGAGCGTCTTGAAAAAGAAGGTTATAAGACAATTGCCGGTGAGTTAGGTATTGATTACAAAGAAGAAGTATGATGATGTTTTTTAGTTTTGTGAGTGTCTGTGCATTAGAAAAGAACGGACAAAAAGACAATCAATAAGAAACCGTAGAAAAGGAAACATCATTATGACATTAGAAACAATTAAAGCATTTTCACAGTCAAAAGCTGAGCCTCAATGGTTGCAAGAGCTACGCTTAGCTGCTTTTAATAAAATGGAAGACTTACCTCTCCCAACCATTGAGCGAGTTAAATTTCACAGATGGAACTTGGGTGATGGAACTATTTCTGAAAATACAGAAATAACTGCAGTCCCAGATTTCATGGTAATGGGAGATAATCCTAAATTGGTTCAAGTGGGGACACAAACTGTCTTGGAACAAGTTCCCTATGCATTGGCTGAAAAAGGACTGGTCTTCACAGATTTTTACTCGGCTTTGGAAGAAATTCCAGATGTTATTGAGGAACATTTTGGTTCAGCTGTCAGTTTCGATCAAGATAAGCTCTCTGCTTACCATACAGCTTACTTTAACAGTGCGGCTGTACTCTATGTGCCAGATTTCATGGAAATCGCGGAGCCAATTGAAGGTGTATTCTTACAGGACAGCGATAGCGATGTCCCATTTAACAAGCACATCTTGATTATAGCAGGGAAAGAAAGCAAGTTTTCTTATCTTGAGCAACTTGAAAGCATCGGTAGACAAACTGCTAAAGCGACAGCTAATATTACCGTCGAAGTCATTGCAAAAGCGGGTAGTCAGGTTAAATTCTCAGCTATCGATAGACTTGGTGCAGATGTCACAACTTACATCAGTCGCCGAGGAAAATTAGAGGCCAACGCCACAATCAATTGGTCGCTCAGTGTCATGAATGACGGCAATGTAATTGCAGACTTTGACAGTGATTTGCTAGGTGAAGGCAGTCACGCTGACTTGAAAGTTGTTGCCCTTTCTGCAGGACGACAAGTTCAAGGGATTGATACCCGTGTTACCAATTATGGTCGTAATTCTGTGGGACACATTCTTCAACATGGGGTAATCCTAGACCGTGGAACCTTGACCTTTAATGGGATTGGCCATATTATTAAGGGGGCTAAGGGAGCAGATGCGCAACAAGAAAGTCGTGTTTTGATGCTCTCAGATAAAGCAAGAAGTGATGCCAATCCAATCTTGCTAATTGATGAAAATGAGGTAACTGCCGGACATGCAGCCTCTATTGGTCAGGTTGATCCAGAGGACATGTACTACTTAATGAGTCGTGGTTTGGATCAAGATACTGCTGAAAAGTTAGTTATCCGTGGTTTCTTAGGAGCAGTTATTACTGAAATACCAGTTAAAGAAGTCAGAGAACGAATTATTACCGTATTAGATGATAAATTATAAACTAAATAATAGTGTCAGAGAAAAGGAGTATCAATGTTAGACCCAATTCAAGTAAAAAAAGAATTTCCTATCTTAAATCAGGTCGTCAACGATGAAGCCCTTGTTTATCTGGACAGTGCTGCAACCAGTCAAAAACCAATACAGGTATTGGAAAAAGTGCAAGCTTATTATTTAGAAGACAATGCCAATGTTCATCGGGGTGTTCATACCTTGGCTGAGCGTGCAACGCGGTCATATGAAGCTAGTCGCGAAAAAGTTACTCGTTTCATCAATGCCAAGTCGACCAAAGAAGTTCTTTTTACAAGAGGGACAACAACTAGTCTAAACTGGGTTGCACAGTTTGCTAAATCAACTCTACAAGCCGGTGACCAAGTTTTGATTTCTGTCATGGAGCATCATTCAAATATCATTCCATGGCAACAAGCCTGTCAGGCAACAGGTGCAGAATTGGTTTATGTCTACTTAAGAGATGGTCAATTGGATATGGATGACCTTAAAAGCAAGTTGACTGAGAAGACTAAATTTGTGTCTTTGGCACATGCTTCAAATGTACTTGGAACAGTTAATCCTATAAAAGAGATTACTCAATTGGCCCATGCAGTTGGGGCTTACATGGTGGTGGACGGGGCTCAATCAGTGCCTCATATGGCAATTGATGTTCAAGAACTTGATTGTGATTTCTTAGCCTTTTCTGGCCATAAAATGCTTGGCCCAACAGGGATTGGTGTGCTTTATGGAAAAGAAGCTCTCTTAAATCAAATGGATCCCATTGAGTTTGGGGGAGAGATGATTGATTTTGTCTCAGAGCAAGAAGCTTCCTGGAAAGACTTACCTTGGAAATTTGAAGCCGGCACACCAAATATAGCTGATGCTATTGGGCTTGGCGCTGCTGTTGATTATCTCGACACAATTGGTATGGATGCAATAGCTAAGCATGAAGCAGAGCTTGTTGCATATGTTATGCCAAAACTTGCTGCCATTGACGGTTTAACCATCTATGGACCAGCTAATCCAGCAGAACACACAGGCGTGATTGCTTTTAATATAGATGGCTTACACCCACATGATGTTGCAACCGCCTTAGACTATGAAGGTGTAGCAGTTAGAGCTGGTCATCATTGTGCGCAACCATTGTTAAGCTACTTACGCGTTTCATCAACGATTAGAGCAAGTTTTTATATCTATAATACAAAAGAAGATTGTGACAAGTTAGTTGAAGCAATCATAAAAACAAAGGAGTTCTTTAATGGCACTCTCTAAGCTAAATAGTTTATATATGGCAGTCGTTGCCGATCACTCAAAAAATCCTCATCACCGAGGAACATTGGAAGGTGTAGAAGCAGTCTTGCTAAACAATCCAACCTGTGGTGATGTGATTAGTTTAACTGTCGATTTTGATGGTGAAGTGATTAAGGACATTGCCTTCGCGGGGGATGGCTGTACCATTTCAACTGCGTCATCAAGTATGATGACAGATGCTGTAATTGGTAAAACTAAGGACCAGGCCTTGGAGTTAGCTCAGCTATTCTCCCAAATGGTCCAAGGACAAGAAGATCCTAAGCAAGCATTGCTAGGAGAAGCTGAGTTGTTAGCAGGTGTCTCTAAATTCCCGCAACGCATCAAGTGCTCAACCTTGGCTTGGCATGCACTTGAAAAAGCAATCGAGCGTAGTCGCCAAAACTAAAAGCCACAATTAGAAAAAGGAAAATATATATGTCTGAAATCAATGAAAAAGTAGAACCCCAAGCAATTGATTTGGGAGACTATCAATTTGGCTTTCACGATGATGTCGAACCGATTTATTCTACCGGAAAAGGATTGAATGAGGCCGTTGTCAGAGAATTATCAAAAGCTAAAGATGAACCAGAATGGATGCTAGATTTTCGTCTTAAATCGTTAGAGACCTTTAATAAAATGCCCATGCAAACATGGGGAGCTGATTTATCTGACATTAATTTTGATGATATCATTTATTATCAAAAAGCGTCAGACAGACCTGCTCGTTCATGGGATGATGTTCCAGAAAAAATCAAGGATACCTTTGAAAAAATTGGAATTCCACAGGCTGAACGTGCCTACTTAGCGGGAGCATCAGCTCAATATGAATCAGAAGTGGTTTACCATAACATGAAGGAAGAGTATGATAAACTTGGCATTGTCTTTACAGATACAGATACAGCCTTAAAAGAATACCCGGACCTGTTCAAACAATACTTTGCAAAATTAGTACCTCCAACTGATAATAAATTAGCAGCCTTAAACTCAGCTGTTTGGTCAGGTGGGACCTTTATCTATGTACCAAAAGGTGTTAAGGTGGATATTCCACTTCAAACTTACTTCCGAATTAACAATGAAAACACTGGTCAGTTTGAACGGACTTTAATTATTGTTGATGAAGGAGCAAGTGTGCATTATGTTGAAGGCTGTACAGCACCAACTTATTCAAGCAATAGCTTGCATGCTGCAATTGTTGAAATATTTGCTCTAGATGGTGCTTATATGCGTTACACAACTATTCAAAACTGGTCTGATAATGTTTATAACTTAGTCACAAAACGGGCCAAGGCTCAAAAAGATGCAACAGTCGAGTGGATTGATGGGAACTTAGGTGCAAAAACGACTATGAAATACCCATCAGTTTACCTGGATGGACCAGGAGCGCGTGGCACCATGTTATCAATAGCCTTTGCTAACGCAGGCCAACACCAAGATACCGGTGCCAAAATGATTCATAATGCACCACATACCTCGTCTTCAATTGTTTCTAAGTCAATCGCCAAAGGCGGTGGTAAAGTTGATTACAGAGGTCAAGTTACTTTTAATAAGAATTCCAAGAAATCGGTGTCCCATATTGAATGTGATACGATACTAATGGATGATATATCAAAATCAGATACTATCCCATTTAATGAAATTCATAATTCACAAGTCGCCCTAGAACACGAAGCTAAAGTCTCGAAAATCTCAGAAGAACAACTCTACTACCTGATGAGCCGAGGCTTGTCAGAAAGCGAAGCCACAGAAATGATTGTCATGGGCTTTGTCGAACCATTCACCAAAGAATTACCAATGGAATACGCAGTGGAGCTGAATAGATTGATCTCGTATGAAATGGAGGGTTCCGTAGGCTAGAAAAGGGAGCAAATTAACAGCAAATAAGCTGTTGATTGCCCCTTTTCGCCTACGGAATCGGTGGATAAGGGAAAAACAGTTTCCCTCAATCGTAAGGTTAGAAAATTGAGTAATGGAGTAGTCAAAAAGTTACTCCATACAGTTTCATCGGAATAAGGAAAACAGAAGAGAACGAAGCTATGCTCTTCTGTTTTCTTATTTTCGAGTAGATGATTTGTACTGGGTTTGGTCAATGAACACATAAAGTTACTATGAAGGCGTCTTCATCTGGTGTTTTGATTAAAAAGTCAAACGCAAAAAAGCTCTTTGTGGTACAATAGAGACGTATATGAAAAAAGTTCAATTAATGTAGAATTGGGGTAATTGAATGACAGCCAAAAGGCAAATTGTAAAATCGGCTTTGCCAAAAAAAGTCGCTTTTACAGCTATTATTAGTTTTATCTACCTATTAGGTAGACATATCCCACTACCACTTGTCAATTTGGGAGAATTTGGCGTTGGTGGACATGGGAGACAGCTCATCGATGTAGCCAGCTTGATAACTGGTGGTGATTTTTCGCAATTATCACTTTTTAGTCTAGGATTGGGACCATGGATGTCCACCATGATTATTTGGGGATTTTTAAGTACTAGTAAAAAATTAAATATTAAGAAAATGTCTACGAGGGTTTCAGACCGTTGGAAAAAAATACTAATGCTAGCAATTAGTATTGTCCAAGCATTAGGGATTTTAAGTTTCATGACCTTTCAAGATAAGGTCCTTCCATTTAGTAGAACAACATTTGTCATGTTAGTCACCCTTGTGATTATTTCTGGCTGTTATGTGATCATGTGGATCGCTAATTTAAATATCAAATATGGGATTGGCAGTTCCAGTATGTTAATTTTAGTTGGTTTGTTATCGAGCTTACCAGCTAGATTGACTCAGTCAATACATGCAGATCTTTTCTTTATGAATCATTTGTTAGGTTATGGAACAATTTTTGTATTTTGTTTTATTTCACTGGTGGTGACTGTTTTCTTGGAAAGAGCAGAATATCGTATTCCATTGGAGCGAGTTATGATTCATAATGATTTTGCTCATAAATCTTACATTCCTATCAAGCTAAATGTTGCAGGAGGGATGTCTATTATGTATGGAATGACTTTGCTAGTTCTTCCACAGTATTTATTTTCAGGATTAACGATGATTTTTCCGAAAAACGATTTATTGCGTTTTTTAATCATCAATTTTCAAATTGGAAGACCATTTGGATTAGGTATCTATTTAGTAATCCTATTTCTGTTAACTGTCGGCTTTGCCTTGGTCAATATTAAACCGGATCAGCTGACCGAAAACTTACAGGAAATGGGTGACTATATTCATGGCATTCGTCCTGGACAAGACACGTTTCGATTTTTAAATGAAAAGGTCAAGCAAATTGGTATTTTAGGTGGGTTATATACAGTGGTAGTGATTGGTATTCCACTGGTTATTGGTTACATTTTTAAATTAAATCAAACCATTTCAAGTTTACCGGGGATGACATTAATTATTGCAACTTTGCTATTTTCGATTTTTGATCAAATCAATATGCTCAAATTAAACAAACAGTACGAAGATATTTTATAAATGAGAGAGTATAAATTATGTACCATTTTATTCCAGCCTGGTACCCGACAGATCGCGTTTGGTACGATGATACAAAGGAATGGGGCTTTGTAAATCATAGGCTACAATTTGACGATACCGTCAACCAAGTTAAAGTGTTTTTTGATAATCAACAAGATGTTAATGTGTTAGTTTTAAATTACTCACCAAATCTCAGGTCCTTTTTGCATCAAAAAGGGCTATTTGAAGTACCTTCATGGTCTTTATTTGATGTACTTCAAAATACGCAAGGTGCCCAGCAAGTTATGCTAAATTGGCGTGAATTCAAGTGGCCAGATAATGCTGAATTCATTTACTCACCTTTCACAGTGACCGTTATTATCAAAGGTACTGTCCATGCACGGATTCATTTTGCGGATGGGGGCTATCTTTACAAAATAGTCTTTTTCGAAGATGATGCACTAACGCAAAAATGCAATTATATTTTTGATGATCGTGGTTTTTTATCCTCTATTCTTTATTTTAAAAATGGCCAAGCAGACCATCAAGACTACTTAGATAAAAGAGGACAATGGCGTTTTAGAGAATTTCAAGATGGCAGAGCAGACAGAATTATCGTCAATCAGCAAACTGTTGATTTACTGAGCAAACCTACTTATAGTGATTGGCGTGACGTCATTGAAGAGGTTCTTGCAGAAAAATTAAGTCAATTGCCTGCTGAGGATTATTTGGTTTTAGCTGCTCATTCACAACATAATGACTTATTTGCGGAAACGTCTCAAAAAGTTATTTATTCTTTCTTCCAAGATCGTTTTCCCTTAGAAGGAGATGTTGCTGGCTTTAAAGACATTGTCACAGATGCTGATTTACTAATCTCGGATAATCATAAAAATACGAAACTCTTGGAGCAATTAATGCAGAAGCAATCACAACAAAAGCCAATTATTCAGGTGTCACCATTTGATACCCGTTTTGAGCTGGGGCTTAGTGTGCGGCGCAAAGAATTAGATATTTATTTCTTTGCAGATGGGCTATCAGATAGTGAGTTGCAAACGAGTTTGAAGACAATCTTTAAAATGATGCAGGCTAATGAATGGATTAGTCTCATTTTAGGGACTTATGAAAATAATCCCGTGCGAACGCAAGTGCTTAACCAGCTTCTTGACGATCTTATTGAGCACTATATTCCTGAAGTAGATGTAGATCCTGAGGAACAATTGCCGACTAAAGAAGAAAAAAAAGTCCAACCTAGAGCTAGATTAGAGATCATTAAGGATGAAAATGATTTAATTTATTTGTTGACAACCACCCGTTTGCTGATTGATTTGAATCGAGAACCTGATTTATACCATCAGATTGCAGCAATTAGTTCAGGCCTTCCACAAATCAACAGTTCTGTTTCTGATTATGTGATTCATAAGGAGAACGGCTATATTGTCACAGGTAGTGATGAACTAGAAAAAGCCATCAATTATTTCTTCACAGGGCTTAAAAATTGGAATAAATCCTTGGTGTATTCGATTGAACGAATTGCAGAATTTACTGGTCCAGCTTTGATTGAAAAGTGGACGAAGGCATTAGAAGGGCAAGGTAATTATGGCCAAAAAGAAAATTAAAGTTCTCCAAATTGGTCAAAATAACTGGAGTGATAGTTGCCAGATACCTGATAATATGGTCTGGAACCACGCTGATTTTAATCATTATCAAGAGCATTTCTTTAATAAAAAAGGAAAACCAGTTAAACCGTTTGGATTGCTCATTTTTACGGATCATCACTTCCCAAAAGAAGATATGATGGATTTATTACCTTTTGCAACCTCATATTCCGTTTTTTATGATGAAAAACTAGCAGAAAAAAGTAAAGAGAACCCTCTCTTTAGGTACCGAAAAGCTGAAGCCTTGAATATGGATCAGCCTCAGGAAGTGATCAACCACTTAGCGCTAAGTCATTTTCCTGGACAAGCTGGGGCAAGTGAGAACATGTCTCACGTTGATGTCTTCGAATCATTTTCGGGGGACGTGTCATATGAAGGCAATTCATATATCACCCTTCAAGGTCAGTTTGGAGATGATTTCACATCACTTTTGACATGGCGTTATAACATTGTTCATGAAAAAAACCAGCCTTTAGAAATGTGGTTTGAGTTTATTAAAGATGCGAGTATTGAACTACAATTAAAAGTTTATAGTTTAGTGGGTGGTTCTTCTGAGATCAGTCGTGTTCGTTCTTTTTCAGGACAAGATTTGGAAAAACAACTCATCATTGACGATGGCGATAGTACAACTTATTTGTCAGTTGTTCTGTTGGCTAAGGGACAAGGGCAATTAAAAATTGGCGCTCTTCATCAGCGATGGACTAGACTTGGTGCAGGTGCATTTATTGCTGGCGGACAACGATTAGTGGATGATAAGCGGCAGGAATTGATTGCTTATTTTAGTCCTGGTGACATGAAACCACCTTTGAATGTTTATTTTTCTGGTTACCGATCAGCCGAAGGGTTTGAAGGGTATTGGATGATGGCAAATATGAATGCACCATTTATTTTAATTGGTGATCCTCGGATTGAGGGTGGGTCCTTTTATATGGGCTCGGACCAATTAGAAAATCAAGTCACTGAGTTTATTAAAGATAAGTTGACGGAATTGCAGTTTACTAAAGAGCAGTTGATTTTATCTGGCTTATCAATGGGAACATTTGGTGCTTCCTACTATGCTAGTAAATTACAACCTCACGCAGTAATCATTGGTAAGCCCTTGTTTTCTTTAGGGAATATTGCTTTAAATGGTTACCGTGTTCGACCTGATGAATTTGGGACAGCATTTGATATGGTAAAATTATTAACTGGCGGCTTGGACCAAAAGCATATTGACATGATTAATAACAAGTTTTGGGATTCTTTTGATCAAGCTGACCTAAGTGGTACCTTATTTGCTATTGCTTATATGAAAAATGATGACTATGATTCAACAGCCTACTATGATCTTCTTGACCATATCAAAGGAAAACCAGTTAAGGTTATTTCAAAAGGAGTTGAAGGGCGACATAATGATAACAGTGGCTCAATCAACCAATGGTTCCTCAACCAGTACGCTCGCATAATGAGTTTAGATTTTGGAAGGAGACCAAGATGATACCTTTAGCTATTCAAGGGCATATTATACCTTGGGGACAATTGCAAAGCGGTAGTTATTTATATGGGGTTGATATTAGGCGTTTGGCAGGCAATCGCATTTCCTATAAACAAGACTACCTACCTGTTGGGACAATTATTCATTCATGGCATTCAATGACAAACTATCAAGGCGATCGTGATATTCCTCAGTTACCACGTTTAAGACGAAATCAAGAGTACACTTTATGCCTGCTGTTAGAATCCAAAGGGACAAATGCTCCTTACGTAAGGCTTAGTTTTTATAACCGTCGCAAAGAGTTGTTGAATCAACAAATTATAAAAGGAATTAGTGGGAAATTTACTTATCCAGCTAGGGCATATTCTTATAAAATTGAATTAATTAATGTGTCATGTACAGCATTCATTTTTAATAATTTACTGATTCTTGAAGATAACCAGTCAATGGCAAATGAGTTGCCTTACTACAGTCAATTGATTGAAGAAGAAACGACTAGTGATGAATTAGCCATTCTATTCCTAGAAAGTGATCGTGGCGTGGGACTAACACTTTCAGAAAAATTCTTATCAACCTATAAGTCGGTACTCGTTTTTGCCAATTTATCGATTGATCCAGCAGCCTATATGACGGATGACTTTATTAGCTATCAAAAAACGAAACTAGAGTCTATTCTTGAAACCCATCCCAGTCAATCAATCAACTGGATAGGATATGGGAAGCGATCAAATCAAGCTGCTTGTTTTTTCCATGATTACTATCAAAAAGGTCAGCTTTTCATTAACAGACAAGTAGACTTCGATTCCTTAAGAGAAGATAGTCAGCGACAAGACCTGTCAGAGTTACAAGCCTTTCTAAACAAGTCTAAAAAATATGCTGAGATTGTTCCTTATCAAAAGGCCAGTGATTCTGATTTACCAGATTTCTTTTCCCAACTAATAGATCAGTCATTTACCTTAGAAAAGTTGGTTGAGCATGAAAAATAAAAGGAGCTACCATAAGTGAGCTTAACTGAAAAATTATCAATTAATCAAATCCGATTACGTTCTATTCAGCAGGATTTGAAAAAAGTCAATGCCTTGGCAGATACCATGGCTAAATTGACTGATAAAGCTTTAAAAGAAAAAACACAAGAATTTAAAGACCGCCTTCGCAATGGCGAAACAGTTAATAGTCTCTTACCAGAAGCATTTGCGGTAGTGAGAGAAGCAGATAGAAGAGTCTTAGGGATGTTTCCTTATGATGTCCAAGTCATGGGTGGTATTGCTTTACATTATGGCAATATTGCAGAGATGAAGACTGGTGAAGGTAAGACACTTACGGCAACAATGCCTACCTATCTTAATGCCCTTTCAGGTAAGGGGGCAATGGTTATAACGACAAATGCTTATTTGTCACGTCGTGATGGACTTGAAATGGGTGAAGTCTACTCATGGTTGGGGTTAAGTGTTGCAATCGGTGTACCGGAAAACCCTTTGAAAAAATTGACGGTTCAAGAAAAACGAGATATTTATTACAGTGACATTATTTATACCACTCACTATACATTAGGATTTGATTATTTAATGCAAAACTTGGCTGATGCAGCTGATAAGCAATTTTTGAGAGACTTTCATTATGCTATAGTGGATGAAGTGGATTCTGTTTTGCTTGATAGTGCTCAAACGCCCTTGATTATTTCTGGGGCACCTAGAGTACAGTCTAATTACTACACGATTGCCAATACATTTATTACCACTCTAGAAGAAGGTGATGATTATCAATTTGATGATGATAAAAGTAATGTCTGGTTAACTAATAAAGGAATCAATGAGGCTGAACGTTTCTTTGGGATTGCTAGTCTTTTTGACAGTAAACATACAGAGATTGTGCGACACTTAGTCCTTGCCTTAAAGGCACATTGTCTATATAAAAAAGAAGAAGAGTATGTGATTGAAGATGATGAGGTCATTTTGCTAGATGCCATTAGTGGGCGCGTGTTAGAAGGAACGAAGCTTCAGGCTGGTCAACATCAGGCGATTGAGGCTAAAGAGGAGGTTAAAAGGACTCCAGAAACCAGAGCGATGGCCTCTATTACGTATCAAAATTTATTTAAGTTATTTGAGAAATTGAGTGGTATGACAGGTACAGGAAAGGTTGCAGATGATGAATTTATTGCGACCTATAATATGCCAGTAATTACGATTCCAACCAATCGTCCTGTTCAACGGATTGATTACCCAGATAAGATTTATACTAGTTTACCTGAAAAAATTGTGGCCTCAATGGACTACATAAAGAAAATCCATGACACCAAGCAACCAATTCTATTGGTAACGGCAACAGTTGAAATGTCAGAAATTTATTCACATCTCCTATTAAAAGAAGGGATTGCACATAGTGTTTTAAATGCCTATAATACAGCTAAGGAAGCTGAAATGATTGCTGAAGCTGGACAACTTGGTAATGTCACTGTCGTAACAGCCATAGCTGGTCGTGGTACAGATATCAAGTTGGGTGAAGGTGTTGAAGCCTTAGGTGGATTGGCTGTTATCGGCACAGAGCGGATGTCTAGTAAACGGATTGATTTACAAATGCGTGGTCGTTCAGGTCGTCAGGGAGATCCTGGAATGAGTCAGTTTTTTGTCTCTTTAGAGGATGCCTTATTGATTAAATGGGGACCAACTTGGTTGATGGATTACCTGAAAAAGCAATTACCTAAAATGGATATGACTAATCCAAAGCAGTTGCAATCAAAACGATATGTGAGAATGCTTGAGAATGCTCAGGAAGCCAGCGATTCTTCTGGGCGTGAGGCCAGACAAAATGCAGTTGAGTTGGATGAAAGCATTCAAGTGCAGCGCGAACTTGTTTATAGTATGCGTAACAAGCTCATTGGTCAAGAAAAACTCGAAGAAGTTAACCTTTTAGAGATTTTGGATCACGTTACATCAGCGTTTTTGAAAAATCATCCGAAATTGGACGAAGAAACCTTGTCACGTTTTATCTATGATAATCTGACCTATCATTTTGACGGCTTTGGAAATCTTGATTTAACTAATCATGCAGCGGTTAAGGATAAATTGAGTCAGATATTCTTAAAAGAGATGAACGATAAAGCGGCTCAATTTATTCAAAAACAAGATTATATTAATTTCCAAAGGATGGCCATCTTGAAAGCCATTGACCAAGCTTGGATTGAACAAGTTGACTATTTACAACAATTCCGTGTCCTTGTAAGTAGTCGCCATTCTGCGCAGCGAAATACAACTTATGAATTTCATAAGGAGGCTTTAGAGTCATATAAATACCTTCGTGAAAACATCAAAGATAGTATCATCAGAAACTTATCTTTAAGTATGCTTGCTTACAATGAAAAAGGTGAATTGGTTGCCTATTTTGCTTAACATTATAGTTCTATTAGGAGAGTAAATATGACACTATATAATATTAATATGGGAATTGGCTGGGCAAGCAGTGGTGTTGAATATGCACAGCTCTACCGTGCCAGACTTCTCAGACAAATTGAGGTTGAAGGTAAATTTATTTTTACTGATTTAATTCTCAATGAAAATGTTCAACATTTGACGAAGGCTATTGGCTTCAAAGATAGTGAAGTTATCTGGATGTACCACTACTTAACAGATGTTAAGTTGGCTCCGACCTCATACACCATTTCTGAACTTGAAGCTAGTATTCCATATGAGATTGACAGACGCGAAAAAGTTGGGAAAATCCTTCGTTTGTTTTATGATCAGGGACAAAAGTTTGTGACTTGTTATTTAACATCAGAGGATCAAGAATTTGTGGATCGCGCTGAATTTGTTTCAGATGGCTATCTTATTCGAAAAGATTATTTTAATTATACAAGGTATTGTGCAGAGTTCTTCTCACCTAAAGATAATAAGGCGCACATGCATTTACGTCGTTTCTTTAATGAAGATGGGTCGACTGCTTTTGATGAAATTATAACTGAAGATGAGAGTATCTTCCGATTTAAAGATCAGATTTTTTATTCTAGACGTGGTTTGTTATCTTACTTTTTACAACAGTTCAATTTTGGTGCTGATGATATCATCATTCTGGATCGTTCCAGTGAGATTGGTCAATCTGTCATGGAAGAAAAAGGACAGGCAAAATTAGGAACAGTTGTGCATGCAGAGCATTATAGTATGAATGCTGTAACCGATCATCATATCTTATGGAATAATTATTATGAGTATGAATTTACTCACACAGAGGATGTTGATTTCTTTATCTGTTCGACACAAGCACAAACAGATACACTGGTCGGCCAATTTAAAAAGTATCAAAATGCAGAGCCTAAAGTTGTCACTATTCCTGTAGGGTCTTTGGATAAATTAAAATATCCAGAATCATCTAGAAAACCATTTTCACTCTTGACCGCATCACGTCTTGCAAGTGAAAAACACATTGACTGGCTAGTTTTAGCTGTTATCGAAGCGAAAAAGGTTCTTCCGGAATTATCCTTTGACATTTATGGAAAAGGTGGTCAAGAAGAAAAATTACAACAATTAATTTCGGAAAATAGTGCTCAAGAGTATATTCATTTGAAAGGGCATGCTGATCTAACAGAAATCTACAAAAACTACGAAGCTTATATTGCAGGGTCAACTAGTGAAGGATTTGGTTTAACACTGATGGAAGCTGTTGGTTCAGGGTTACCAATTATTGGCTTCGATGTTCCGTATGGTAATGTTACATTTGTCGAAAGTGGTCAAAATGGTCTACTGATTCCACGTCAGGAATCAGATCAAGTGGAACAAATTGTAGATGCATTTGCGCAAGCCATTATTAGCATGTATCAGAACTACAACTTACAGGATTGGCAAAACCATTCCTATGCAATCGCCAAGGACTTTTTAAGTTCGAAAGTTGCACAGGATTGGAAAGTATTATTAGAGGAGGAAGGTCATGCTTAATATTTTTGATGTTTATGATCAACAAGCTCAAGATTTGCACTATTCCTTAGTCATGTCTGGCTACAAACATCCAACTCTTGTTCTTAATGAAAATGGGTATTTACCTGATTCAGTAACAACACCCTATGCTTTCTTTACAGGAGACGATCAACTAGTAGATACACCTCCGAGGTATTTTAATCAGGTTGTTGTTCCAAAGTATTGGGAGATAAAATCAAGTAATACTAATGGTGAAATTTTCGATCAACAGGAAAAGAAAGCCAACATTTTCTACGCCGAACCTACTCATCGCCGTTATGTTCGTTCGGTAGAATGGCTAGATCAATCAGAGAAGGTGCGCTTGGTTGAGTTTTATAATAAACATGGTAGACTCTTTGCCCAAGGCGTCTATAATCAGCAACAAGAAGAAATCATGCGTACTTACTATGACCAAGCGGGCTGTGAAACAATTGTAGAAAATTTTGTAACGGGTGACCTTATCTTGAACTATAAAGGGAGCGTTCATATTTTTAAAAGGAAGATGGAATTTGTTCTCTTTTATTTACAAGAGAAGGGCTTTGAGCTAGATGGTATTATATACAATAGTTTAGCCTTGCCATTCCAAATAAGTCATCACTTAGAAAAACCAGGTCAAGATACCCTCTTTTGGCAGGAGTCGTTCCATGGTGAAATACCTGGAAACATGACATTAATTTTGACTAACCAAACTAGTCGTAGTAACCGAGTTATTATTCCAGATCCAAAAGGGTATCAGGATTTTAAAACTTTAAATGGTGGTGAAAGTCCTGCGGTTAAACAACTTGGTTATCTCTATCCATTAAAGAAAAAGTTAACTTTTTCAAATAAAGCTTTGATTTTTACTAATTCAGATCAATTAGAAGAGATTGGTAAACTGACAAGTCGACTCCCCGAGTTCCAGTTTCACATTGCAGCCCTAACTGAAATGTCACCTCGATTAATGACGTTGGGTCAAAAAGATAATGTTTATCTTTACCCAAATGTGACAGAGTCAACGATATCTAAATTATGGAATGCGTCAGATTACTACTTAGATATTAATCAAGGGAATGAAATTCTCTCAGCCAATCGTATGGCGTTTGAACACTGTATGCCAATTCTAGCTTTTACAAATACGAGTCATAGTTCTCAATTTATTATTCCAGCAAATCTTTTTGCCCAAGGCGATTACAATGGTATGATTTTTAGAATGAGGAATCTTGAAAAGCAAGATATTTATAACCAGGCAGTCACAGAACAACTGGCGGCAGCCAATCATACCAGTCTTGAAAAATATCAGGAGGTACTAGGTTATGGCAACTAAAAAGAATTTATCATTTTTAGAAGATGATATTCAGAAACGAGTTGATAAATCTCGGATAAAATTACCAGAAAAAAAGAAGAAAACAGTAGCTAAAAACAGCGTTTATTTTTGGCTAGGTGCAATTATCATCATCAGTGTTTTAGCAGGATTGTTAAATACACTGTATCGATTATTTTAACAAGCAATAGGAACAGTAGTTTATAATGCTACTGTTTTTTATTTAGCCAAAGTCATTTGTGGACTTTATTGGCGAAAGAATAAATATTGTTTGATGATAAAATAAATAAACTGAATATTATGATTGAGTATAATTGGATTAAATTGATTTAATTGCATGCCGGTAATGAATAGATCTAACATTGTATAGAAATTGTGTTAAATCAACGGAAATTTGAAAGGGAATTGTTATAAAAGAAGCATCACGAGGATTACAAAGATTGTGTAACTAGTAACGATGTTTTAAGAAAAATAAAATGTTATTTTTATTTATCTAATTAATTGACAATTTTATATTAAAAGTCTAAAATAGACGGAGTCGCAACAATATGTCGTAAATGCAAAGTGGGAGCATTCATTTTTTGTTGAGAGAGAGAGGAAAATATGACAAAAAAACAACTTAAATCGGGACTAGTCTCGACAGGCGAAAAAACACGTGTAAAATTGCATAAGTCTGGAAAGAACTGGGTAAAAGTTAGCCTTAACAGTTTGGGGCTTTTATCTTTATTTTCAGGTTCTAAAGAAGATGTAATCATAACGTCAACTGATGATAATACATTTTCTGATAGAAGTTTGTTAAAAGGAGCCATGGCTTTAGGTACTATTTTTGGTGGTGCAGCTTTGACACAAACAGTTTCAGCAGCAGAAACGACTAGTACCTTACCAGTTGCTTCGGAAGCTGCAACAACAACACAGGCTGATTCAACGGTAGTTGTTTCAACCTCTACATCACAATCTGATACCTTATCACAAACGCAATCAGCAAGTCTTTCAACGTCATTAAGTGTATCTGAGTCGCAATCATTCTCGCAATCAAGTTCAGCATCGCAATCAAGCACAGCATCGCAAGTGGCAACAGCTAGCCAAACCATTAAACCCACAAATCTTAGATCTACTGCTCCAGTAACAAAAGCTGCCCTAGGAACTAACCAAGCCATTACAAATGTTTCAATTGCAATCAGTGATATAGGGGCTTATGATATTAATGGGAAGCTTATTTCAGGCTCTGTTGGTGATGGAACGGTTATGCCGACAGATGGAGAAGCTATTGCTATTGATGTTTCTTTTGACGTCTTAGATTCAGCAACTGCAGGTGATCAATTTACAATTCAATTTTCTAATACAGTTAAGACAAATGACCTAGCTTATACAGGTGAACCTTATATCCCAATTGATTTAACAGATGCATCTGGAGAAGTTATTGCTAAGGGGACTTATGATGCGACAACTAATCTTGTCACTTATACTTTTACTCCTTACGTTGATAAGTATGAGGATGTTAAAGCTGTTTTCCACTTTGAAAAGTATATTAACCGCGATACGGTTAACTACAATAATCCATCTGTTCCAGTAACCTATACGGTTGGATCAACAAGTGCAACTAAGAATTTTAATGTTGTTTACTCTCTCCCTGAGAAGCTCAACACTGCTGAAGTGATGTCTAGTTTTACTTCGATTAATGAAGGAACAAAGGAAATTGAGCAAACAATCTATATCAACCAAGATAATAATACGATGAATCGTGGTTATGTAGTACTTTCTGCAGGAACTGGTAATGCTAATAGTATTACTCCAAGTTCTAAAATAGAAGTTTATCGAGTGCCATCAGGCTATAAATTGCCTGATAGTATGGAAGGAATCACATATAGCAATCTTACTGCAATGCCTGTTACGGTTGATTATTCTGTGGCCAATAAGGCTAGCTTTTATCTTGATTCATCTTTAACTTCAGATTCTAGCGCTTATGTCATTCGTGTAGTTAGTACCTATGACCCAGCACTCGGAGATATTGTTTATCAGTCAGCAACTGTTTATACGAATGGTGACCGTGCCCAGTATTCGAATGGTATCCAAATTAACTCGGATACATCAGGTGGTATTGGGACAGTAGCAACTTATAAAATTGGAAATTATGTTTGGAATGACATCAACAAAGACGGTATTCAAAATGAGCCTACCACGGCTGGTATCCCTAATGTACTTGTTGTTTTAACTTTCCCAGATGGTTCTACAAAGGCTGTCCGTACAGATAGTAATGGTTATTATGAGTTTACAGGTTTATCAGATAAAACATCCTATACAATTTCATTTGAGACTCCTGCGGGCTATACACCAACAGTTGCCAATGCAACAACTACTACAGATGCCTTAGATTCAGATGGGGCAAGTATCACAGTAACAATCAATGGTTCAGATGATATGACCTTAGATACAGGTTTCTACTCTGAAATTGATACAACTTCAATTTCAATCTCTGAATCAAACTCAATTGTTTCAGAATCACTATCAGGCTCAACCAGCGTTTCACAATCAACAAGTACATCAACGTCAGTTTTAACGTCAACATCATTAAGTGACTCGACATCGCTTTCAGACTCAACTAGCGTTTCAGGCTCAGCAAGTACGTCAACGTCAGTTTTAACGTCAACATCATTAAGTGATTCGACATCGCTTTCAGACTCAACCAGCGTTTCAGGCTCAACAAGTACGTCAACGTCAGTTTTAACGTCAACATCATTAAGTGATTCGACATCGCTTTCAGACTCAACCAGCGTTTCAGCTTCAACAAGTACGTCAATGTCAGTTTTAACGTCAACATCATTAAGTGATTCGACATCGCTTTCAGACTCAACTAGCGTTTCAGGCTCAGCTTCAACAAGTACGTCAATGTCAGTTTTAACGTCAACATCATTAAGTGATTCGACATCGCTTTCAGACTCAACTAGCGTTTCAGGCTCGACAAGTACGTCAACGTCATTGTCGCTTTCTACTGCAGTCTCAGAAAATTCAGGCTCAGTAAGTAGTTCGATGTCAGACTCAACCTCAACATCCCTAAGTGATTCGACATCGCTTTCAGACTCAACTAGCGTTTCAGACTCAACAAGTACGTCAATGTCAGTTTTAACGTCAACATCATTAAGTGATTCAACATCGCTTTCAGACTCAACTAGCGTTTCAGGCTCAGCAAGTACGTCAACGTCAGTTTTAACGTCAACATCATTAAGTGATTCGACATCGCTTTCAGACTCAACCAGCGTTTCAGGCTCAACAAGTACGTCAATGTCATTGTCGCTTTCTACTGCAGTTTCAGAAAATTCAGGTTCAGCAAGTAGTTCAATGTCAGACTCAACAAGTATCTCAACCTCAACATCGCAATCAGATTCATTATCTGTGAGTACATCAATTAGTGAATCAGGGACACCTACGCAGTCTGAGTTACATACTATTGGAGATACTGTTTGGGAAGATACCAACAAAGATGGTCACCAAGATGCAGGTGAACCAGGAATTCCAGGGGTAACAGTAACCCTTACCAATCCAGATGGCACAACTGTTACAACGACGACAGATTCAAGTGGCCATTATGAATTTACAGATCTACCAGATGGTGACTATACGGTTACCTTTGAGACACCAAAAGGTTATACCCCTACAACATCAAATGTAGGTGATGATACGAGTGATTCAGATGGTCAAGTAGTCAAAGTGACTGTAGCGGGTCAAGATAATCCAACGATTGATAGTGGATTCGTTAAAGACACTTATAAGATTGGTGATTATGTCTGGGAAGACACTAATAAAAATGGTGTCCAAGATGCAGGTGAGCCAGGTATTTCAGGAGTAACAGTAACCCTTACCAATCCAGATGGCACAACTGTTATAACAAGGACAGATTTAACTGGTCACTATGAGTTCCCGGGACTTGAAGATGGTAAAACTTACACGGTTACCTTTGAGACACCAAAAGGTTATACCCCTACAACGTCAAATGCAGGTGATGATGCAAGTGATTCAGATGGTAAAACAGTTACTGTAACAATCAATGGTGCAGATGACATGACTCTAGATTCAGGCTTTGTTAAAGAGGTTCATACTATTGGAGATACTGTTTGGGAAGATACCAACAAAGATGGTCACCAAGATGCAGGTGAACCAGGAATTCCAGGGGTAACAGTAACCCTTACCAATCCAGATGGCACAACTGTTACAACGACGACAGATTCAAGTGGCCATTATGAATTTACAGATCTACCAGATGGTGACTACACGGTTACCTTTGAGACACCAAAAGGGTATACACCAACTCTTCCAAATACAGGTGATGATACGAGTGATTCAGATGGTCAAGTAGTCAAAGTGACTGTAGCAGGTCAAGATAATCCAACGATTGATAGTGGATTCGTTAAAGACACTTATAAGATTGGTGATTATATCTGGGAAGATACTAATAAAAATGGTGTCCAAGATGCAGGTGAACCAGGAATTCCAGGAGTAACAGTAACCCTTACCAATCCAGATGGCACAACTGTTACAACAAGGACAGATTCAACTGGTCACTATGAGTTCCCAGGACTTGAAGATGGTAAAACTTACACGGTTACCTTTGAGACACCAAAAGGTTATACCCCTACAACATCAAATGTAGGTGATGATGCAAGTGATTCAGATGGTAGAACAGTTACTGTAACAATCAATGGTGCAGATGACATGACTCTAGATTCAGGCTTTGTTAAAGAGGTAGTGCCACCAACAACTTCTGAAAGTTCATTGGAGTCAGTAACTGAGTCACAAACACAAAGTACATCTGTATCACATTCAGTAACAGAAAGTACAAGTCACTCACAATCTCAACAAGCTTTACCACATACAGGAGCAGCTGACAATGCTTCACTTTATGGCTCTGCAGCTTTAGCTATTTTAGCAGCACTTGGTCTAGCTAACAAGAAGAGAGAAGAAGAGTAATTATAATCTTTCAATAAAAAAAGAAGGCATGGTCATTGAAGATCAGTCTTCTTTTTTATATAAGAAGATAGTTGAAAATGCATCGTATTTTCATATAAATTTTCAAAAAAATTAATTGAATTGAAAAAAGCTATTGTCTAATTTACAGATTTCTTATATAATAGGTTATTATGTTTTGGAACGGGGATTCTGAAACAAATCAAGTTTTTGAATGGGGATTTCAAAAACTTGGTGATTGTCCTAATTTGGAATGGGGATTTCAAATTAGTCATAATACCTTAAATTGGAGAGTTTATGGTACGATCACATTCAAAGTTAATATACTTTTGGATGTTATTTTTATGTTTTTCAAGGAATGCTATTCTAAGAAAAAAGAAAAGAGAGAGAGAACAATATGTTACGAAAATTTAATAAGACAAGTTTCATTGAGACTGAATCGAAGTCCCGTGTAAAGTTGCACAAATCAGGGAAAAGCTGGGTAAAAACGACCTTAGCTTCTTTTGGGCTAATCCAGTTGTTTAAGGGTGGACAAGTAGAAGAACACATTACCGACGATAATGTGGATTTTGTCGTGTCTGGAAATCACATGCTAAAAGGAGCACTAGGGATCGGGGCTCTGCTTGGGGGAGCAACAATTGGTGTACAACATGCAATGGCGGATACAGTATCTACATTACCAGTTGCTTCTGAAACTAGTACAAACCTTGCTGGAACTGATTCTACCGTAGTCGTTTCAAGTGCAACGGCAACTACCAGTTCAAGCCTATCAGAATCGATTTCTGCTTCAACGAGTGCATTGGCTATGGCCAGTCAATCACAATCTAATAGCATAGCGATTTCGAATAGTCAATCAACTTCAGTCCAAGCTTCGCAATCAACAAGTGCGAGCACAAGTACGTCGACATCTGCAAGTGCATCAACAAGTACTTCGGATTCATCAGTTTTAGCTCCGAAAACAAAAACATTATCAACATCAACAACAATGGCAGCGACAGGAGTTGTTAACAACAATTTAGTTACAGTAACCTCTGCGACACTTACAGATTCAACAAGTCCTACTGGTACAATCAACCCCAATAATGGGGAAACAATGGAGTATAAAGCTACCTTTAAGATTTCTGATACAGCGACAGCTGGAGATCAGTTCACATACGTTTATAGTCCATATGTTAATCCATCAGACTTTGATATGGCCCACTGGACTCCTACGGATATAACTGATGCATCTGGTCAGGTTATTGCAACAGGTACATTTGATGCCTTAACAAAAACAGTTACTTATACATTTACAACATATGTTGATAAGTATTCTAACGTTATAGCCAATATTGATTCATTCTCTTATATTGATAGAGCGGCAGTCCCTAATAACGCAACTTTGAACTTGACTTATAACTTTGGTGGTGAAGCAACTTCAAAAACTGAAAATATTATTTATCAAACACCAACTGTTTATGGAACCTCAAGTATACAAACAATTTTTAACGAATATAATCCAACTAACAATACTGTTGAGCAGATTATATACATTAATCCAATGGATTACACTGCATATAGTACCTATGTAAATATCTATGGTTATCTCTATAACATTGATACTGGTGGTGTAAATCAATACGGAAGTAACATTGTCAATTCAGGTTCTACGATTCAAATTTACAATGCTGGTAATGGATCTACACTTCCGGATAGTATGAAAATTACAGACTATAGTGCTTTGACTAACGTAACAAGTAGTTATTCAAAATCTTATGGTTCTGACAGTGCTCAAATTTATTTAGGTAATATTTCTGATGTCTTTGTTATTCGTATAGTATCGGCAATTGATCCTAACTCACCTTATGATGTTGTTCAGTCTGCAACTATGACTTCAAATGACTATTATGGTACACAATCTATTGTTGAAGCTAATAATAATATCGTCTTTTCTGAAGATACTACAGGTGGGACAGGGACTGCCGTAACTTATTCTGTAGGTGACTACGTTTGGTTAGACGCAAATAAAGATGGACTTCAAACTTCAGGTGAAACTGGACTAGCAAATGTACTTGTAACTTTGAAGTTCGCTGATGGTACCCAAAAATCTGTTTATACGGATTCTACAGGACACTATCAATTTGATGGTCTAACTGATCAAACAACTTATACGATTACCTTTACCACTCCGTCAGGTTATTTGCCTACAACTGCTAATGTTGGGACTAATGATACCATTGACTCAGATGGCTCTTCAGTAACCTTTACTATCAATGGTGCAAACAATATGACTGTTGATGCTGGATTTACAAGTGATACAACAAGTATCTCTCAAAGTACCTCTACAAGCATGAGTGCGTCGGCGTCGATGTCACTAAGTGGCTCAACAAGTACAAGTAAATCGACTTCAACCTCATTGAGTAATTCGACAAGTACAAGTACGTCAGCGTCGACGTCATTAAGTGGCTCAACAAGCACCAGTAAGTCGACTTCAACCTCATTGAGTGATTCGACAAGTACAAGTGCGTCAGCGTCGACGTCATTAAGTGGCTCAACAAGCACCAGTAAGTCGACTTCAACCTCATTGAGTGATTCGACAAGTACAAGTACGTCAGCGTCGACGTCATTAAGTGGCTCAACAAGTATAAGTGATTCCGCGTCGCTGTCGCTTTCAACAGCAAATTCACAAGAATTGGCGTCAGTAAGCACGTCGCAATCAGCCTCAACAAGTATTTCTGATTCACAGTCATTATCAGCCTCAACAAGTATTTCTGATTCACAGTCATTATCAGCTTCAACAAGTGTTTCTGATTCCGCGTCACAATCAGCTTCGACAAGTACAAGTGATTCAACTTTCGCGTCAGTAAGCGAATCATTAAGTGCATCGGTAAGTGAATCAAGTTCAATGACAAATTCTGAGACATATTCTGAGATATATTCAATTGGAGATACTGTTTGGGAAGATACCAACAAAGATGGTGTTCAAGACAGTACTGAACCAGGTATCCCAGGTGTAACAGTAACCATTACAAAACCAGATGGTACAACTGAAACAACAAGGACAGATTCAAATGGCCATTATGAGTTCCCAGGATTAACAGATGGTACATACACAATAGACTTTGAAACACCAGCGGGATATACACCAACAACACCGAATGTTGGCGACGATGCTAAGGATTCAGATGGAACAAGTGTAACAGTAACTGTGGCTGGTCAAGATAACCCAACAGTTGATTCAGGCTTTGTTAAAGTACCACATACGATTGGAGATACTGTTTGGGAAGATACCAACAAAGATGGTGTTCAAGACAGTACTGAACCAGGTATCCCAGGTGTGACAGTAACCATCACAAAACCAGATGGTACAACTGAAACAACAAGGACAGATTCAAATGGCCATTATGAGTTCCCGGGATTAGCAGATGGAACTTACACAATAGACTTTGAAACACCAGTAGGTTACACACCAACAACACCGAATGTTGGCGACGATACTAAGGATTCTGATGGAACAAGTGTAACAGTAACTGTAGCTGGTCAAGATAATCCAACAATTGACTCAGGCTTTGTAAAAGTACCGCATACAATTGGAGATACTGTTTGGGAAGATACCAACAAAGATGGTGTTCAAGACAGTACTGAACCAGGTATCCAAGGTGTGACAGTAACCATCACAAAACCAGATGGTACAACTGAAACAACAAGGACAGATTCAAATGGCCATTATGAGTTCCCGGGATTAGCAGATGGAACTTACACAATAGACTTTGAAACACCAGTAGGTTACACACCAACAACACCGAATGTTGGCGACGATGCTAAGGATTCAGATGGAACAAGCGTAACAGTAACTGTAGCTGGTCAAGATAATCCAACAATTGACTCAGGCTTTGTAAAAGTACCGCATACAATTGGAGATACTGTTTGGGAAGATACCAACAAAGATGGTGTTCAAGACAGTACTGAACCAGGTATCCCAGGTGTAACAGTAACCATTACAAAACCAGATG
This sequence comes from Streptococcus hongkongensis, assembly GCF_053206145.1. Classification (NCBI taxonomy): domain Bacteria; kingdom Bacillati; phylum Bacillota; class Bacilli; order Lactobacillales; family Streptococcaceae; genus Streptococcus; species Streptococcus hongkongensis. The sequence continues at coordinate 68,041 of NZ_JBRUGD010000011.1, forward strand.
GTACAACTGAAACAACAAGGACAGATTCAAATGGCCATTATGAGTTCCCGGGATTAGCAGATGGAACTTACACAATAGACTTTGAAACACCAGCAGGTTACACACCAACAACACCGAATGTTGGTAACGAAACGACAGATTCAAATGGCACCCATGTTGTTGTCGTTGTGGCTGGTCAAGATAACCCAACAGTTGATTCAGGCTTTGTTAAAAATGAAATTCCTAGACCAACTTCAGATTCAATTACTCAAAGTGAATCTGTAAGTGACAGTCATTCTCAATCAGGTAAACTAGCAACGAGTGCTACTAATCAAGTATTACCTCATACGGGGGTATCTGAAAACAATACACTTTATGGAACTGCTGTGCTAGCAATCTTGGTAGCACTAGGCCTTGTGAGTAAAAAAAGAGAAGAAGAATAAACTTATTTATAAAAAGTGATTGATTTTGCTTTTAGGTTGAAGAAATGTTCTTTCAGGACACGACTTCAACTTTTTTTGTACATTTTTGCAGCAATTGTCTAAAAATACTAAAAATTAGAAAAGTCTGTATTGAATGACAACTGAAAATTAGATATAATAAATTGCTAAAAACAAATTTTGTCCCAGACATTTAGGTTTTTGTTTTATATGGAATGTTTAGAGGATTCTTTAGCAAAAAATAGTTTTGAAATGGGGATTTTAAAGCTATTAATTACATTTATTTATTAGTTACTATTGTTTTTTAGAATGGGGATTCAAAGAAACAATAGGAGAGAGAGTAATATGTTACGACAATTTAACAAAAAAAGATTCATCGAGACTGAAGCGGAGTCTCGAGTGAGGTTGCATAAGTCTGGTAAAGGTTGGATTAAAACAACGCTTGCTTCATTTGGTTTAATGCATTTATTTAAAGGCAGAAAGGCAGAAGAACGCATTAGTGAAGACAATGTGGATTTTGTTATGTCTAAAGATAAAATGTTAAAAGGTGCGCTAGGAGTAGGGACTCTCTTAGGAGGTGGGGTGTTGAGTACACCGCATGTTATGGCTGACTCAGCAACTTCAATCTTACCTGTTGCTTCAGCGGTTGGAACAGCGCTGGTTGACTTATCTGTTGTAGTTTCGAGCACGACGAATCAGACAACTACAATTGCGTCTGTTTCTGATACAAGTTCGACTTCGGCTAGTCAATCCCAATCAACTTCAAGTGCACAGTCTAAACTCACAAGTACAAGTACGATTGTAACTAGTTCATCGAGTTCACTTTCATTAACTTCATCACCATCAAAGAGTAATTCTATATTGACTAGTAGTTCTTTATCTACATCAACATCGACTTCTTTATCAAATAGTACTATTCAATCGATAATCTCGTCGACACTAAAAAGTTCGCCAACAAAAACTTTTAATCAGATTTCTTTGGCATTAGTATCTGGTCAATCTCAAACTTACACAGGTTCAGTCAGGTTTTGATAGTTATAATAATGTCCCAATATATTACATTTTAACTGTAATGATGAATTCTGCAAGTACTTCTGCAACAACTACAGTTGAAATTCCGCAGGTTCTATCTGGAACAACTATTAGAAATACTTCAACAAGTACTTCACCTATGGTGACGCTTGGTTCAGCATACGGTGCGCCGACTAGTGCTCCAACCACTATGACAAATATGTCTACAGGTAGTACAGTTTCAACAATTGGCTCACCATCAATCATTTCAACAGGTGGAGGAGGCTATTCATGGAGTTCTGGAGCTTTTATTACAGGATTTAATTTAAACAAAGGCTATGGGATCACAATAAACTTAACTGTTCCTGTTACAGCTAGTGATACAACAATTAAGTTTACACCATATGCTACACAAGATGGCTCAACTTTAGGGAATTATTTTGGATCTACTGGAACAATTGTAATACCTGATTCACTATCTCAATCCACAAGTACAAGCAAATCTGTAAGTACGAGTATTTCTACTAGCGCCTCTAAGAGTACTTTTACAAGTACAAGTAACTCTAAGAGTAGCTCATTGAGTGCCTCGACCTCAACTTCATAAAGCGATTCAACAACTCATTCAGTCAATCAGTCGTTGCCGTATACGGGAACAACTGAGAATGGTTCGCTTTATAATGAGGCACTACTAGCAATTTTAGTTGTGCTTGGTTTAATTGTTAAGAAACGAGATGAAGACTAATCATCAAAAAAAGAAAGAAGTTTACCAACTTCTTTCTTTTTTATTATGGCTTCCAGCCAGTTTTTTGTAGAGAAAAACAAGAAAACCACCAGCTAAGCTGGTGGCTAAGAAGGCTTGTAGCTTCCATTTATTTTTCCTAATATCATCTAATTGTTCAGGTTAGACAAAGGAGGAAAAATAAATGGCTAAAACCAGTTACAGTTTGTCACACACAAAGTGGCTGTGTTCTATCACATTGTGTTCACCCCTAAGTATAGACAAAAAGTAATCTATAATCAATATCGAGGCAGTTTGGGAGAAATTTTTCAAAGATTATGTAGCTATAAAGGTGTGGAAATAATAGAAGGACATCTGATGCCAGATCACGTACACATGTTAGTAAGCATTCCCCCCAGAATAAGTGTTTCAAGTTTTATGGGCTATTTAAAAGGTAAGAGTGCACTTATGATGTTCGACAAACACGCCAATCTGAAATACAAATTTGGTAATCGACACTTTTGGGCAGAAGGTTATTATGTTAGTAGGTTGGATTAAATGAAGCTACAATAAAAAAATATATTCAAGAACAAGAAAAACATGACATAGCACTAGATAAACTGAGTGTTAAAGAATATGAGGATCCCTTTAGGGATAATAGTAAGTAATACAAATGCCTCTTTAAGAGGCCGGTGACGAGTCAAAAGCAATAAGGCTTGAACAAAGTGAAAGCCAGCGTCTTTAGGCGCTGGCTAGTTATTTGGGCTTATAGTCCTGGACCAAACCACCCGTTTGACGGGTGGTTATGACTATTTATAAATAGCAATCAATCCTAAAACTAAGACTGAAATCATAAAAATCCCCAAACATAAAAAAATAAAATGATGATGTTGGTCAGCGAATCTTTCCAATCTTTCAATGATATTTTTGTTTGTTTCGTGATGATAACCTTGTGCTTTGGCTTTCTTAGGGTGGACGTTTTTCTCTTTTCTAATAATATTAGGGAGTTTACCTTTAGAAACAGAACTTTTATCAGAAAAGCCTTTCTCAGTTATAGCATTAATGAACGGATGTCTGTAAAACTCTCCGTTTTGATCAGACCAGTCACCGACTCCCATCACAATTGAAATAAGGCGTTTCTTTCCTCTTTTTGCTGTAATTGCAGCATTGAAAGCTGCACTCGGGCTAGAGCCAGTTTTTAAACCATCAACTCCCTTGAGGCCGAATTTATCTCCGGGAAGTGAGTAGTTGTAGGAGTGAAATTCCTCCTCAAAAGGAGTTCCGACCATCGTTTTGACGGAGGATTTATTAGTGTAGTTTAAAATATCTGGGTATTTTTTTATGAAATGGAAACAAAGGAGAGCTAAATCATGTGCTGTAGTTTGATTAACTTGCTCGATATTATAGCCCTTTGGAGAATAGTGACCATTAAAAGCACTGGCTACCGCCCCACTGGCATTGCTGAAATGTGTATTAGTCATGCCAAGTTTCTTAGCTGTTGCGTTAATCCGATCAATGAAGGCACCAGCATCATTACCAGACATATAATTAGCTAACATCAGCGTGGCTACATTAGATGACGGCACAGCAGTCATAGTAATAAGGTCTTCAACGGGGTATTTTACACCAGCAACGATGTTATTGTTACTAATCTCGTAAATCTGGCTAATAGCCTGGTCGGTTTGATTTGCAGTAATTAAATCTGTCAGTGCGATCTTACCCTTGTGGATATCTTCAAATAGCAAATATAAAGTAAACAGTTTACTCATGCTAGCAGGGTCTCGAACATCGTTGATGCGATCTTGCCAGAGTATATCGCCTGATGTCACATCGATGACGATAGAAGAGGCTGGTTTATCAGCAGCATTAACTGTATAACCAGCTTGACGCGTCAAGGAGACGATGTCCTCTTGTTGCTCAGCTTTGAGCAGAGTAGGGTTAATTAATGCAAAGAAAAAACACAGTAAAAGTATTAACTTTTTAATCACATGAAAACTCCTTGTCATAAAAGATAGGATAATTATATCATTAGATTAGTACAATTACAAAATGTTTTTTCATTATTAATATTTTCGTAATTTATTAATTGTTCTTAAAGACTTACTTTATTTTGTCGAAAATAGTTAATTTTTGCACTGTCTCGCTGCTATAAATCGTGACTTTAGGGGATTAAGTTGATAGCCATCACTAATTAGATCTGTATCTTGGTATTCAAAAGTCCCGATTTTTCTATTCTTTTCTATTGGAGCTACCAACTTTTCAGAAGATGTAAAGGCTAATTTAGGATTTGTATCTATTCGACTGCCAGAGTAAAGGTTACTGCAAGTCTTAACCCTTATATTCCTCTTTTTTCTTTCTTCTAGTTTGATGTGGTTTGGGAGATGTTCTTCTTTTTTGACTAACAGTTTTTTCTGAAAGCTTCGGAAACAATAATCCAAGAGTTGATTGGTTTGACTAAATCGTGCTTAATGATCAGCTTTAATATAATTAGTTAGATAAATCGTTAATAATTTTGTTAGCTAGGCAATTGGCGCCTTTTGATTGCCGTTATTTTCGTAGAGAATTTTACCAGTGTCATACACAACTGCGATGGCATGTTGACTATCGACAAAGAAGTCCTGAGCGCCTACTTTTTTGACTGTAGTAGGTAGAAGTAAGCCAATAAAAACAAGTTTTAGCATGTATTTTTTGATGCTTCGAATTTTATCAGAGAAATGACCTGAGGTCAAAAAAGAAAAAATTGGAAGATACTTTTATATCTTCCAATTTATTTATAAATTGCTATTAACATAATCGACAAAGTGATTCCACCAAACTTTTAAGAAAAAGCTCCTTTTTAGAGTTTTGTCTGCTTGAATGGCCACTTCAGGTGCTTTATCAATATATCCCATGCCAATGATGTTGGGATCTTTGTATTGAGCGGATGCGACCACATGCCCTTTTTTTATAGGTGCATAGATATCAGTTTTACTGTTAGAGTAAACAATATCGCCTTTATGTTTTGCAACAAGCGGTTGAATAACTGTCAAGTCAGCTTTTGAAGAAACGGGTAACGTCTGACTTGGGCTATCTTTAATAGAATAGTGTTTGTTTTTTATCAGCTGATCTTTCTTCAGTAGGGTTACTTTAACAAAGTGTTGATAAAGATAATCTAATAGTAGTGATGTCGATTTATAAGGTTCAGCAATTTTCTGCTCCTTTTCGTGAGCTCCAATCACAATGGTAATAACTTTCATACGCTTACTGTTACTACTAGCAATAAAAGTCGGACCACCGTTTTCAGGGACACCAAGGAAAAGACCGTTTATACCAGCTCTTTCATAAGGAAAACCTTCTAACATATAATTATTAGAGTAAATATCCTGACCATCAAACCTTGTCCTAGCTAAACTTGTTAGCTTCAAAATTTCAGGATAATCATTTACTAAGTGATAAGTAATGATTGCCAGGTCTTTGGCGCTCAATTTATTTTCAGCATCTTTTTTTGATTTAGGATAACTATTGTCTCCAAGTAGACTGTTGGGTAAGCCACTCGCATTATAGAGTTTAGCATCAGCAATTCCCCAATCATTCAATTGGTTTTTCATTTTATCCACAAAAAGTGGTTCCGTTCCTCCGATTTTTTCGGCTAAAGCAATAGCTGCGCTGTTAGCGTTTGTTACTAACATAGCTTTCATTAATTGCTTAACAGTATATTTCCTGGCCTCAAGTGGTACGTTACTGATGGTGTAGTTTGTCGTTAGTTGAAAAGGGTAGTCAGAAATAGTTACAGGTGAAGACCAGCCTAACTTGCCTTGTTCAATTTCTTTGTAGACCATATAAGCTGTCAAGGCCTTTGTGGCTGAGGCAACAGGTAATACTTTTTTTGCATTCTTTTCATAAAGAATTTTACCGGACTCAAGATCAAAGGCAATTGCACTATCAGCTGATAAGGAAAAATCAGCAGCCCACGCACTAGTAAAGGTAGTTATTGATCCTAGAAAAAGGAAAAGAAAGAGTAATTTTTTCATTTATGTAGTCCCAATCATATCGTTTTTTTCCATTATATCATAGTATGTCATCTCATTTTGGTCAAGGTTTGTGAATTGAATTGAATAATTAACGGTGTAATATGAGAATAAAATGGATATCATTAAATTTTCTTAAAATCGTATAGAATAAGCGCAAAAAACGGTTACAATTTTTAAATATTTAATTTGTATTAATTAGTGATATAAAATATTCAGATAATTTTGCCTTCAATATTCTTTTTAAATAAAAATTATGATATAATACTTTTAATTATCACATAAAAATTTGTGTAGAATAAAGAAAAACTTTTTAGGAGTGTATCTTATGAAAAATGGGAAATGGTTAGCAGCAGCTGGGATTGTAGTTTTATCAGTTTCAGCCTTAACTGCCTGTGGCAGTGGATCAAGTAAAGACAGCAAAAGTAAAACATATAGCTATGTTTATGCTACTGATCCTGATACCTTAGATTATTTAGTTTCAGGACGTTCGACAACAAGTGAAATTACACAAAACGCTGTAGATGGCTTAATGGAGTATGATAATGAAGGTAATTTAGTCCCTTCTGTCGCAAAAAGCTGGACTGTCTCAAAAGACGGACTTACCTATACTTATAAAATCCGTAAAGATTCAAAATGGTATACAGCTGATGGTGAAGAGTATGCTAAAGTAACGGCTGAAGATTTTGTTACTGGCTTAAAACATGCTGCTGATAAGAATTCAGATGCTCTTTATCTTGTGCAAGATTCCATTAAAGGCTTAAGTGACTATATTGATGGGAAAACAAAAGATTTTTCAACTGTAGGTGTTAAAGCAATTGATAAAAACACGGTTCAGTACACCTTGAAACAACCTGAAAGTTTCTGGAACTCTAAATTAACTTATGGTATTTTATCTCCAGTTAATGCAGCTTTCTTAAAATCACAAGGTAAAAATTTTGGGAAAGCGTCAGATGCTAGCTCGATCCTATATAATGGACCATTCTTAATTTCTGCGTTGACTAGCAAATCATCAATTGAATTCACTAAAAATGAAAACTACTGGGATAAAGAAGATGTCCATCTTGATGCTGTTCAATTAACTTACTATGACGGTCAAGACCAAGAGTCATTATTTAGAAATTTTGACAAGGGAGCTTACACAGCGGCACGCCTTTTCCCAACTACACCATCCTACAAAACGGCTAAGAAAAAATATGGGAAAAATATTACTTACGCTCCTCAAAAATCAAATATTTACTATGCCACTTTCAACTTGAATCGTACGGCATATGGTCATACTAAAAAGACAGACGATAAACAAAAAGAAGATACGCGTAAAGCAGTTCTAAACAAAGACTTCCGTCAAGCCTTAACGTTTGGTTTCAATCGTATTTCTTATAATGCCCAATCTACCGGTGAAGATGCCGCTAATAAAGCACTTCGTAATACCTTAATTCCACCTGCATTTGTTCAAATCAAAGGTCAAGATTTTGGTAAAGTTGTTGAAAAAGATTTAGCATCTTATGGAGATCAATGGAAAGACATCAATTTAGCAGATGCGCAAGATGGACTTTTCAATAAAACTAAAGCAAAAGCTCAAATGGAGAAAGCTAAAAAAGCACTTGAAGCACAAGGTGTACAATTCCCAATCCACATTGATATGCCTCAGGATCAGACTGCAACAGTCTTGATGCAACAAGCGCAATCAATGAAACAATCCATTGAAGATTCACTTGGGAAAGAAAATGTAGTTCTTGATATTGTTGAGCTTAATGCAGATACATACAACAATGTAACTTATATGGCTGAAACTCCAGCGCAACAAGATTGGGACATTACGACTTCATCTGGTTGGAGTCCTGATTACTTAGATCCAAGTTCTTATCTTGATATCTTTAATACAAGTATAGCGAATGCACAAACTAAATTTATTGGACTTGAACCAATTAAAGATAGTGCAATTGCCTCTGAAGCTGGTTTAGATGAATTTGTCAAATTAGCAAATGAAGCAAGTAAGATTACTGATGATAAAGATGCACGATATGAAAAATATGCTCAAGCACAAGCAGCTCTTGTCGATTCAGCGGTCTACATTCCAACCTATTCTTTAGGAGGGACACCTGCTGTAACTAAAGTTGTTCCATTTACAGCTGCGTTTGGATGGGCAGGAAATAAATCTGATGCTAGCTATTACAAATATATCAAGCTACAAGATAAACCTGTAACGACTAAACAATTTGATAAAGCATATAAAGAGTGGAAAAAAGCTAAAGAAAAATCAAATAAAAAATATGAAGAGTCATTAAACAAACATATTGAAAAATAAGGCTAGTTCAACTAAGAACTTTCTCTATGTCTGAGAAAGTTCTTTTGAACTTATTATGAGGATTGGAATGAAAAAGTATATATTCGAACGCATTTTGAGGTCATTGATCTCAATTTTGTTGGTTACGACACTGACTTATGTCATTGTTTTTACCTTGGTACCGACAAGCTTGATATTTAAACAAGACCCCAATTATAATAAAATGGTGACGACGCCAGACAAGAAAGATAACTATCGCAATACAGTTTTTGAACGTATGGGTTATATTAATTACTATAATAGTAAAGAATTACGTGACAAAGCTGAAAAAATGGACAAAACTGTAACGATTGAACCAACTGCTAAAAATAAAGCGATCTACAAAAAATTCATCACTAAGCTTGGTAATGGTTGGACATTGAAAGAATTTGAAGAAAGCAAAGAATTTTATGCAGTCAGAAATATTCCGATTCATGAACGTGTTTGGAATTTCTTCAGTCATATGTTAGTTATTGACCATCCTTGGACAATTCAGGATCCTAAAAACCCTAATTTAGAACGCTATGTCAGACCTGAAATTGATCCTGCGGTTGGTCCAGCTTTAGTTGGTTCTGGTACTAAACATAAATACTTGGTTTACTTTGATGGTAGTTTCCCATTTATTCACCAAAATATTATTTCGTTTGATTTAGGAACATCTTACCCAACTTATGCTAATATTCCAGTTATCCAGGTTATTACACAGGGTCAAGGAAGAAGTCTGTCAGAGCAAACAAAATTCCCAACTGGTGTGACTAAATTCTCACCAATTGATGTGACAAGTAGAACGTATAAATCGCCAAAAGATGCGGATGCACGTGACAAAGCTAATTTTGGAGCGAAAGATGCATACACAGCAACTAAAAATAAACATGCAGAGCCATCTATGATTGCCAACTCCTTTAAAATTGGTGTTATTGGTGTTGCTTTATCATATATTATCGGGCTACCTATTGGAATGCTTATGGCATACTATAAAGACGGTGTTTTTGATCGATTTTCAACAGCAACAACAACCTTTATGTTGGCATTGCCAAGTATTGCATTGATTTATATTGTGCGTTTCTTAGGGTCAAAAATTGGGTTACCAGATACTTTCCCATTATTAGGTGCAAGTGATCCAAGGTCCTATGTTTTACCTGCTCTTATTTTAGGTATTCTTGGAACTCCAGGTACTGTTGTTTGGTTCCGTCGTTATATCGTTGACTTACAAGGAAGTGATTTTGTTCGTTTTGCGCGTGCTAAAGGATTAACTGAGGCAGAAATTTCCAAACATCACCTATTTAAACAGGCGATGGTACCAATTGTTAATGGTATACCACAAGCAATTGTTGCGACTATTGCAGGTGCCACCTTAACAGAAACTGTCTTTGCCTTCCCAGGAATGGGTAAAATGTTAATAGATGCCATTAAATCAGCCAATAACTCAATGGTTGTTGGGCTAGTCTTCATCTTTGCAGTCTTGTCAATTCTTGCCTTGTTAGTAGGTGATATATTAATGACTGTCTTAGATCCACGTATTAAATTATCAAGTAAAGGAGGGAAATAATGACAGCGATAGATAAAAGTAAATTCGAATTTGTCGAACTAGATAGTTATGCATCAGAAGTCATCGATGCCCCTTCTTACTCTTATTGGAAGTCTGTATTTAGACAGTTCTTTTCACGCAAATCGACTCTAGTCATGTTAGTCATTTTAATTGCGATCATTCTAATGAGTTTTGTTTACCCGATATTTGCTAACTACGACTTTGGCGACGTTTCAAATATTAACGATTTTTCAAAACGCTATATCTCACCAAATGGTGAATACTGGTTCGGTACGGACAAAAATGGTCAGTCTCTATTTGATGGTGTTTGGTATGGTGCGAGAAATTCAATTCTCATTTCAGTCATTGCGACGGCAATTAACATGATTATTGGTGTTATTATCGGTGGGCTATGGGGTGTTTCTAAAGCAGTTGATAAAGTAATGATTGAAGTCTACAATGTTATTTCAAACCTACCTCAAATGCTTATTATCATTGTCTTGACGTATTCAATTGGTGCTGGATTCTGGAATCTTATCTTTGCCTTTTGTGTGACAGGATGGATTGGGATTGCCTATGCGGTCCGTGTACAAGTGCTTCGTTACCGTGACTTGGAGTATAACCTAGCCAGTCAAACACTAGGAACACCAACTTATAAAATCGTCTCTAAAAACTTATTACCACAATTAGTTTCTGTCATTGTATCAATGGTTTCCCTATTGTTACCAGCCTATATTTCATCAGAGGCCTTCTTATCATTCTTTGGTTTAGGTTTACCATTGTCAGAACCAAGTTTAGGTCGTTTAATTTCAAATTATTCATCATATTTGACAACAAATGCCTACCTATTCTGGATTCCATTAACTACTCTTATTCTAGTATCCCTTCCACTTTACATAGTGGGACAAAACTTAGCAGATGCTAGTGACCCAAGAACACATAGATAGGAGTAGTCATGACTGAGAAAAAAGAAGTTATTTTAAGTGCAAAAAATGTTGTTGTAGAATTTGACGTCCGTGACCGTGTGTTGACTGCTATCCGAGACATCTCTATCGATTTACATGAAGGTGAAGTCCTTGCGGTTGTTGGCGAGTCAGGGAGTGGTAAGTCAGTATTAACAAAAACATTTACCGGAATGTTAGAATCCAATGGTCGCATTGCCTCAGGGTCAATTGATTACCGTGGACAAGAATTAACCAAACTAAAGAATCACAAAGATTGGGAAGGAATTCGTGGTGCTAAAATTGCTACTATCTTCCAAGACCCAATGACCAGCCTCGACCCAATTCAAACGATTGGGCAACAGATTACAGAAGTCATTATTAAACACCAGAAAAAATCTAAATCAGAAGCTAAAAAACTAGCCATTGATTACATGAACAAAGTTGGTATTCCAGAAGCTGATAAACGGTTTAATGAATACCCCTTCCAATATTCTGGTGGAATGAGACAACGGATTGTTATTGCTATCGCCCTTGCTTGTCGCCCAGATATTCTTATCTGTGATGAACCGACAACGGCTTTAGATGTAACTATTCAAGCACAAATTATTGACTTGTTAAAAACGCTTCAAAAAGAATATGAATTTACAATTATCTTTATTACCCATGACTTAGGTGTCGTTGCAAGTATTGCTACAAATGTTGCGGTTATGTATGCTGGAGAAGTTGTAGAATATGGAACGGTCGAAGACATTTTTTATGATCCGCGTCACCCATATACTTGGAGTTTATTATCAAGTCTGCCACAATTAGCTGATGACAAGGGAATTCTCTTTTCAATTCCCGGAACGCCTCCTTCATTATATAAACCAATAGTTGGCGACGCTTTTGCACCAAGATCACAGTATGCTATGAAGATTGATTTTGAAGAAGCTGTTCCTAAATTTGAGATTAGCGATAGCCATTGGGCCAAAACATGGTTACTCCATCCAGAGGCTCCAAAAGTTCAAAAACCAGTAGTTATCCAAGATTTACATGAGAAAATCTCAAGTAAACACGTTTATAGGGAGGAAGGAAATGTCTGAGAAGTTAGTTGAAGTCAAAGACTTAGAAATTTCCTTCGGTGAAGGAAAGAAAAAATTTGTTGCTGTTAAAAATGCCAACTTCTTCATTAATCGAGGAGAAACTTTCTCTTTAGTTGGTGAGTCAGGAAGTGGGAAAACGACAATCGGACGTGCGATCATTGGTTTAAATGACACTAGTTCAGGTCAAATCATTTATGATGGGAAACAAATTAATAAGAAAAAAAGTAGAGCAGAACAAGTTGATCTGATAAAAAAAATTCAAATGATTTTCCAAGATCCAGCTGCCAGCTTAAATGAACGTGCAACTGTTGATTACATCATCTCTGAAGGACTTTACAATCACAAGTTATTCAAAAATGAAGAAGAGCGCAAAGAAAAAATTAAACAGATGATGACAGAAGTTGGGCTTTTGTCTGAACATTTAACACGTTACCCACATGAGTTTTCTGGTGGTCAACGTCAACGTATCGGAATTGCGCGTGCTTTGGTTATGGATCCAGAATTTGTCATTGCTGATGAACCTATTTCAGCGCTTGATGTTTCTGTCCGTGCGCAAGTATTGAATCTCTTGAAACGGATGCAAAAAGAAAAAGGTTTGACTTATTTGTTCATTGCACATGATTTATCTGTTGTTCGTTTTATTTCAGATCGTATCGCAGTTATTCATAAAGGGGTCATTGTAGAAGTGGCTGAAACTGAGGAATTATTTATCAACCCCGTTCACCCATACACAAAATCACTATTATCAGCTGTCCCAATTCCAGATCCAATTTTGGAAAGACAGAAAAAATTAGTTGTCTATAATGTAGACCAACATGACTATTCAGTTGATAAACCCGAAATGGTTGAAATTCAACCAGGCCACTTTGTTTGGGCCAATGCAATAGAAACTGAGCAATATAAAAAAGAGATTGCTGAAAGACAGCAGTCTAACTAAGAAAGTAACTCCTGAATAGGAGTTCTTTTTTTGTTTCACTATATAATGAAAGTAATTTAAGAATAATAAATATTTCAAATTTGTTGGAGAATTAACTTTGTTGATATAAAATAGTAGTATTACGAATAGTTTTAGAAAGTTGGACAAATTGTAAGTATTTCTGCGTTCACTCAATAAAGACCCAAATAAAATGATTCTACATTTTTGGCCTATGCCCAATACAGTTATTTTAGGCATGTCCGATAGACAACTTCCGGCCATCACAGAAGGAAGACAATTTATTAAAGGAGCAGGATATGATAGTGTTGTTCGTAATCTTGGAGGCTTGGCTGTTGTTTCAGATTCTGGCATACTTAACTTTAGCCTATTATTTCCAGATGGGCTAACTGATAAATATAGTATTACAGATGGTTACACATTTATGGTGGAATTAATCCGAAAATCTTTTTCTGATTATTACCAGGCCATTGACCATTTTGAAATTTCTGATTCTTATTGTCCGGGCACCTTTGATCTCAGTATTAATAATCAAAAATTTGCAGGTTTAGCTCAACGTCGGATTAAAAATGCGATAGCGATTTCCATCTATATCAGCGTGAACGGAAATCAGTTGGAACGTGGGCATATAATTAAGGAATTTTATGATGTGAGTCTGGCGGATCAGAAAACGAATAATCACTATCCAAAAGTGAAGCCTGAAAGTATGGCGACCTTAACAGAACTATTAAATGATACGTTTTCGGTTGAAGAAGTTGAAGAACGCGTCCTTCTTGCGCTGAGGCAGTTAGGGTCTGAGCCTTGTAAAATGGGTTTAAGTGAAGCTGAAGAAGAACTTTATCAAGAACTTTTAAGCAGATATTCAAATTTATAAGTTCTATGTCAGTGTTTTATTTGTATATGTAGGAAAGTTAATATAAAAATGATAAAAATTTTAAGAAGTGGTATTGACAATCCTTGTAAAACTAGCTATACTAATAAAGTTGTCAGAAAGCAAGACGACGTCAAAACAAAAAAGTTTTAAAAAGTTATTGACAAAAGCTACGTGATCTGATAGACTATAATAGTTGTCTCGTAAGAGAGAAAAGACCTTTGAGAACTGAATAAGACAAACCAAACGTGCAGGGTGATATGATAACCATATTACCTGTCAATAAAGTAAAAACAATAAATCTGTCAGCGACAGAAAAAGAATGAGTTAAACATCAACTTAAAT
>NZ_JBRUGD010000012.1:0-80545 GCF_053206145.1 Streptococcus hongkongensis
TGACAGCACCAACATCTCCGCGAACTAGAACAGTTACTAAACCACCACCAACATGTTCTTTACCAATCAAGGTAACATTGGCTGCTTTTACCATGGCATCTGCTGCTTCTATTGAGCCTACTAGCCCCTTTGTTTCAATCATTCCTAATGCTTCTGAAGTCATAATCTAATCCTCTTTCTTTACTGTCAAGATAACTCTTATTTATTTGGTAGAATTGTTTCCACTTCACCATGAGGACGTGGAATAACATGAACTGATACTAGTTCACCAATTCGTTGTGCAGCTGCCGCGCCGGCATCTGTTGCGGCTTTGACTGCACCGACATCTCCGCGAACTAGAACAGTTACTAAACCGCCACCGACGTGTTCTTTACCAATCAAGGTAACATTGGCAGCTTTTACCATAGCATCTGCTGCTTCGATTGAGCCTACTAGCCCTTTTGTTTCAATCATGCCTAATGCTTCTGAATTCATTTTCTATCTCCTTTAAAATAGTTATTTGATAAGTCTTAGCCTATCTTTACCTGTAACACCCATTGCATTAGCCTCTTCTGTATCCAAATGACATTCAAGACTAAAGGTATTTTTGACACGAACTGTGACGTTTTTTAATAGACCACCACGGTCACCTGGTAGTTCTAGGGACACTTCTTGATTGTTTGTCACACCATAATTCTTAGCGTCCTCTGGTGACATATGGATATGCCGCTTGGCAACAATACAACCTTTTTCTAATTGAATAGAGCCTGTTGGTCCAATGACTGTACAACCAGGCGTATTCTCAATATCCCCTGATAAACGTAATGGTGCTTTGACACCTAATTTAAAACAATCTGTTGCTGTAATTTCAACTTGTGTTTCATCTCTTACTGGTCCCAAAATGCGAACTTTTTCAATAACACCTTTTGGTCCAGCAAGCGTAACACATTCTTGAAGAGCATATTGACCAGGCTGAGATAAATCTTTCAATTTTTGAAAAGGATACCCCTTACCAAATAGGTAATCAGCATCATTTTGAGATAGGTGAATATGATGATTAGAAACACCAAGTGGAATTGAGTATCCATCTCGATCTACTTGTTGCAAATCATGAGTAGTAACTATGCTAGTGTCACCTAATGGCTTAGCATCTGAGGAAGCAGAACCACCTAGTTGGTCGATCACTTTATAAAATAAACTTTCTAAATCTTCGTCCATCTTTTTCCTCTTATTTCTGTTTTAATGATGATAAAATTTCACGAACAATTGCTTCATTGTCTACAGTATTTTCAGTTTCTACTGTTCCTGTCATTGGTTTTTTAACATCTGCTGCTTGACTTTGATGAGATTCAAAAGCCGCTTGAATAGATTGAGGCGTTTGGTTTAGAAAATTTTTTTCTTTTTGCTGACAAGTCTGACTGACCTGTTCATGGTGAACCGATGCTGATGAAACTGCAGATACTTGTTCATCACTCACATGTGATGAACGTGTTTTCGGTAAATTTTGGAAAACAAAATCTTCACTAGCTAAGGTTGTCACATCTTTAAGACCATAGGCTACTGTCTTCACATTTATCAAATGTTTTGGGCCCAAATTTTCTGAAACAGAGCTACCTCCGGATGTCCCACAACCAAGAGTAAATGCTGCTGGTAAACCAGTTGATAAGCCTGTACCACCTTGACTGCCACCTGTATTAACTAAAATACGAGATGCTGGTTTAGTAGAGAATCGGAAAATCATTTTAGGATCTTCTGTATGTAAACTCATAGTATGCCCAATCCCATTTTGTAAAAGTTTAATACTTAATGCACATGCTTCTTCCCAGTCATTAACAACATAAAAACCTAAAACAGTGGTTAATTTCTCAAACGATAAGGGATTACCTTGTCCTACACCAGCTTGCGGACCAACTAAAACCTTAGTATCACTTGGAACTGTCAAACCAACCGCTTTAGCAATATAGGTGGCTGGCTTACCTACAAATTTCGGACTCATTGATGGGTTACAGCCCTTAGAATTACCTCTAAAAAGAACATGGCAGACTTTATCAGTTTCCTCTTTGGTCATAAAATAACAACCTTGAGCTTTCAATTCAGCAATAACTTTATCTTTATTGCTTTCTTCACAAATAATTGCCTGTTCAGATGCACAAATAGTACCATTATCAAATGTTTTAGAGGCTAGAATATTAGCAATGGCCTTTTTAACATTAGCTGTTCTTTCTATGTAAGCAGGAGAATTCCCAGCTCCGACACCAATAGCCGGCTTACCACTACTATAAGCAGCTTTAACCATACCAGGACCACCAGTTGCAATAATGAGTGATATATCTTTAGCATGCATCAGTTCATTGGTTGCTTCTAAAGATGGATTCATCACACAAGAAATAGTATGTTCCGGAGCACCCGCTTCAATAGCAGCCTTACGAACCAATTCAGCTGCTTCAACACTACAGTGTTTAGCTGATGGATGTGGCGCAAATACAATAGCATTGCGTGATTTAATAGCAATCATAGCTTTAAAAATAATCGTCGAAGTGGGGTTTGTTGATGGTGTTATTCCTAACACTAGACCAACTGGCTCAGCCACACTAAAGAGTTTATTTTTGTCATCAAAATCAATAATCCCTGACGTTTTTTGGTCTTTTATTTCATCATATAATAACTTGGCAGCAGCATAATTTTTATAAGCTTTATCAGCAACTTTACCAAAGCCTGTTTCTTCAACAGCTAATTCTGCCAAGTAATAGGCATTTGCTTCTACTGCTTTAACAATATTTTGTAAAATAGCATCAATTTCTTGATCGGTGAATAATGCGATTTTATCTGCTGCTTTTTTACCATTTCTAACAAGATTTCGCGCTTCCTGAATGGAACATAAATCAAGGTCAATTGTATTCATTCTTTCCTCCTTTTTCTTTTCTTACTCATTTTTCTTTGATTTATAGTCGGTCACTAACAAGTCAATCATATCTCTTCGAACCATTTTTGATAATGTTTCAATTGGTACATGTACATCGTCATTAGCTGCAACAAGACTTCTTAAGTCATCTGCTTTGTTTTTTTCTAACTGCCTTTTAAACTCTTTCAAGGGCAATTTCTGAAGATCAGTCAATAGATTTTTTGATTCTTCATTTTGTAAGAATTGTTGCTCAAATTTTTCTTCTGCCGCAATTCGAACATTTGATTCCTTTTTTAGATAACTCTCATCAGTTGTTTCCACTATTTCTTCAGGATAAAGCTGAAGCAATTGGCAATCTGGTCGTGGAATTACATGAACCGATACCAGTTCACCAATTCCTTGTGCAGCTGCCGCGCCGGCATCAGTTGCTGCTTTAACAGCACCGACATCCCCGCGAATAAGAACTGTAACTAAGCCGCTACCAACATATTCTTTTCTAATCAAAGCGACATTTGCGGCCTTAACCATGGCATCTGCTGCTTCTATTGAGCCAATTAAACCTTTTGTTTCAATCATACCTATCGCATTCATCGCATCCTCACCTCGTTTACATCAAGTCAGACCAGTTCGCAGGGAATGTAGTATAAAAGATTTTGGCATGATCTGGAGATCCCCAAACCACATCTGACCCTTTAGGGACATAAAGAACATCTCCAGCACGACCAACATAAGTTTGGCCATCAATTTCAACAGATACCGTTCCAGAAATCACATAATCAATTTCTTCGTATGGGAGTTTCCAAGCAAAGTTAGAATGATCAATTGATAAGAAACCAGCACTCATTTTTGATTCATCCTTACTTACTAATTCCTGATAAGTTACCTTATCATCAGGATTTCCGGTGTCAAATTCGTCCATCCTTACAGTGCCTCCTTTGACAACTTTCAAGCCATTGTGATGGGCAACACATCGATAAGGTAAAGAAGGTTTGTCTTCTTTATCTACTGTATTTAAGAGCGTTTTTAACAATGAGAGTAGATCATCTGAGCTCATCTCATTGCCTTTTTTAAAATTGATATTGGCTTTTTCACATTTTGGACAATCCACTTCAAAAGAAATACCATACTTTTTAGCTTCATCTTTAGCGGCTGGTGTGATAATGGTATTTGCTTCAATTAGGCAAGTTGATTGGCCATTCTCGTAGCATTCCAATACATCTTTTGCAACAATTAATTTTGCCATTTTTTCTCCTTATTCCAGATTCATGAAAGTCAAAAAACATTCGCTTTATGAAAATCTTTCTTTTTTCCCATTTTGTTTTTTAACATCATCATAATTTTCATCAATGATTCCGACAACCGCAGCATCTACGGGCATCCGATCATCACCCATCATGCGACGTGCTGCAGAGCCTGTTGTGATAATAACACGATCACCAATACCAGCTCCGATTATATCAACGACGACGATAAGTTCTCCCGCTTTACTGCCACCTTTCACTTCCGCTAGTAACAATTTAGAACCATTTAGTGCTTCCGATTTTCTAGTCGCCCAAATGGTATCGACTAATTCAGCAACTAACATATTATCTCCTTTTTAATAGATGACTGTCTGACTACAATTCATTGCTATTCCAATTGGTGTGACAAACATCGGATTTTGTGGCTTAACCGTTTTTATTCCAGTTTCTTTTTGAATAATGGTCTCAATTCCTGTCAAACAACTACTACCACCAACTAAATAAATAACATCTATATCATGACCAAGTATATGGCGGTTAATAATTGAAGCAATCTTTTCCACAACCGGTTTTAAAACACCGATTAATTCCTGATGATTTTCAGGATTTCGTTTATAAGCATCAGCAACCTCAAACTCAAGATGATAAGCTCCAGCTACAACAAGTGTGAAATGGATTCCTCCTGTTGCTTCATCAACAGAAGATACCACTTCGCCACCTTTAAAAATTGAAATACCCGTAGTTCCTCCACCAATGTCAACAATAGCCCCATTTTCCAACCCAACAATTGCATTAGCTGCAGTTGGTTCGTCTAACAGAGCCGTTAGCTCAAAACCAGCACCTTGCACCACATTTTTAATAGCACCTGAATCCAGTTTATTTGTTCCTGGGGGAATAGCTGCCGCAGCATATAAAAGTTCTGTCTCTAACTTTTGTTCCAAACTTTCTTTTAATTCACGAACAATTTGGATGGCTCCAATATAATCCACGACCATCCCGTCACGAATAACACTTGCTGGTTTATGAGCTCCTGCAACGATATTTTTATCTTCATCTAAAACAACTAAAACAATATAAGCAGTTCCCAAGTCGACGCCAGTCAAGTAAACTGAACTTTTTCTTTTAATGGCTTGTTTTTCAACCGTTTCAAAATCCTTCACATAGTGATCACAACTTTTAGGTAATCTCTCTTGTTTCATCCGTATCCTCCTTGCTTAGATTCAGGTAATAGGCGATCAATTGTCCTAACCGTTGACCAACCATTTCAAGTGCTTTAGATGGATTATTTTCTAAATAGGCTTCTGTTTGAAAGTAAAGGGGATAAAGTCGAGATAGTATCTTACCTTTATCCATTTGTAAAAACAAAGAGACCGTTGAAAGATTGTTTACTAGGTAGACACTGTCAACATAGTCTGAAGAAGTATCAATTTTTAAAGATGGTAAAGAGAGATTGTCACTCGCTTCTATGGTTCCCAAATGGTGTTCAAGAATAGCTAACTCTTGGGCTAAACTAAGATCAACTGATACTAAATCAGATGCCACTTTTAAAAACTCACATCGTAAAAGATAAATTTGGTTGTCCTTTAAAGCATGTGATAAATGACTTACTTGTAACCTATTTTTAGAATTCACAGCTTTTAAAAACGAGTTTTTCTTCTTTTCAAGTGGATTATTATTATCAAAAATAGTGATTTTACGATCCATCAAAAATGTTTTAGCACCTGGTGTTAATCTTGTATTTGTTTCAATTGTGAAAGTCTCAAAAGGAAAATCATGATACTTAAGACGTAAATCATCTTCTGTTAGAAATTTCATCCTTTTCTTCTTTCTTTTTTCGTATTTATAATCCACGTAAAATTGTTTCTAAGTTATCACTAGTTACAGAGCGTGGATTAGTTGGAGTGCAAGCGTCATCTACTGCGTGCTTTGCCATTTCAGGAATCATTTTGTCAAATTCAGTTCGATCAATACCTAATTCCTCTAAGGAATTTGGAATACCAAGCTGTTTCGAGAGTCGTTTAATAGCTGTTATCAATGCCATAACACCTTGTTTTGGTGTTGACCCATTTATATCCAACAATTGAGCAACTTGATTGTAACGACTTGTCACTTCTGTTTCATTAGTTTCATCAAGACTAGCATTGAAGGAAATAACATAAGGCAATAGAAAAGCATTGATGCGGCCATGTGGTACATGAAAGAAGGCAGCAATGGCATGTGACAAACTATGACAAATTCCCAGACCTGCATTGTTAAAGGCTATACCAGCAATAGATGAGGCATTATGCATTTTTTCACGTCCCAATTGATTGCTTCCTTCTTTATAAGCTATTGGAAGGAAATGCCAGGTCAACTTAATCCCTTTTTCTGCACAAGCATCTGAAAAATCACTAGCTTGATTAGAAACATAAGCCTCCAAACAATGTGTCAATACATCCATCCCTGCGTCAGCAGTCACTTTTGGAGGCACAGTCATTGTAAATGACGCGTCTAAAACTGCAATATCTGGAACCATTGACTGATCAACCAAAGCAATTTTTTCATTATGTTTTGGATCAGAAATAACAGCAAAGGATGTGTTCTCGCTTCCAGAACCGCTGGTTGTAGGAATAGCAATCATCTGTGGTTTTGCTACTTTTTCAGATTCAGTATAAACACGAATCACAGCTTTGGCTGAATCCATTGCTGAACCGCCACCTAAAGCAATGACTGTATCTGGTTTAAACTGCTTAATTTCAATAATACTTTGCGCAATCACCTCAACAGTTGGATCTGGAACAACTTTTGAAAATACCAAGGTTTCAGCACCAGCATCCGTTAAGCTTTCCAAAACCTTATCTACCATGTGGCTTTGTTCCATAAATGGATCACAGATAATGTAAGCTTTTTTGATTGGTAATTTAGAAATTTCTTTTGTAGACCCCTTACCAAAAATAAACTTCGGTCCTACATTAAATTCTTGTACTTTCATTGATTACCTTCTTTAATTTTTTATTTTTTCTAATAAATTCTTATAATCCTCATTAGTAGTTAGTTTTATACAAAAGACTTCATTTAAGCCAGCTTCTTTCAATTCTTTATGACAATTTTCAATTTTTTGCAATGAGTCTTTTTCTTTTTGAATAACTATCCCAATAGCTGGTATCCGGAAGGCTTTTGCAAAATTTGGTGAATAAACTCTGAATTCACAATCTGAAGGAAGCAACATCATGATACAACTGGCATTCTGTTGCATTGCAATAATATGGTTAGTCATCCAAGGACTCCTAAGATAAGAACTCGGTACAACAATTGTTTGATCATAATAAACAATGGCATCAACCCGTTTTATCTCTTTTTTGCCTTCAATCACTTCAACAAATTTGAGTTTATCAGTATCCTCTGGACAAATGACTAGGATTCGTTTCTTCATGATTTTGTCAATCCAACAGTTGAAAAGCCCAAGTTATCATCAAAGTAATCTAAGATGCTTTGTAAAGCTGTTTCAACACTCTGAACATCGCCACTAAACATCACGGAACCCGTAAATCGATCAACAAAGCAAATATCTACATTAGCTGCTTTTCCTGCTATATCGGCAGCAATGATTGCTGTTTCATAGGGGGTTAAAGCAAGTATTCCAATGGCACCCTCATTTAAAGCGCCCAAGCTATCGTAGACCGCATCAATAGGAGCTGCAATGACGTGCGCTAAGGTAATTTGTTTACCGGGAACCGATTCTTGGATAATACGATCTATTTTTCTATCATCTTCAAACAAGTCATCTCTCCTTTAGTCTTAATGTTTTACTACGGTCACTGGGAAATCATAAGCTAAAATATAGCTTTCAATTCGATCTAAATCATATTGACTCAAGGATGGGTCACCTTTGATTTTATATTCCATACCTAATTGATAGTATTTGTTGACACCTAATTTGTGATAGGGTAATAAATCAATTCCTTGGAAATTCGGATAATCCTTATAAGGACGTAGAAATTCAATAATAGCTTTGATTTCTTCTTCACTATCATTAATTTCTTTGAGCATCGGCATCCTGATTTTGACTTGGTGACCAGATTCAATAATTGATTTTAAATTAGTTAAAATACGTTCATTCCCAACGCCTGTCAGTTCATTATGCCGTTTTGAATCCATATGCTTCATGTCAAATAAAAAGAGATCTGTAAACTCGGCAGCTGCCATAACAACTTTATTTGGTACATGTCCTGCTGTTTCTACAGCAGTATTTAAGCCATCTTGTTTACAAGCCTGCAATAATGCAATTGCTCCCTCTGGTTGTGCTAAACATTCACCACCAGATAAGGTTACACCGCCTCCAGACATCTCGTAAAAGGCATCATCTTCATGGATAATCGCCATTAATTCTGAAATGCTTTTTGACTGTCCAGCAATCGTAAGAGCACCTTCAGGACAGCCTTCTACATCCTCTTTACTTAGAAGTCTTTTTTTATATTTTCTAATATCAATCGGATGTTCTTTATTAGCATAGTCAAATGCCTGTGGTGCCTCTGGATTTGTATAAGAAAAGCATATTTTTCCAAGTGGACATGTTTCAGCACATGAATTATAGGGCTTACATAAGCTTTCTTTATACATCATGTTGCTACCAAATTCCAAGCCCTCTGGATTAGCACACCATTTACATCGCATTGGACATCCCTTAAAGAATACAATTGTCCGAATTCCAGGTCCATCATAGAGGTTGTATTTTTGAACATTAAAGACATTGATCTGAATGTCATTTTTCTTTCTTGTTACTACCACTATTTTCTCCTAATCCATCTTGTCTAGTCTCATTCCTTTTGAAACTAGACAAGATTCATTTTTTTAAATTTTTGTTAGGACAGTTCTTGCAATAATTTCATCTTGAACGTCTTTACATAATTCAACAAAGAATGCACTATAACCAGCAACACGAACGATAAGGTCACGATATTTTTCTGGATGTTTTTGAGCATCAATCAAGATGTCATTATCAAGATAGTTAAATTGCATTTCTCCATTTCCAAGGATACTTGCTGTTCTTAATAGTGTAATTAAGCTTTCTTCACCTTGAGGCGTATCAAGTAATCCGGCCATAATCTTGAAATTATGGACAAGCCCAATATTCATATTTTCATTGGCCATTTTTGAGACAGATTTAATAATGGCAGTTGGTCCTTTCGTATCCATACCATGATCTGGTGAAATACCATCAGATAGTGGCGTCCATGCACGACGTCCTGATGCAGAGGCACCTGTAATTTGTCCTAACGGTGTATTGTTTGAGATAGATAAAGTTCCGTGACTTAATACAGAATATAAAGTTTTGTATTTACGATGCTCACATTCAGTAAATTCAATAATGTCTGAGGTA
Organism: Streptococcus hongkongensis; assembly: GCF_053206145.1. Lineage (NCBI taxonomy): Bacteria > Bacillati > Bacillota > Bacilli > Lactobacillales > Streptococcaceae > Streptococcus > Streptococcus hongkongensis. The sequence continues at coordinate 9,482 of NZ_JBRUGD010000012.1, forward strand.
AAGTAATCAACATAGTCATCATCATTACCATACTTAGGAACTGCTAAGCAGTCTGCGCGAATTTTATCATAGCCTTCGAAATCAGCAACTAGGGCTTTATTTAATTCTTCAAGGCTATATTTTTTATCTTCAAATACTAATTTTTTAATAGCTGCCATTGAATCGGCGTAATTAGCTAATCCTGACCAAACAACACCAGGACCAAAGTTATACATTGCTCCGCCAGCCTTAACGTCACGACCATTTGTCATAGTTCCTTCATACATCATAGACATTAAAGGTACTGGAACTAAATCTCTTTGAACACGTTGTGAAATAACGGTCATTACTGACGTCCATTTAGTCACATATTTAATTGTTTCCTTAACGGCAGCTTCAAATTGTTCAAATGTTTTGTATTGGTTTAGACCACCCATATCTGGTGTAACAGGTTTGCCATACCAAAGTGGTATCCCATGATTTAAAGTTGTTTCAATTAATATTGGCCATTGCGTATACGCTGTTGATGTCCATTGATAAAGACGACCAGATTTTTGAGGCTCAACACAACCCATTAAACAGTAATCACGCGCATCTTCCATTGAAACGCCTTTGGCCAACATCATTTTGATATGTGTATCATCAAAGTGACAGGCTGGGAATCCAATGCCTGCTCTAACAACGTCAACAATTTTTTTCAAGTATTGACGTGGCGATTTATTGTGAATGCGTGTTGCTAAAGTTGGTTGATAAACTTTGACATGACGAACTGCATCCATAAGGAGATAAGTTAACTCATTTGTTCCATCACGTCCATCACGCGTCACACCACCAACACACATATTAACGAATGGTTGGTAACCAGCAAAGAATTGTGAAGAGCCTTCTGATGTTAACCACATCATTTCTGACATCTTAATAAACATTGATCCAGCTATTTCAAAAGCTTGGAAAGGTGTCATACGGCCTTCTTCGATGTCTCTCTTGTATAGTGGATACATATATTGGTCAACACGTCCAATAGATAGTCCTGTTTGATTTTCTTCACACAGTAATAAATTTTGAATGGTTACAACATATTGCATAGCTTCCCAGAATGTTTCTGGTTTATGTGCAGGAACCTTAGCATTGACTTGTGAAATAGCTTGTAATTCTGCCTTACGTTTTGGATCACTTTCTTTTTCTGCAAGTTGTGCAGCATAATCAGACAGTCGTTGCGCATAAATCATAACACCTTCAGCTGTTAATATTTGTGCTTTATAGAAGTAAATCTTTTCAATATCATCAGGATTACCATAATCAAGTTCATCTAAATGTGCTTGTGCTTCTGCTTTAATATCAAGCATTCCTTTAGTCATACCAACGACATCATAGCCAGGATTAGAATCTCCACCACCTGATGTCGCATGGTAAGAACAATCTGAGACAAATGAATCACCAGATAACTCCCATGCGCCAGCTTCACGGTATTGTGATTCACAAGCTTCATCAACTGATTTCCCTTCCCAATATGGGAAAATTTCTTCTCGTAAAATCTTCTTATTTTCTTCAGACAAGTCATATGGGTCTTGTGGACGCGTTGAAACTGTATCAATTTCATCACGTAACCAACGCCATGAGATATCTGGAGAAAAGGCACCCCAACGAGCTCCACCATTAGGTGCACCAACTAACAATTCGTTGTCTTGAATAATTAAAGGTGCAATCTTACAAAATTCCTTAAAGGCTGTACCGCGTAATACAACTTTAGGCATACCTTCATTGGCTTTTGAAATTTTTGTTAAATTGATGGCACGAATAAGTGAAATAGTTGGTTTAGCTTTCAAATATTGTTTTTTTAAGGCATCTAAACGAGGTGTGATACCATCTGGAACTTCAGTTCCTTCAGGTGCGATAAGTGGACTTGAACTTGTTTTCTTTTCTTCTTTACTAATATCGCTTGATACACTTTGAAATAATTTTTCTAGTGATTTACGTTCACTGTCACTTAATTGTTTTGTAGCTTCTTCTAGTTTAGCTGTAAATTCTTTCATATCCATTTGTGATATTTCCTCTCTGTTAGAAATACAAGCAGTTATTTCTAAAATTCTATCTTCTTATTTGTCTTACTAAAATCCTATCCGCCTTGTATATGTCAGATGCTTTGGTGTGATATTTTCAGAGCAATAACCACGACCAGTTGTCAGTCCACCTAAAATCATTGACGGTGCAAAATTGGAACTTATCCCAATGGCTGAGCAGACAGTTGGGCCATTTACAACCATTCTTCCCACAGTTTTCACTGTCGCAAATTCCTTTATAACTTGCCAATCCTTTGAATGTATTGTCAAGGTATGCCCCATCCTCAATTCTGCCAACAAAGCCATGCATTTTGTGCAAGCAAGCGTCCAATCAGGCTCTAAATACACAATAATAATCGGGCAAAGTAGCTTCTTACTAAAGAAATCTTCTTCTGTGATATAATCTTGGACAGAAACCAATACCTTAGTTGTATCCGGTACTGAAATACCCGCTTTTTGAGCAATCCAGATTGCAGATTTACCAACGTAGTTGTCTAAGACATTTTTTTCAGATTGTCTTAAAAATGCTATTAATGCTTTTGTTTCATCTTCATTCAAGAGATAAGCACCATTATCAACCATTGCTTTTTTAATGGCATTCCGAATCACATTTTCAGTGACCAGAAATTGTTCGGCACCTGGCATTATGCCATTATTGAAACTTCTAGAATAAATCACATCTTTGACAGCTTGCTCAATGTCAGCACTTCTTTCAATGAATACAGGTCCTGATGATTCACCGCCATAAATCTGTGACGTATTTGTCTGATAAGTATCTGAGATAAATTCAGGACAGCCAATATTAATAATCAATGATAACTTATCACTAGCTAGGAGCTCCTTAATCCCTGCATCACAAGTAATTTCTGAGACTGAAATTGCCCCTCTTAAATACCCAATCGTTTCCACTAAGTTGATTAGTTCTTTAATACTTTCAATTGTTACTTTTTTAGATAATTTATTGGCAACAAAGATTAAAGCATTTCCTGATTTCATGGCTAATAATATGGTGTTGACTAGCAGTGTGAAACTAGGATGACTGGGTAATAAAATAGCTACAGTACCAAGCGGTACACCAATCTCAATCACTTTGTCGTTCAAATTTCCATTAATAATTCCGACATATGATTCCTTTTGGTAAGTTTTTTTGAAGCGTTTTATAAAGCTTTCGTAAAGAAATACTTCATCTTTTTCACTACCGTAATTATTACCTGTTACAAAACGATGAATCAATTGACTAGCAGCCTTCTGTACTTCTTCAGTAAAACTATCGCAATACGTATCTAAATCACTCTGTGCAAGATCTTGTAATTGAACAAAAGATGTTTGAGCATTCAGAAGGAGATTCCTCATTTCTTGAATAGAATCTAAATCTTTGTCAATATATCTCATTTACAATACACTTTCTTATTCTTGATTTTCTTCTGGCAATAAAACTGACAATGAATAACGGTCAATAATTTTTTTCAAATCTTCGTGTGGTCCAGGGATTACAACATGGCTATATACTTGGGCATTCATTTTTTCAACAGCCTTAACACCAGCAGCAACTGCTGTTTTACAAGCTTCCGTCTCACCTTGAATGATAACTGAAATATAACCTGAAGCCGTGTTTTCATAACCAATGACATCCACTTCTGAAGCTTTTACCATTGCGTCCGCTGCTTCTAAGACATAAACTAAACCAAAAGTTTCAATGGCTCCAATTGCTTGATATCTTTCCACAATATTCTCCTTTATCAATTATCAATATCATGCACAGACACAATATCCCCAACTGAGGAAATCGGTCTAGGCATCACATTATGAGAAGTTAACTTCCCAATTGCTGCAGCTGCATGGGCACCTGCTTCGACTGATGCTTCAACGGCAGCAACATCTCCAACAACCATTATAGTTACTAATGTTGACCCTACATTTTCGTAAGAAACAAGAGAAACATTACTAGCCTTTAACATTTTGTCACAAGCTTCTAAAGCTGGAACTAATCCAACAGTTTCAACTAAACCGAGAGCTTGTCCACCATGATATCTCATATTAATTACTCCTTTTGCTATTGAAAAACTTTTGCAATATATTTTTGAACAGCGAAGCGACCATCGTCAGTGATTTTGAAATTTATTCGTAATTGCCCCTTGTCGTCCAAATCATAGCTAGCTTGTTCAAGATAGCCATTGCATTCTAAAGACATTAAATGTTCCAAAAACAAGGGCTCAGTAAACTGTTTTTCTTGACCATACTGCCCTTTTAAAGCTTCCATAACTTGGCGAACATCTGCTTCAGGAACTTTATTCATATAGTTCAAAACAGCTGTTCTTGCTGGTAATAAACCCATCTTTATACCTCTATTCTTAATATTTGAAATCCATAAGACTTTTAGTGATTTGGGATAAAATCGAAGTGGCATTTTTTGATGACACCACCCTTATTCTTATACACCCAAACCTTCAAAATCAAATTTTACCGACTCACTATGACTTACTTGGCAAAATCATTTCCACTTCTCCATGAGGACGTGGAATAACATGGACAGATACTAATTCACCAATTCGTTGTGCAGCTGCAGCACCAGCATCTGTTGCTGCTTTAACAGCACCGACATCACCACGAACCAAGACAGTTACTAATCCTCCACCAACAAGTTCTTTGCCGATTAATGTGACATTTGCTGCCTTAACCATAGCATCTGCTGCCTCAATTGAGCCAACAAGTCCTTTTGTTTCAATCATTCCTAAAGCTTCGGAATTCATAAGACGACCTCCATATTATATATTGTTATTGGGATAATACTTTTCAAAAAAGGAATGCATTATCTCAACTAGAATTACTTTGTAATTAAAAAATAAGCTCTACACTCTTTTTATTATGTTTATTTAATATAAAGTAAGTAGGCCACAAAACAATTGTAAGCCCTTCCACAACTGGAAGGTCAATATTATTTTGTGAAAAAATTAATTTTTCACATTTAAAACAAATGATTTGCCGTTTATAAGGGGTTAAGTAGCTACTTATTTGTGAAAGATAAGTAGTTTTAACTGTTAATAACCTGAATTTTGACTATATCTTACAATAATGTAAAATTAACTTAACAAAAAACCTTCCTCTAAGAGAAAGGTTTTGAAAAGTAAGCAAACATTTGGCAGGTATTATTTTTTTATTCGACTCATATCTTCCTGAATCTATCAAGACTCTTCTAGTAAAGCTAGTCACTGAAACCCACTTTGATATAATCCAATAGATTTGCTATAAATTTCACCTTATAGCAAAAACAAAAAGTGAAAGCAATTTGCTTGCCTTCACTTGCTACTACAGGTTATTGAATTATTTACCAAGTTTCAACTCCTACAAATCATTTTGTCCAGTTATTTTTGTAATTTCATCCTTTGTAACAATGGGAATAATGACCTCTGTTACAAATTCATCTAAATTTTGAGTAACCCAATAATCAATGACATGTCGTTCAAAACATTCTTCTTTCAAAGAATAATGGTTTTTATTAGCATACGTAATTAATTTTTGGTAAGTTTCATTAATTGTATCTAGTGATCCAATATGGTAACAACAAAGTGCCATAAAGCCACCAAAAGTAGGATAATCAGCTGATTCTGGAATACAATGTTGCAATATCGTTGCCGATTGACAATTCCCATCAATTTTTTGTTGATGCGAATCATATTTCAAAATTACCGGACCTGATACCTCAAGATGATGTTCTTCTAAATATCTAATCCATTCCAAATTGATAATCGATTCCTTATAGGAATAGGTAAATGGTTGTTTAATATGACAATAACTAGCCTCTTCACTATAATACTTAACACTAACAATTTGACAGGCCGCAAATTGTTTTAATTGTGATTTATTCTGAAGACACATCTCACCTTCAATAATTAATTGTATCCAATCATCAATTGAAGCAAGCGAAATCATTAACCTTTCTCTTTCAGCTTGAATTTCAGCCTTTCGCTGTTTTAGGTAATTATAATGATTTGCGCAACCTTTTAATGAAATTAATTCCTTAATTCTTTTTAAGTTTAAACCAACTTGTTGATAGTATTTTATAACAGGAATTAAAAGCAGAGTTTCATTATCATAAAATCGATAACCATTATCACTACAAGTATATTTGGGTTGAATAAGGCCTAAACTTTCATAGTAACGTAACGTTTTTGCTGAAACCCCACTCATACTCGCTGCACGCCCAATAGAAAACAATCCATCTTCTACCATTCTCTTTCACCTCATATCATATTGTTAGTCTATAGCATTGAAATTCCCAATATTAAAAAAACTACTGACAACTTATTGTTACTGTAATTCATTTTTAGTGATTGTTTTACTTTTATATAACAGATGAATATTTTCATTGTAATCCCTACCATTAGGGTAAGGTCAAGTTGATTTCTTATTGGAGAAAAAACAGAAAAAATAAAATAAGTAGTTTATAAAAATCCCAATCTGTTACTGTTTATAGCAATAATCTTATTTTGTTGCATATTCTTCCTATAGATAGTTACAATAATTTTGTATCAAAAAAAGGCTAATCTGCCATTAAAACATTGCCCTTACGGATAAGTTTTTTTGAAAAATAGTATAACAAATAATGGTTATTTCCTCTTTGTTCAGATTATTTTTATTTAAATCAGTCCTGAAAGAAGTTCTTGTTTTAAAAAAATACTCAAACATAACTAATCGTAAACTTTAAAAAGATTAAAAATGCTTTGATTCAACTATTCATCTAAACTAAAATAGCACAAAAAAACAAAAACTTGAATTCTCTATTTTAGTATATAAAATTATTATTTATAGGACAAGTCTATCTCCTAACTTTTATGCATAAAATTAATTGTCGCTGACAAAAATGAGATAGACTTTCAATGAAATAGCTTTCCTAAAGTAATCCACTTATTTTCTAACTAAAGTGTTAACTAGACTAATGCTGTTATTTTTTGTGTTGGTTCAATTCGGCTTAGGAGGTTTAAATTTAAAATAAAAACAAACCAGTCAATTATCTGAAGTACAGGTAATTAACTGGTTTGCTTATTTCGGTTAAGGTTTTATTTTTATTTATTTACTATCTAAAATGCTATTTTATATCTTTAGTCACTGATGTTTTTCTTTTTTTATTACCCCAAAATAGAGAGACTAGGACTAAGAGTATGCTTGCCACAATCACACCAAATTGTCTGTCTTTATGTCCTGTTTCTGGTAAATTAGACTTTATGTTTGATAGGACTTTGACAGGTTTTTGAGCCAAGTTATTGACCGTGTCTTCCTTCTTGTCATCTGTCAACTCTTTAAGTGGCCGTCCCATTTTTTCCAAAGGGCTATTGACTTTTTTGTCAGCAATAAACTCTTGTAAGGGTTTATGAGCAGATGAATTAGCGTGGTTAGAGTCCATTTCTAATTGCTGCTCTTCTTTTTTGTCTTCTTGCAACTTTTCTTGTTCAGTTTGCTTTGTTTTTGTTGCATTAAGCAAGTCAGTTAGCAAAATACTATTAAAGTTCCCCGCCTTATCTTCAACAACTAAAGTCAATTTATCCAAACTAACTAAAGCAGTCACACTGTTATCATCTGATGTCACTTCTTTAGGAAGTATTATCTGACCATTTTCATTAGCAAAAAAGTACTTCGTAAATTTATAAGTCATACCATCACCCATTTCACTATCTCCCTTTTGATCATAATCAAAAGCGATAAAAGTACGGTAATGCGGAACTAATTTTTTAGAATCTATTTGACCTACCGTCACAATTCCAGTTTTCTCATCATAATGAGCACTTTTAGGTAGATCTGGTGTCTGCGTACTTACCATAACATTAAATTCTTTATGTTGTTCTAGTGCCCCTTCTACAACAGGCGTATAAAGGATACGGTAAGTGTATAGGCCATCTTTAACTTTCTCACCTAGTTGATTTTTACCATTCCAAACTAATTTTTCCATCTTGTGATGACCTTCAGCTTGTGCATAGTTCTTTGAGTAGGTATCTACTTGGTCACTCTTCCAAACAACTTCTCCTTTTTCATTCAAAACAAGAGCATAAATAGTCTTAACATTTCTCAGGAATGTTGCTTGAGGTGTGAGGTAATCAAAATTATTATCTCCATTTGGAGAAATAGCAAAGTAAGGTTTTCCATCTTGATCCAGATCTAATGTAAAGTGTTCTTCTTCGTCAAGACTTTTTGCATATGTTCCCAATACAATATCCTTAGGTAACTCCTCGCTATAAGCACTCTCAAAGGGATCAATTCCCTCTTTTAAAACATTAGCTAAAAACCATGGTGTCACTTGAGTTACTAAAGCAGTATAGTTATTTTTCGTTTTTACTTCTTCCCCAAAACCACCAATTGAACTTTCATAGTCTAATTGATTCTCTAAACCATCTTTTACCGTCTTTTCATAAAAAGTACCATCTTTCATTTGGCTATAGATGGGATCCTCTAGGGCTGGTAAATTCGCAAAATCTCCTCTATATGCAAGGAAGGGGATACTCATTAATTCTTGACTATCCTGACTTCCTTTTTTGAAACGTACAAAACCATCTAAGAAATAGCCGTTTGGCATTTGTTTCAAAAGCTCTTCAGTATAGTCACTAGCATCAATTGTAAGAGTAAGGTCAGTATATGGTCCTGAAACGGTCACTTTTTTCCATTCGCTATCCTTTAAAGACCTCGATTGCAACGCAAATTTCCCCTCTTTAACTTGATCCGTTAAAAGATTGGTTTGATAGTAAAGTTCACTCTTTGTTTGTTTCAGATTATGAATTCTGACTACAAATGTAAGCAAATCTGTTACTTTACCAAGATTTACTTTTGCTTGATTATCCTCAGACGTTAGATAATATTCCGCCTTGAAGGCTTTGTCTGCATCAATAGCCCCAGCTCCTTGTTGACGAGGAGAGTAATATGCTTTTGCTTCAGGATTGAATAAGGTTCTTGCAGAACTCATCACAATATGTTTCGTCAACTCCAATTGTTTTTCAGGTGATAAGTTAAGACTTGCATACTTATTAGCCAATTGGGCCTGTAACATGGCCATTATCCCGGAAACATGAGGAGTGGACATACTTGTACCAGATAATGTTTCGTATGTATCTTTAGAAATGGTTGATAAAATTTCAAAACCAGGTGCTACAATATCTGGTTTTATTTGTCCTTCTGCATTTAATCCCCAACTTGATTCTACCATCATACGGTCGCCCCCTGCATTGTCAATTACTTCAAATTTATGAGGAAAACGAATCTGACTATTGTTAGCTTCTACTAATTTTTGGCCATCTACAAAACTAATAAAGCCTAGTGGGACATCTGTATAGGGAATTAACATGTTACTTTGGTGTTCTCGATTATTTGCAACCAGTATACCACTTGCACCAATTTTTTTTAGTCGCTCAAGTGTAGGTCTAAAATCAGCTAATCCTACAGATCCTGTCCGTTTTATTAAAGCAATTTTCCCATTGAGATCTTGCCCTACCAAATCTTGCTCACTACCAGTATTTACAAATACAATGTTATACTCTTTATCTTTATCGAAAGCTTTTGATGATAATAAAGGAAGCTTCCACTCTTTTCCATCAGAATTAACACTGGCTACTTGACTAACTGATTTTTTGGAGTCGTAACCACCTACACTTAAAATATCATTGGAAATAGCAGGACTACTAATCTGACCAAAATCAGGATTTTTGGAATATGGATTGTCAAATCCTTTCCCAAAAGCACCATCATTTCCCACTGCCGCAACTAATAGAACGCCATGTTCTTTAGCTAATTGAATGGCTTCCTTCACATCTGAATGTAACGCTAGCCATGAATCTGCTGACCGACCAAAGCTCATATTAACTGTTTTAGCACCTAATCGTACAGAGTCCTTAATAGCATTTGCATATGCCTTTGCAAATTTATCTTTATTATTAGTAGTGTTTTTTGCTAAGGGAGAAACTCGCATCAACATAAGTTGAGCATTAGGTGCCATACCATTTACAAAGAAGTTATTGTAAGCTATTTTTTCACTATTTGCTGCAACAATTCCCGCTACGTGAGTTCCGTGATTAATATGTTCAATTTCCTTTGGATTAATAGCTGATTTATCAATTGGCCCCAAAATGTTAATTTGATTACTATAATCGTAAGCAAATACAATTTTATCATTTATCCATTGCCCATAATCAATGTTTTCTTTCTCTTTGAGTTTTTCAAATCCCTCTTTTTGAACAGCGAGTTTAGATGAATCTGTTCCTTTGTCTAGTTTAAACGCAGAATGATAGATATCAAAACCAACATCAATGACTGAAACGAGTGTTCCCAAACCATTTTTTGTTTCTTTTTGTAACTCTTTAACCTTTGTTGGGTCATTGAGTGCAAGAAGCGAGTTTTCTATGCCAGTAACTTCTTTTTTATATGCTTCTGGAAGATCTGAATAGTCTTTGGATTTAGTTTGCACTTGTCTCGAAGGTTTCTCTTCAAAACTGCCCAAGTCATCACCAATACTGCCTAACTTATCTGAATCTGAAGCAACTGGTGATTCTTCTAAATGATTGCTCACTTCTCTTTCAGTGGTTTGATTCGCATCTGTTAAGTCGCTTTGTTGTGAATGTGTTGTTTGCAAATTTGACTCCGACAATGAGTCACTTCCTTTTTGTATCACTTCCGAAGGATAATCTAAAGGGTCGTCTGCTCTAACCGTTCCTGTATACAATAAAAGAACACTTGCAGCAACAAGTGATATTCCAAATTTTCCATATTTTATGTGATTCTTATTCACGAAAAATCCTCCATTTTAATCATTACTATTATCATAAAATAATTAAGCACCTCTTATCAATTCAATTTTGTTAACGCGATGCAAATTATTGAATTAAAATAAAGATACAATAACTTTATGCTGTTTTAATAATTCCCTTAACTGATTGATATATAGTCTTTTGTCCCATCAAATGAGTTCAAAAGTTTGATTTTCGTGATTTAAAAGAATAATAAAAAAGAGGGCAACCTCTTTTTTTGCTATGCTTTATTGATTTGGCGTTTGATGACCATGAAAATAATCGGAAGTACTGAGACGAAGACGATAGCTAACATAATCAACTCAAAGTGAGCTTTGACAAATGGTATACTGCCAAAGAAGAAGCCAGATAAAATACCAATGATGACCCAAGATAAACCTCCAATGCAGTTAAAGATGAAAAATTTCTTGGGATCCATTTTACCTATTCCTGAGATAAACGGAATAAAAGTTCTAACAATAGGAACAAAACGGCCTAAAGAAATAGCAATATTACCATACTTTTGGAAGAAATGCTCTGTCTCAGTAATATGACTATCCTTAATAAATTTCCCAAAGAAGGGAACTTTTCTCAAAGCCAAGCCATATTTTCTACCTAAAGTATAATTCACAAAATCTCCCAATATTGCTGCAATAGCAAGAATAATGAGAAAAGGAATTGGATTATAAGCACTTTTTGCAATAAAAGCCCCAGTCATAAAAAGCAGAGAATCTCCTGGTAAAAAGGGAAAGAAAACCAAGCCCGTTTCTACAAAAATAATTAAGAAAATGATCAGAAAGGCATAAATCCCATACTGAGTTAAAATCAAGTTAATAAAATTGGTAAACATAAGCATCCTTTTATTTGTATTTTTTAAATAGTCAACAGTAATAAGCATATCAGAAAAAAAGAATAAATGCCATAGCATTTATTCTTTAGTGATGCTATAACAAAAAGTTTAACCTAGGATGCTTAAAATAAACTGATCGTTTGATTTGTATAGCCAGAGGATATAATGCTTAAGAAAATGAGTTCTGACTTAATTGTCGCAAAAGAGCAAGTCACGGATATAATCAACTGGCATATCTTCGCCAGTAAATAACTTGAAGGCTTCTGCTCCTTGATAGAGCATCATGCCCAATCCATTGATAGCTTTTTTAGCACCATGTTTTTTGGCAAACTTGAGTAATTCAGTCTCAGCAGGGCTATAAACGACATCAAAAACAACTAAATCAGGCCGGATCACTTGCGGATCAGTTATCAAGCTTTGCTTCTCCAATGGTTTCATCCCAACGCCAGTTGCATCAATATAAATACTTGATTTCGCGATAGATTCCTTAAAAGCTACTTGATCTGCTATATCACTAAGTGTGACCTTGGTTTGAGTCATTTGATTAATCTTGTCAACCGTTTTATCCGCATTAGCAAAGAACTGATCTTGTTGGTTGAAGATATGCACTTCTTTTGCGCCATCAAGTCCTAGTTGCACAGCAATGGCAGTTCCTGCCCCGCCTGCTCCTGCCAAGGTAATGATTTGATCCTTGATGTCAACACCTTCTTCTGCTAGGGCACGAACTGCCCCCGTTCCATCCGTAATGTAGCCAACAAGATGACCTTTTCCGTCTTTATTCACAACTGTATTAACAGCACCAACTAGCTCAGCTGCTGGCGACAGTTCATCCAAATAGGGAATAATGGTCTGTTTGTTTGGCATGGAAACATTGGAGCCTCGAATCCCTAATGCTCGAATACCCGCCACAGCATCTTCAAGTTCAGCATTATCAACTTCAAAAGCCAGATAGGCATAATCTAAGCCAAGTTTAGCAAAGGATTCATTATGCATTTTTGGAGATAAACTGTGACGGATAGGATTGGCAATCAACGAAATCAATAAAGTGTGACCGGATAAACGTTCTGACATGATCGGACCCTTTCTTTTTATAAGTTGTTAATAGCTGCGCTACTATGAAAAACCTTGTTGTAGCGATAAGAAACAATTATTTGAACCAAGCTTCCTAAAATAGCCAAAGCGGCTAATAAAACGAAAACTAACTCAATGTTCTTTTCTGCAAGAATCCCCGTAAGATATGGAATTGCCATAACAGAAAGCGAGGTTGCTAATGAGTAATAGCTGGTAATCCGACCCCTGTGATTTGGGAAAAATTCAAGAAGGACAACCAGTCCAAGTTGCCAAATCCCACCTGCTGCAAAAAAGCCAATGGCAACTGTTGCTAAAATCAAGGTTATCATATTTGGTAAGACTAACATGGTAATTAAGGCTAGAGCAGTCAAGGTTGTACAAGTAATGATGAAGTGAACAACATTAACTCCCTTTTTGATAATAGCCGAGGTTAAAAAGACAGAGGTAAAGGAACATATGCTATAAAGACTGACAAACATCAAACTATTCGTTTTAGACACTCCAACTATTTGATCTGCAAAAGTTGGCACCCAAATGATAAAAATATTAAATAAGGAAACTGAGACCAGTGAGAATACAAGGAGACAAATACCTTCTATGGCAAACTTAGCTCCATTAGCTGAGACAGTCACGTGCTCTTTAGAATTTGATGCCGGCAAGCTATTAGCTTTTTCGCCACTAGACATTGCAGGAAATGGTAGACGCGCTAAAAAGAGACAATTCACAAGAAGTAGACCAGCCGAGACTAAGAAGGTCCAGCCAAAGAATAAATGCTGTTTAATTAGAAAACTGGTGATAATAGGGAGTAAAAATTGCCCCATTGAGATAAAGGACTTGTTTAGGACACTTAAGGCCCCATTATTTTGATGACTCTCTGAAGCCTCAACCACAGTGGGATAGGTCGCTGTATCTAAAAATGAATTGCCAATTCCTGCAAAAATGGCAAAGACAAATGCTAAAAGATATGACGGAGAAAAGACGAGTCCTAAGTAAAAAATGACATAGGAGAGAGCCCCTAAAATAACAGCTTTACGTCTGCCTAAGGCATCAGATAAGAGACCTGCTAAATTGATACTTAAAATCCGACCAAATCCAACAGCACTGATGACTAAAGTAATTTGACTAATTGACGAATGCCATCTGTCTTGGAATAAGCTCATGTTTTGGGAAATGATAATTGTTGCAATACCTTGAAAAATATAATTGACATATAATGAGCCAATTGTCGGTAAGAATTTATTTTTCATGGATACTCCTTTATTAATTTTATTTTAAATTGCCATTGTATGATGTCAATACAATCCATCTTAACCTAATATCTTAGCTGATATTGAATCACTTATTAAGCATTCGATACACACTAATAGATAAGGGAAATGTGATGATATCTAAAGCAAAAGTTGACATACCCTTATATTATATCCTATTTTTTGTGATTCAGATGATTAGTTAAAAAAATAACAAAATTTATATTATTTAATCATATCCCCAATCCCCAATGTGACAGACTCTTTGACATAGTCATCCTGCATTATTTAAACAGCTGAAAACTTAAAATTACTAAAGGGGCTTTTAAAACGCTAGATTCCTAAGAAATCTAGCGTTTTAAAGGATAATTCTGTCTCATTAGTAACTACAATTTAGAGTGCTGTTACTGTCCATATACCTATGTGTTCTGACTTTACTTTCTTTCCTTTCGCAAACTGAAGCGTAACCATCATTGCTGGATAGGCTTTATCAAAATAGTAATAGGAACCTTTTTTATTGAGTTCTTTTAAATTAACATGATAAGAACACTGCGATTTTGACAGATATAAACGAAGAAAAACGTCTTCTTCTAGATTTGATGGGTCATTAAGACTGATTGCTGCAATATTTTGGACAGTATCATACTGGTAGCGCAACAGACTATCCCCCGTGCCAGTCTTAACTAGCTCTGTTTTGGCCATTTGACTGATATCTTGATTTAACTGATAACTAACTCCTTTAAAATAGACAGTCAATTGAATGTGAACTTCTTGATTGAGATGGACAGAACGACCAAAATAGGTTGAATCCTTTGTTCTTGAAAAATCCCACTGAATAGGTAACACCAAGGAGAGCAACTTCCCATTAGTAGCCACTGGTTGAAAATACTGTGGTAGGATAATATCATCACCACTCTTAACAAGTAAGTTGAGGGTTTGCTGACTTGAAATAGTGGCAGGATTAATTGACTTCGTAAACTGGTTCTCATTTGTTTTAGCATCAAAAGAAAGGACACCTTGTTCATATTTTAAAGGTCCCAATTCCTGGTATAGTTTAGCAAGAGGTGGTATAGCTAATTGGCTAGTTTCCAAAATTCTCACTGGTTTGTTAAACTTAGCTGATGTTTTACCCTTACTTGATACAGTGACCTCTATTTGGCCTGCTTGGCCATTAAGTCGTAAAATAGCTAACAGTTTTCCTTTAAAAGTCTTCTTATCTGCCACGTTATAGAAACTGTGGTCAATTGGATTTGCATTATCTAAAGCAATCAATTCAGCCGGACCACTGACTGAAACATGAACCAGACAATCATCAGTTAGGACTATTTCGTCATTTCTATCCATTAGATTGATGACCAGATACAGTAATTTTCTTTTTTGATTACCACTTAAAATGGCCTCTTCTCTTACTTGTAAATGATGTGCTGGACCAAATCCTCTTACAAGATTTCTACCAGTTGTTTCAGAGATTACTCGGCCTTTGTCATCGTAAGCAATTGCTTTTAGTTGCCCCTTTATAAAAGGAACTTGCCAAGTAAGATATAAGTTTTGTCCACTTATTGAGTGATTTTCTTCGGGCTGAAGGATCTGATAAGTGTGTCCACTTGTCGTTTCCCGTTTTGAAAAATGCTTTTCTCCGAGGTCTTTTTTCTGCCCATCTTGATCAAATAAGAAAAGTCTGACACTTGCGGCATTACTATAAACAACTACGTCAACGTGACCTGTTGCTGTTTGAGTAATGACCTTTTCATCCCAAATGGGCAACAGATGTAAGCATGTTGCTTGTGTTGCCCATTGGCTTTGGTAGAAATAATAAGAATCTTTTGGAAATCCTGCTGTATCAATAATGCCAAAATAAGAGTGTTTGGGTGACGGCCATGTTCCTGTTACACCTGGAGCAATGTTATTCCAAGGAGTTGGCTCCCCTAGATAATCAAACCCTGTCCAAACAAATTCACCTGCGACAAAGTCTCTAGTAATAACATCATACCAAGCCTGACTTGCTAAATCTCCCCATTCCACTGTCGACTGATCATAAGAAGTCAATTCATACAAAGTGCTTTGCTCTTGATGCTTAAGGTGATAGACTGATCTTGAATTGACTGCTGAAACTGTTTCTGAACCATATAAAAACCAAGTTGGGTGTTGGACTTGTAGGCAATCATAGTCCTTACCCTTAGCATAATTTAAACCAATCAATGACAGATTACCCTCAACTTGACTCAGATTATCCATGATTTTTTCAATCACCTTATACCAGACAAATTGAGGATCTTTCACCTTATTATCACCAATTGTAATAAAATGATGACGGTCAACTTCTAATACCCATTCCAGTAATTGGTTAAGTATCTCTGGATAAGATGACACATCGCCAGAAAAGCCTTCCAATAATTCATTTCCGATAGACCAAGCCAATATAGAAGGGTGATGCCTACTTTTGATAATCATATTTTGTAAAATATAGTGGCCCCATGTCATGCGACTATCTACTTTAGCTTGCAAGTAATGACAATTTTGCCTTCCTAGAGGCTGAGTAAAGTATCTTGAGAAATCAAATATATTCTCATTTTTTGCATATAACCAGGTATCAAAAGCTTCTTCAATCACTAAGAAACCAAGTCTATCGGATAAGGTTTTAATAATGCGAGCACTTGGATTATGGGCCAAACGAATGGCATTAGCTCCCATTTGTTTTAGGAGCACTAATTGACGTTCAATTGCATCAGGATAGGCACATGCTCCTAAACCTCCTTGGTCATGATGCAAACAAACACCTTTTAGTTTATAAGCTTGTCCATTAAGGTATAGTCCGCGCTTAGGTTTCTTTTGAATCATTCGAAAGCCTGTTTCGATTGTTATGTCATCTTTTACATCTTGATTTATTAATAAAGACAACCTGAATTGATACAAGTTAGGGGTTTCTGGTGACCAGAGCTCAATACCAACTATATTGAGTGATAGTAGAAATGAGTGATCTCTGATAGCTTCCTTTAAGGGATACAATCCTTGAATAAGTTTTCGACCGCTCTTTCCTGAGCGATTTAAGCTCCAAATATCAAGCATTAACTGATAGTCTTTGAAATCTGCTACCTCTTTTAAATCAGATAAAGTGCCAGATATTTCCAACTGTAAAGGCTGATGGCTTGTCACAACTTCTTCTTGATTGGTCCAATCAATCTGTACTGATTCTTCTTTGATATGGTCGAAAGGGATTACTGAGAGTGTCACTGAACGGTAGAGTCCTGAACCGGAGTACCACCTTGAATTTGGAATCGGGTTATGGCAGCGAATAGCAATGGTGTTTTTATCCCCGATAGTAACAAAATCACTAATATCATACGTAAAGGCCAAATAGCCATTGAGATGTTCTCCAACTAAACAACCATTTACAAATACTTGACTTTCCAAGTAGGCTCCCTCAACGGTTAGACAAATGCGACAGTCTTTAAGAGACTGTGCTATCCAAAATCCTTTTCGGTACCAACCAATTCCACCAAGTTTATAACCACTTTCGGCTTCTCCATTTTTGGTGTAAGGTTGATCCCGACTAAAATCATGTGGTAGAGTTATTTCTTGTGCATAGCTATCATCAAAATCGACCTTTTCCAATTCTTTAAAATCACCATAAAGAAATCGCCAATGTGAGTTAAAGTCTTGTCTTCTCCCTACTTTATCCACTATTTGATAATTTATTTCTTCTAAACGTTTTTTCATATCAATTCTCTTCAATTCTTATTATCATTTATGGAATAATAATTATCCCGATAACAGTCTCTAAATTCCTTTGGCGACAATCCATTTAATTTCTTAAACATTTTTATAAAATAATGATTAGTGTTATAACCTATTTCAAAGGCAATCTCACTGATGGAGTGATTGGTATACAAGAGCAGTTGCTGTGCTTTTTGAATTCTAACTTGGTTCAAATACTGGGCAAAGCTCTGCTCTGTTTCGTTTTTAAAACATTGACCAAGATATACACCATTAACATGCAATTTATCTGCCACGTATTTTAAACTCAAATCCTCTGAGTATGACTGTGTAATATATGAAATAGTTTCACTAACAAGTTCTGAAAACCGCTTTTGTGGTGGATTATCTTGACTAGTTAACTCTAATAATCTAACCAGTTCTGATTGAATGCGATCAATATGTTTACTAGTATGAATGGTTTCAAGCATAGCTGAGTAGGTCGTTTTGTCTAAAATTGGAAATTTACGATAGATATCTAAAAACAGCAAAAAGGAAACATGTTTAACATCCTCAGGACTATAGCCTAGCTCTGCCATTTCTTCAAATATGGCATCTAATTTACTTAAGATCGTCGGCTTGTCACCAATCATCAATGCTTTATTGAATGATAAAAATTGTAGTTCCGAACTTGGAAAAATAGTGTGGCTGATCGCACTTCCCTTAACTTGTTTATTATAAAAGAGATGACTTTGAACCTGATTGTAGCTATCATATACATTTTCCCAATCCGTAACTGTTTCAGCCAAAATTAATTGTATCAGATCAGCTTGAAAGGTTTGCTGCAAGTCTTCTACAAATGATTTAATCAGTAAACGGTTGCCAACTAAAATAGCATAAAATACCTTTTTATCTTGAGTAATGACGAGTGGTAATTCTTGCATGTTTTGTTTAAAATAGCTCCGTAAGTTTTCAAGTTCTCTAGCATAGTCAATATATAGCACCGTGAAAGAGGTATTCTTCAACTGATACTTATTTGCCAGATGCTCCTCAAAATCAGACTCACTTAACTCATCCAGTAACCATTGTTTAACAAGATATTCGTCATATCCTGTTTGCTTTTTTCGTTCAATCATGTGTTGGTCAAGAGTGTTTTTAACGGTTACAAGTTTTTCTTTTAATTCATCTTTATTAATCGGCTTTAGAAGATAAGCTCTGCTTTCCAGTTCAATGGCTCGCTTAACAAAATCAAATTCTTGATAGCCTGACAAAATCATCGTTTGTAAGTTAGGATAAAGCTTTGTTGCTTCTTCAATCAACTGCAATCCAGTCATTTCTGGCATATTGACATCGGAAATCATCAGGTCAACGCGAATATCACTTAACAGTCTTAAGGCTTCTTTTGCTGACTTAGCTGTCCCAATAACTTCAAATCCCAACGATTGCCAATCAATGATAAGTTGAAGCCCTTGCAAAATCATGTATTCATCGTCTACTAAGAGTACTTTGTACATTAGACTTCCTTTCTAAATGTAATCTCTATCTTAAAGCCACCTGCTTTTGAATGTCCTATTGACCAAATTAAATCATCTTTAAAATAAGTCATCAAGCGCAAATAAACATTTTCTAAGCCAATCGATGTCTTATCGCTTTTACCATTTTTTCTTAAATTATCTTCAATCCGCCTGATATCATTATCTGAAACACCTTTTCCATTATCTTCAATCAAGATTTTAATAAAGTTACCACTGTCCTTAGCTTTGATACTAAGGGCATTGTCACGACGATTATAATCAATACCATGAACAAAATAATTTTCAACTAGGGGTTGGATAACAAATTTGGGTATTTGAATTGAGGACAAACTTGGATCAACCACGACATGATAAGCAAAACTTTCGGGATAGCGCATCTGATACAAATAAATATATTTTTCACAAAAATCGAGTTCTTCTTTTAAACTAGTAACTTTATCCTTACTGATATTATTTCTGAGTAAGGCTGCAAAGGCATAAATAACATCTGCTAATTCTTCTTGGCGACAGCTAAGGGCATACATTCTAACATACTCTAGCGTATTGTATAAGAAATGTGGATTGATTTGGGCCTGTAAGGCACTCATCTGAGCATCTCGTTGCTCAACCTCAAGCGTATAAATTTCTTCAATGGATTGGTTGATGTTGTCTAACATGAGATTAATTCCTTCAGAAATATTGAATAACTCCAATTCCATATGACTATTGTCAATTTTTAAGGACAGGTCTCCTGCAGAAACTAAATCAAGTGTATCAGTGATTTCTGAGACTTGTTGAATGTAATTGCGAAAAAGACCAAATAACAGTTTCAACAAACACCAGGCTAAAAAGGCTGCAACAATACTATAAATCAAAACAGTTTCAATGGCATTTATTATTAAGGTTGTTTTTTTGACCGTAACAAGCGTCAACCAACTCCCAACTACACTGCCACTGATCCTATAATCTTTAGCTTGATTTAGGGAATAGATGTCTCTTTGTCTTTTAATGGCATTTCCAAATAATGAGCTTAAATCAGATTGATTTGATGGGGTCATATCATAGAGCTCCCGACCAAAATCATCAAATGCAAAGGTTGATATCAGTGAATTTCTCTCAGCCTTTGAAACAGATGGTTGTTTAAAGGTTAAATATAAACTTCCCTCTACTTCACCATTGTCTGGGTGACGAATGGCTTGAACCATATAATTGCCTCTAAGAAAATCTAGTTTTCCACTTTTAAATTGCCCCGTTTTACGAGCTTTTGTGGCTTCAAGGTAGTGATTATTGTCATCTAAATTGATAATGATGGATTGCATCTCCGGATATAAATCAAATAGCCTTTGCATCTGATTAGGTATAGCAACCGTTTTACGATCCATTTGCCAATCATTAATCACTTTGTTAAAATAAGCACTTTGACTCATCGTCATATAGTCCGTTAAGTTGCTAAAATCATCTGATCGGCCAACCAGTTGCTCCAATACACGTAATGTGACATAGTTTTGTGATTGCAGAATCCTAACTGATTCTTCCAGACGCTTGTCCATTTCTTTTTGGACTGTTCTATAGTCACTAATGATTGAGTAAGTACTTAATGATAGGGCACCAATTCCAAAAAATAAGATAATTAAGATACTGTATACTTTCATCAGGCGATTAATTAATATTCCCTGACGAATTTGCTTATTAAAAATTTTAGAAAGATTATTAATTATCATAAGTCATGTCATCCACAATTTTTCGATTTGATTTGCTAACATAGTCTAAGACAAAGACAAATAAACCAAAACTAAGAAAGAGGAATAAGCCTTTAAATTTCCAAGTTACAGCTATGGTAATGACTAAGCTGGCTAGGAGTTCTAAGAGTTTTCTAAAACTGAAAAATAAACTAATAAAAGCTAGCTTGATGTTATCCCAAATGGCAATATCATAAAGCACATCATATAGACTGACATAAAGGTAGAGCAATACAAAGAAAACCATAACGGCTCCGATTATAAAGGTCAAACAGAAAAATATGAGCCCTTGTAATTGAATGGCTAAATGTAAATTGATGGCTAGAAAACAAAGCACTAAGAGTAATGATAAGAAGTAACCATTAGCTCGCTTAAAATTGTCTTTCCAAAGGTCAAAGGCTGTCTTAATAGAATAATTTTTTGCTTCTACATCACTAGTAAAATATAAGGAAATAATAGTTTGCCAAGCAGGTCCAATTCCAAATAGAATGAGACCAGATAAACAGAGCACATGAAAAATCAGTGTTAATTGCATCATTTTCCATATCGTATAAAATAATTTTTCTAATCCTGACATACTATTTCCTTTTCTTCTTTTCAAATTATTTTTCTTAACCAAATCTACTATATCATACTTAATGTCATTGTGAAACCGCTTAACAAAAAGAGGACTAAGACACATCTCAATCCTCTTTGTTAATTGGCTTTTGGGAAACTTATTTGTTTTTAGAAGTATAGTCATCCAATTGTTTTTGAACTTCTTTTTGAACTTTATCCCATCCAGCGCCTTTAAGGTCTTTAATCATTTTTGGCAATGTTTCGTCAGGATCTACGGTACCTGTGTTCACACTAGCTTTATAGCGATTCATGACATTAGCAATATTAGACAATTCAGTCTTGATTGATTTTGTATTTACTGTAAAGCCAAGGATTGGTGATTCTTTGGCATCTTTGATTGATTGATCACGTTTTGCAATCATGTCATCTGTAATAGATTCTTGAGTATAGAGAATCTTATTATTACCAGTGTTCCAAGCTGACATATGAAGTTTTGGTTTATAGCCATCAAGTAATTTGATTTTCTTGTCGCCAGTTTTTTCCCATGCTTCGCCCTTGACACCA
The DNA here is from genome assembly GCF_053206145.1 of Streptococcus hongkongensis. Classification (NCBI taxonomy): domain Bacteria; kingdom Bacillati; phylum Bacillota; class Bacilli; order Lactobacillales; family Streptococcaceae; genus Streptococcus; species Streptococcus hongkongensis. Next base: position 31,519 of record NZ_JBRUGD010000012.1, read on the forward strand.
TAAACAAGTCCATTTAATAATTCTGGGTCACTGTTAAGCAAGCCAAGTACTTCAACAGCTTTTTCTTTATTTTTAGAAGCACTTGAAACGACAAAGTTGGCCATTTGTGCTTGGTTAGTTGTTTTTAATTGTTTTGTCAAAGGACGAGAGACAACTTCTTTACCAGCTGCGTTAGTTAAGATAGTGTCGCCATAATCCATAGGACCTTGTGTTTCTTCACGCATAAACCAAGTATCGCCCTCTAATGGGTAACCCTCAGTATTGGTTGCTGCATCTTTAGGAATCAACCCTTCTTGGTACCATTTATGCATTAGGCGAAGGTTATCTTTAAATCCTTCATCTTCATATTGGTTGATGATAGTTGGTTTGCCTTCATCTATTTTTACTGCAAATGGTTGATCTTTGGTTAATGGGTAATCAAAGTTACCAGACATATTGAAGACTTGTCCAATTGCAAAAGCTGCTGTTTTAGGATCTTTTTCATGGAATTGTTTTAGCACTGCTTCTGCTGAAGCGTAAGAATTAACGCCTGAAATATCCAATCGATATTTATCAACTAAAGGTTTGTTAAATGTGAGCATTTGTTGAGCATAAACATTGGCATCAACAGGGAATGCATATAATTTGCCATCAACTTTATTTCCTTTGATATAGGCAGGATCCATATTTTCATATGTTTTTTTAGCATATTTTGGAATTAATTTTGTTAAATCAGCAAAGGCACCTTTTTGAGAATTCACGACATAATTATTTGAAAAAGCAATATCATAAGCCTCACCAGATGCGATGATGGTACTCATTTTACTATCCCAGTCACCCCAGCCAATATACTGGACATCGAGCGTAACTCCTGTTTTTTCTTTAATGCGTTTATTCGCAATCTTCATTAATTGATTAAAATTATCAGGTTTATCCCCAATTTGATACATTAAGAGTTTGCCACCTTCTTTATCACCACCTGTAGATTTGTTGCCACAAGCTGCGAGACTAGAAGCTGCCAAAACAGTTCCGGTTACACAAACAATTTTTTGCCACTTTTTCATAAGTGAACGCCTCCTAAAATTTTTTACATATTATTCTTTGACACCACCAATAGTCAAACCACCTACAAAATATTTTTGGAAAAATGGATAGGTGATAGCAATTGGTAATGTTGCAATAACCACAATGGCCATCCGAACTGATTCTTTGGGCAATGCTTTAAAGCCATCAGCCATTTGAGCTCCGAGACTAGCATTGCGAGCCAGAGCTTCTAAGTTACTTTGAACTTTCATTAGTAAATATTGCATAGGTACTAGATTGTCACTTTGAATATAAAGCAACGCATTGAACCAATCATTCCAATAAGATAATGCTGCAAACAAACTAATTGTTGCTATTCCTGGCACAGCTAATGGTAAAACAATTCTGACAAAAATGGTGAATTCACTAGCCCCATCAATGCGAGCTGACTCAATGATACTATCTGGAACTGTTTTTTTGAAAAAAGTCCGCATCACTAAGATGCCAAATGGACCTAATGCTAGGGGTAAGATTAATGCCCAGATGGTGTCTTTTAATTGAAGGAGATTACTAACAACTAAATAGTTAGCGACCATACCAGGAGCAAACAACATGGTAATCAATGCGTAAATGGTGAAAAAACGCTTATAAGGGAAATATGGCCTTGAAATAGCATAAGCATAGGTAGAGGTCATTGTCGTATTAATTAGTGTTCCAAAAACAGTAATGAAAACTGAAATGCCAAATGACCTAAGTATCTTTTCTTTCATGACCCCTTCAAAAATAAATTGATAGGCATGTGTAGACCACAGGTTTGGGAAAAAACTATAGCCATGATTGATTAAATACCCTTCATCTGTAAAGGAGATTATAATAACAAAGACAAAGGGAATAATACAAGACAAAGCAAATAGGGCAATTAGAATATTGAAGATAAGATTGGTTCTACGATCAAAGGTTCTGACCGAGACTTTTTCAATTTTTTTTCTTTTTACCATAGTTATCTCCTAAAAAAGTGCTGAATCTGGATCCCATTTTCGAACAATGGCATTCGAAATCAAGAGAATACAGGTCCCTACAACTGACTGATACAGACTAGCTGCTGAAGCCATACCAATATCACCTGTAGAGGTTAATCCATTATAAACGTATGTATCAAGTACGCTGGTTACTTCATATAAAGCGCCTGAATTCTTTGGAAGTTGGAAGAATAATCCAAAGTCAGACCTAAAAATACTACCAATATTTAAAATTAACAGTATTGAAACCATTGGTAATAACTGAGGAATGGTAATATTTTTAATCTGTTGCCACTTACTAGCCCCATCAACCATGGCAGCCTCGTAATAGTCATCACTAATCCCAACAACAGAGGCATAATAAATAATACTGTTATAGCCAAGTCCCTTCCAAACATTCATAATTAACAAAATGAGAGGCCACCAAGTTGGATTAGAGTACCACATAATTGGTTGTCCACCATGTGCCACAATCGTATTATTGATCATTCCACGGTCAGGATTTAAGAAGGCATAAACAAAATATTCAATAACTACCCAAGAAAGAAAATAAGGGAGTAATGACATAGTATGGTAAACTTTAACCCCTCGCTTATTGCGCAATTCACTCATGACAATTGCAAATGCAATAGCAAAGAAAACATTAAAGGCTAAAAAGATCAAATTGTATCCTAAGGTATTCTTAGTTATCAACCAGGCATCTTTAGATGAAAATAGAAATTTAAAATTATCTAAACCAACCCAGGGACTATGGCGTAAACTTTCTAAAAAACCACCTGATGAATAATGGAAATCCTTAAAGGCAACAACATTAGCAAAAACTGGAATATAGAAGAAAAAGATAAACCAGACAAATCCTGGTAATACCATTAGTAACAAGGTTCGATTCTTCTTAACAGTTGTCCAAAATGATGCTTTTTTCTTTTTGGTCATGTCACGCATAAACCAAACCTCCTAACTTCTTCTCAATTCCTCTAAAGTATATCAATCTCCTCTTGGACCAACAAGCAACAAATTATAGAATTGATAACACAAACTATAGGTCTTTAGAACAAAGTATAGATTACTAAAGAAAGCCTTTTCAATCTCTCCTTTTTTTCATATACTATTGGTAAGATAATGGAGGAAACATAACATGCAACTATTAACAATTGATATTGGTGGCACTTCTATCAAGTTTGCCCTGTGCCAAGATGGACAACTCAGTCAGCAAGTCCAATTTCCAACTCCCGATAATCTAGAAAGCTTCTATGAGTTATTAGATCAACAAGTAAAAAACTTTAAAGCCAAATTCCCAATTGAAGGTGTTGGAATTAGTTCACCTGGTGCCGTTAATAAAGAAACTGGTGTTATCGAAGGGGCCAGTGCTCTACCATATATTCACAACTTTCCAATTCAAAAGCAATTAGAGCACCTCTTCCAACTGCCAATCAGCATTGAAAATGATGCCAATTGTGCGGCTTTAGCCGAAAATGCCATGGGGGCTGGCAAAGGAAGCTCTAGCATGGCTACTATTGTTATGGGGACTGGAGTTGGTGGCAGTCTGGTCCTCAATGGTAAAATTCATCACGGAGCTCACTTATTTGGTGGTGAATTTGGCTTTATGGTTATGGACAAAGATTATCACATCCTTAGTGAATTAGGTACAGTGGTCAACATGGCTAAACGATATAGTCAAACTAAAAATGATGGCAAGAACTATACCGGAATTGAAGTGCTAGGCCTTGCACAAGCAGGTGATGAGCTTGCCATTGCTGAAAAGCAAATCTTTATCCGAGCCATCGCCATGGCCATTTATAACATCCAACATACCTTTGATCCAGAAATGATTTTACTTGGTGGTGGTGTGTCACAAGCCGACTTTTTACTGCCTACACTTGAAGCTGAACTGGACAAGATTTATCAAGCCGTCAAAATTTCAAACATCAGACCAAAACTGGGCATTTGCCAATTTAAACAAGAAGCTAACTTATTGGGCGCAGCCATCGACTTTCTTTCTACTGGCGAGGAACACTAATATGGACAGACTGGATTTTATAGACACCCGCTTTGGCACTGCCAACCACTACCGTTTCTCACAAGGCAACTGTCTGCCATTGACAGGAACACCTTTTGCCATGAATTACATCTCCGTTCAGAGCCGAAGTAAGGATTCTAGCTGGTGGTTTCATCCTGAGGACCACTCCTTTCTTGGGCTGAGGCTAACCCATCAACCTAGTCCCTGGATTGGTGATTTTTCAACCTTTACTTGCCTGCCAGTCAGCGGAGCTATTACCATTGGCGATGATTTCCATAACCAATGGTCCTACCGACCAAAAGAAGCGACCTTCCAGCCACATCAAATCCAACTCTCTAGTCCTGGTCAAGGTTTAAGTGTCCTAGCGACTGCCTCTACTTATGCTTTTCAGTATGCTTTTTCTTTTGAAAATGGCGGTGCTGGTATCATCATTCATCACCCTGGTGCTAGTGCTTGGCAAGTTTCTTCCGATGGGAAAACCCTGCATGGTTATGTCAAGAATCAGTCAGACTGTGAAGATAAAGACCTGAAAATGTATGTAACCATCCATCTGTCTCATCCAATTGTAGAACGAAAAATCGGGAAAGAGTTGATGACTTGTGCCTTAAATGATAGTCACGAAGATAGCTTTTTCTATTTTGCCTTTGACAAGGTTATTAAAGAAATTGAACTGAGTGGCGCGACTTCCTTTATTAGTCATAAGCAAGCTCTGATCAATTATCAGACAGAGGGCAAATTGACTTTTAAGCAAGCCGTTGAAAAAAATCGTTCGAGCTGGTTAAGCTACCTTGAGCGGATCGAGGTCACAAATCAAGACAAGGAAAAAGAGCATCTCTTTTACCAACATTTCTACCGCTCACTCCTCTTCCCACAAAGATGGTATGAAATTGATGACCTTGGTCAGGACATACACTACAATACATTGACCAAAACAGTAGCAAAAGGAAAACTCTATACTAATAATGGCTTTTGGGATACTTCTAAAACACTTTACCCCTTCTTATCTTTGATTGCTCCAGAGATTTATGAGGAGGTTTTAGAAGGTTTAGTGTCTTCCTATAAAGACACGGGCTATCTACCAAAATGGTTATCCCCTGATGAACGTGGCATGATGCCAGGTACATTAGCAGATGCGGTAATCGCTGACGGTGCTATGAAAGGATTGGGCAAAAAGGATTGGCCAGTTTTATTAGAAGCCATGTTAGCAACCGCTAAAAATGATAAAGAGGATAAAAAATATGGTCGCCTAGCAAGTAAAGACTACGAAGCTCTGGGGTATATTCCAAATGCTTATCCAGAAAGTGTTAATCAGACCCTTGATTACTCATATAGTGATTTCTGTATTGGTCAGCTTGCTGGACTTTTAGGACAAAAAGCCTTGGCAGCTCATTACCACTATCAATCACTCAACTACCGGAACTTAATTGATTCGGAACAGACTTGTTTGCGAGGAAAAGACAAGCAGGGCCATTTTGCATCTGATTTTCAACCTAAAGAATGGGGGGGTGATTATACAGAAGGCTCTAGTTATCAAAATGCTTGGGGTGTTTACCATGATTTTCTTGGTTTAATAAAAGCTATTGGCGGCAAAGCTATTTTTGCTAAAACCCTAGAAGAGCTCTGTAACACTAGTCCTGACTTCTTAGTTGGTTCCTACGGCTTTGAAATTCATGAAATGTCAGAATTAGCTGCTCAAGATTTTGGTCAGATTGCCATCTCCAATCAACCAAGTTTCCACCTGCCATACCTTTACTACTTCGTTGGTAAACCTGCCTATGGGCAATTAATCATTAAAAATTTGCTAAATCATGCTTTTACCAAAACTGGCTACCCTGGTGATGAAGATAATGGCAGTATGAGTTCATGGTATCTCTTAAATACAATAGGCCTTTATCCAATGACTCCCGGCAGTAGCCAATACTTGTTAGGAATACCAAATTTGGACAAGATTGTCATACATCTCCCCAACCAAAAAGACTTAGTCATCAGCTGTCAGAATAATCATCCACAGCACCAATTTGTAACTGAGGTAAACTTTAATGATGCCAAGGTGACCAAACTCTATATGACCCATCGTGATTTACTTAAAGGTGGAAAATTGGCCTTCAAACTTGGACTTGTTCCGCCAATCCGCAACTTGAAACAAGCTGATTTCCCATTTTCTCTTACAAAGTAAAAAGCTGAGACTATTTTCTCAGCTTTTTTAGTGATAATCCTCAGCTTGTGCTAAGCTAACTTTGGCTTGATTGGCATTAGTTTGCTTCAAAATATGGTAATCATAATAGCGAATAGCAATATCTGAGCCAGTTCGACATGGTCCTGATATCAATTCCTCATATCGGGCATTCAAATTTGGCTGTGATTCTTGGATGGCTTGCCAGAAGTTGATATCTTCTTCCACACGCGCTAGCCATGGGCTAATTGATTGAACAAAGGAAATATTTTTTGACTCCTTTAAAACGTGACTGGCTTTGGCCAATTCTTTTAAAGAAGCTTCTAAGAATGAAAGGTCATTAGCTTTGATAGCCTGGGCAATTGCAAATGGGCACTCCTGGTGCAGGTGCCGATTACCATTATGATAGGCAAAGATTTCAAGGGCATTTGCTTCAGCCGGCGAATCTGCATAAGTCAGCAAGGTTTCTTTAAAGGAAGTGGCTGGCTCAAAACGATTGGCATCCCACAAATAGTGGCTCATATCCATTAAAGTGAGCTTGGACATTTCCCAATTAATCATTGGATTTGACACAATTCCTGAAACTAGATAGCTAGGATTGGCTAACTGCGGCGACCGGTTGGCATAGGGACTGATAAACAGTCTTTGATGGTCTTTTTGATAATCATTGACTGGAATATTGTCCCAAATAATGATTGGTCGATGATAGACTTGGTGAATTAAAGCTACATCAGCCTCAGAAATCTGACTGGCAAGGGTTGATGGTCCTGTCCAAAAGAAAGGAATTTCAGGTGCCATAATTTCTGATAATTGGTTTAAATATAAGGAATCATGAGCATTATCATACTCAGTTGGGCAAACAACCAAGTCAACAGCCGCCTGCTGTTTTATGAGGTAATCATAAACCTGATTAACTAAGTGGCCTTGAGCAAAAGCAGCAGATTGATAATACTTTTCAACAGTTTCCATGATGGTATAGTCAATGTCATCTAAGAGAAGACCAAAACGATTGACGCCCAAATCAATCATTTGTTGCAACTTTTCATATAAAACCTGATAGTCCTCAGGATCACAATAATCAAAATCCAAACCCGGACTAATCATATACCAAAAATCAACCTGATTAGCTTTAGCCTCAGCTAACAAGTCTTTAAAATAGGCAATCCACTCATTGGGGTACAAATCACGCCATTGCTTGCGCAAAAAGTCATCATTTTTAGGCGCATACATATAAGTATTCATGCGATTTTGACCTAAAAATCGTAAGCAATCACTTCTTTCTTCCTTTGTCCAAGGTTCCCCATAGAAGCCCTCAATCACCCCCCTCAAAGCAAAACTTGGAGAATGCTTGATACTAACTAGAGCAAGTTCAAGCCCCTGTTTTGTCTGAATAATTAGCTTTTCAAGGGCTTCTTGGGCATAGGCAAAGCCTCGCATATTTGACGTTGCAATAGTGATGGTATAATCTGACTTAACCACCAAGGAAAAAGCATCCGCTGGCAGATTTCGATCATACTGATGACACATGTGAAGAGTGGCTGAATCATCGGTGACCCACTCAAAAAAGTTAGCTTTAGCTAAATCGGTCTTTAAAGACTCCTGATTTTGAAAACGAAAAAACTGACCTTTAAAGGCAACCTTTACGGGTCGTGGTAAAACTAAAAAATCTCCACGACTTATCACTTCCTGATAACTCTTTAGCTGATTATACAAGGATATAACCATAATGAAACCTCAACTATTTATTATTTTTGACTACTACTGCGATAATACAGTTTAACTGGAATTTTTTTACTTTCTAGTTTTTGCCGATTTGATGTAATCATTTGAACCAGCAATCGAGCAGCTTCTTGACCAATTTGCAAGAAATCTTGACCCGCCGTTGTCAAACCTGGTGATAACAATGATGCCGCTTGAATATTGTCAAATCCAACAATAGCAAGATCATCTGGAATCTTAAAATTCTTCTGTTGTAAATATTGTAATATCTGAATGGCTAACCAATCATTTTCAACAACTAAGCCTGATTTTCTACTTTTACTTCCCTCTAAATAGGAAGCTAACTTAGTTAATTCTTCTGCAATGGAAGAATTTTTCTCTATTATCCAATGCTGACTAGTCATTTTTTCTTCTGAAACAGCTTGCAGATAGCCCAGGTATCTATCTCTAACTGATGAAACCTCACCTAAAGATTCTTGTCCTATAAAGAGGATATCTTTGCATCCTATCTGGATAAGATGTTTAGTTAAATCATAAGAGCCCCGATGGTTCTCAGAGACAACTGTTGGCATCTCAAACCCTTCAACAACTTTATCTAATAAAACTAGAGGAATTTCTTTCAACTGGCATTGGAATAATAAATCAATACTCTGATTCGTATTTTCTGGATAAAGAATTATCCCAGCGTAATCAGACAATTGATCCACTGATACATTTTTGACCAGATTAATGGTTAGTTGAAAGTCACCTTTTGACAGTTCTTGGACGATGCCTTTGGCATAATCTGTCAGTTCATTACTAGCCTCAAATGGCAACAGTAAGGCAATTAATTTTTTTTCCGAGCCAGTTGTCGCTTTTCTGTCCTTGACAAAACTGCCTTTGCCTCTTTGACGATGAATCAAGCCTTCATTTTCTAATTCCACCAAAGCTCTTTTAGAGGTAATTCGGCTAACAAAAAAACGTTCTGATAATTCTTTCTCTGTTGGTAGCTGATCGCCAGCTTGTAAACTGCCATCAGTCATTTTTTCTTTCAGATAATGATATATCTTTTTGTACAGTAACTCTCCCATCATGCCCCCTTTTTTTATAGTATATCATCATTTTTTAGCAATGTAAACCTTTACAAAAAGCAAAAGTAGGTATATAATGTAAGCAAAAATAAATGATATATCATTTGGAGGACCTTATGACAAGACCGATACCTAGAAGTGTCAGTAACTTTATGAATAAAATCGAAACCCTCTGTGGTGAGGAGCATGCAGACTGGGCAAAAAATTTCAAAAAGTCATTTGCCAATACCTTGGAAACTACCTTAAAAACCTATGAAGACGGAACAAGCTTCCTTCTTACTGGAGATATTCCAGCAATGTGGTTAAGAGATTCAACAGCGCAAATGAAACCTTATTTATTTGTCGCTAAAGATGACCCTGAAGTGCGCCAATTAATCACAGGTTTGGTAAAACGCCAATTTCGTTACATTCTAATTGATCCCTATGCTAATGCATTTAATGAAGAAGCAAATGGTCAAGGCCATCAAACAGATCAAACTCAGATGAATCCATGGATTTGGGAACGCAAATATGAAGTCGATTCTCTCTGTTACCCTATTCAATTGGCCTATCTCCTTTATCAAGAAACAGGTGAAACAAGTCAGTTTAATGACGACTTCCATCAGGCAATTTTAGCCATCCTTGATTTGTGGGAAGTGGAACAAAATCATGACCAATCTCCTTATCTCTTTGAACGAGACACTTGGCGCAAAGAAGATACACTAACCCATGCTGGAAAGGGAAGCCCTACTGCTTATACTGGAATGACTTGGTCAGGCTTTAGACCTTCTGATGATGCTTGCCAGTATGGTTATCTTGTTCCCTCAAATATGTTTGCTTCAGTGGTTTTAGCCTACTTAGAAGAATTATATGAGCAGCTCTTTTCTCAGCCTGCACTTGTTGAGCGCATCAAAAAATTACGTGAAGCCATTTTGCTTGGTATTGAATCTTATGCTATCGTAAGGAATAAACAAGGGCAAAAGATCTTTGCTTATGAAGTTGATGGTCTTGGAAACTATAGCATCATGGACGATGCCAATATTCCTAGCTTATTAGCAGCACCTTATCTAGGCTTCTGTCAAAAAGATCATCCTATTTACTTAGAAACACGTCGTACCATTCTAAGTAAGGAAAACCCTTATTTCTACAAAGGTAAGGTGGCTGAAGGAATCGGCTCGTCCCACACTCCCGAAAATTATATCTGGCACATTGCTCTTGCCGTTCAAGGGCTGACAGCGACAACTAAAAAAGATAAAGAGGCTATGCTTAACTTCTTAGTTAAGACAGATGCCGGTACCCACCTTATGCATGAAGGTTTTGATGTTAATGACCCAAATAACTATACCAGAGAATGGTTTTCTTGGGCTAACATGATGTTTTGTGAACTACTTTTAGATTATTTTGACATGACAATTAAAGCATAAAGGATGACAATATGAAAAAGAAAAAAGTACATATTATTTCACATAGCCACTGGGATAGAGAGTGGTATATGGCCTATGAACAACACCATATGCGGCTAATCAACTTGATTGATGACCTACTAGATTTATTCAAAACAGATCCTGATTTTCATAGCTTTCATTTAGATGGCCAAACCATTATTTTAGAGGATTACTTGCAAGTTCGTCCTGAAAAAAAAGAGCAACTGCAAGACGCTATCACTAAAGGAAAATTGAGGATTGGTCCCTTTTATATCTTACAAGATGGCTTTTTAACCTCCAGTGAATCAAATGTCCGAAACATGTTAATTGGAAAACAAGATTGCGACCGCTGGGGAGCAAGTGTCCCACTAGGGTATTTCCCAGATACCTTTGGTAATATGGGGCAAACACCTCAATTAATGAAACAAGCTAATTTGGCAGCCGCAGCTTTTGGTCGGGGCATTCGTCCAACTGGTTTTAACAACCAAGTCAATACTGATGACCTTTACAGTTCACCATTCTCCGAAATGACCTGGAAAGGTCCTGACGGCAGTGACATTACAGGTCTTTTATTTGCCAATTGGTACAGTAACGGTAATGAAATTCCGACTGATGAAGAAGAAGCAAAAGTTTACTGGACACAAAAACTAGCTGATGTTGAAAAATTTGCCTCAACCAATCAACTGCTGATGATGAATGGTGTCGACCATCAACCTGTACAAGTTGATGTAACCAAGGCCATAAAAGTCGCCAATAAACTCTTTCCTGATTACCAGTTTGTACATTCTTGCTTTGAAGACTATTTAAGTGATTTAGAGGCCGAATTACCAGATAATCTGACAACAATTGAAGGCGAAATTACCAGTCAAGAAACAGATGGTTGGTACACCTTAGCTAATACGGCTTCATCAAGAATCTACCTCAAACAAAAAAACACCCAGGTCTCTCGTCAACTGGAAAACATCACGGAACCTCTTGCCAGCATGGCTTATGATATTAGCGGAGACTACCCCCACGACCAACTGACCTACGCCTGGAAAACCTTAATGCAAAATCACCCACATGATTCAATTTGTGGGTGCAGTATTGATGCGGTTCATAGGGAAATGATGCCTCGTTTTGACAAAGCCTTGGAAGTTGGAAAATACCTAGCCACTGAGGCCACTGAGGCCATAGCTTGCGCCATTGATACTTCTTCTTTCCCTGAAGATAGTCAAGCCTTCATCCTTTTTAATACACTAGGTCACCCTAAAGAAGCTATTATCAAAAAAACACTGATTTGGAAAAAGGCGCCACTTGGTTGTCAGAAACCTTCTGAATTGTTTGAAAAAGTCGAAAAAGAACGACTAGCTCTAGCTAAAGACTTCCAAATCATTGATAGTCAACATAACCCCGTTGAAGGTGTCCGCATTCTGGCCACTGAAACAGCTTTTGATTATGACTTGCCAAAACGGACTTTCCGTGAACCTTATTTTGCTATCAAGGTCACTCTGGAAATGCCTGTTACGCTTGCTGGTATGTCCTATGCTAGTTATGCCCTTCGTCACCGCAAAGCTATCGCCAAAAAAGAAATAGGGAAGCTCTTATATCATGAGGATAAGGGGCTTCTTGAAAATGAGTTTATGGCAGTGAAAATCACTGAAAATGGTCTTTTAACGATTACTGATAAGACAACGGGTCATACTTATCCAGACCAACTGGTCTTTGAAGATTGTGGTGATATTGGAAATGAGTATATTTTCAAACAGTCTGCCGATAAGAAAGCTATTTTAGGTCAGAATTTCCCCTTTACAGTAGATGTGCTCACTAATACTGAGAACTTAGCGCTAATCAAACTGACTCGTTTTATGGCGATTCCAAGGTCAGCTGATGCTACTTTAGCTAAAGAAATGACGGCGATTGTCGATGTGACCGAGCGAACAGCTGGTCGCTCCCAAGATTTGGCGCAATTACGAATTGAAACAGATATTCGTTTAGAAAAAAGGAGTCCGCAATTACAGTTTACAACGCGTTTTGATAATCACATGACCAACCATCGTCTGCGCGTGCTTTTCTCTAGTCAGCTAGAGACTGACCATCATTATGCAGATAGTATCTTTGAAACGGTTAAACGGCCAAATCGGGTCAATCCGCAATTCTGGAAAAACCCATCTAACCCACAGCACCAAGAATGCTTTGTTTCCCTAAGAGATCACGAAAAAGGTATTACTATTGGTAACTTTGGTCTCAATGAATATGAAGTTCTTCCAGATACTAACACTATTGCCCTAACCTTACTCCGTTCAGTCGGTGAATTGGGAGACTGGGGCTATTTCCCAACCCCAGAAGCACAATGTTTAGGGCAACAAACCTTAACTTACACCTTTGAAGCTTTTTCCGAGGTCAACCAACATCACTCTTATATCCGTTGCCAAGCTATGCAAGTACCATTTACTTTGGTTCAAACTAGCCGCCATGACGGGCAACTACCTCCTCAAAAAAGCTATCTGTCAGAACTACCAAGTCAGGTCGCTCTAACAGCCTATAAACGAAGACAAGGAGATAATGCTCTCATCACGCGCCTTTATAACTTGTCAAATGACTCCTCACAAGAGTTTAATTTACTCGTGCCAGATAAAAAAGGACAGGTTTGTAACTTGTTAGAAGAGGACTCTCAACAAGCACTACCAAGACAACTAGGAAAAGGACAAATTCTAACTTGTTCCTGGCACTAAAAAAGAGCTAACAGCCGTTAGCTCTTTTCATTTACTTTAAGTGCTCCATAAATGGTCTTGGCTAAAATTTCATAACCTTTTTGCCCAAAGTGTAAGCCATCATCCTTGATGCCAATAAGAATTCTATCAAGTGGCATGTCATCAGTTGCTGCATCTCGAAAAGCTTGATTCAAGTCCAAAGCACGACAGGCCTTTTCCTGACAAACTTTAGTGATTAGTTGACCATATTGTGCTAGTCGTTGATTGCTTCTTTTTGTCTGCTTTGCTTCATCCACAGGAGGTGGCAGCAAAAAATGAATCCGGCGTGTCATAAACCGTGTTGCAAAGATATCAATCAATTGATTCAGATTCTTTTCAAATTCTTGAGGGCTGACATCTCTGTCTGTTGCTAAATCATTTGTACCGACCAACACAAACAAATACTCCGATTGATTATCCATAATGATGTCTTCAAAACGAGCCAACAAGTCGCGCGTGCTATTGCCTGAAATAGCTGAATTCATTACTCTAAGTGTCGGGTCTAAGTCATACAATTTAAGGTTAACCATTGGAATATCAGCATCCTCAAGCCTTGCCATTAAACTATCGCCTGTCACATGTATTTTCATCGATTCTCCTTCTTTTTTAGGAATGACTGCTCAGTTATTGTCACTTTCTGTGAACTGAATTTGCCATGGTTCAATTACGTTTTTGCTGGCTAAAAGCTCTGAAAATGACTTGATTTTTGGAGGATGGTTTGTGTGCTGACCAATTATCTTTTCCATCCAAATCATATCGAACCAGGTGTCAAATTTGTAACCAGAATTAGTGAAATGACCAACGACATGGTAACCCAGTTTTTGATGGAATGCTTGACTACCATTGTTTAAATAGGGAGAGCTTTCTTTTATCCAAGCGATACAAGCATTGAGATTAAGTACCCCCATTTGTTCCAGTAGGCATTCTAACTCTTGATAAAGTTTTTGTCCCCAACCTTGTCCTCGTGCTGACTGGGATAAATAGATAGTCACTTCAGCTGACCAAGCATAGGCCTCTCGTTCATGGAAAGCTGATCCATAGGCATATCCTAAAATCTGGCCATCCTTTTCAATAACAAGATAAGGATAGAAAGACTGAATCGCTAGCATTCTTTCCCTAAATTCTTCTAAGCTAGGGAGCTGATAGTCAAAAGTAATAGCAGTTTGCTCGACATAAGGTTGATAGATTGATAATAAGATGGGAGTATCTTCTAATCTTGCTTGACGAATTAATAATGCCATAATGGGGTACTTTCTCTTTCCTTTGGAAAATCGATACTATAATGTTACATTACCTAAACAGCTAACACCTTCTCCATGATGACTTTTTAAGTGCAGTTATTAAGATGAGTGGTCGAAAACATGAGAAAATAATACCCTTTTCTCATTTTTTATATTATAACAAAAAAAGGAAGTTAAGTGGGTCCTTAACTTCCTTTGTCTCTCTCGTCCATTAAAACAAGCACTAATTTTCTTTACGACGTTTGACTGAAGCAAACAGGCCTGCACTTGCTACTAGTAAACCAGTAACAACAAAACTATTACTTACTGACTTAGATTTAGAATCCGCTAATTTTGGTAATTCTTCAGTTGTTGCAACTGGGTTAGTTGACCCTTGTTGGTAAACATAAATTGTTTGACCATTATGATTGATAGTTATAACCTTATTATTATCAGGTACAGTAATATGGCAATCACCTTCAACAAATTCGGTTAAATTAGTTCCAAAGATAGCATTACTTACCCAACGGTAGAAATTAATGGTATGTGTTTTATTCGTAGGATTCCCTGCAAAAATAAACATTGGTTGTCCTTGGAACATCCCACTAATAGCAACCGTTTTGTTAGCTAATCTTTCATGTTTTGGCCACCACCCTGAAACATAAAAATTACTTTCGCTTATGTTAGCCAGTGTTTTAAAACCAGACGGAACAGCTTCAATCCATGAACCAGAATTTGCATAATAAAGTGAATTAGCTGCATAACCACTTGTATATGGACTATTAGCATCCAAAGTTATTTTCATAAGTCCTTCATAACTGTAACCATTATCTGGGTCTGTCATAGCAGCATCAAAGCCCGGTAACACTCCTAAACTTTCAAGTTTAGCCATAGCAACACCACCTAAAACAATAATAGGTTTCTTGCCAAGAATACTAGCATCGAATTGGTCATTATCCAACACAATCACATCTGCATCGCTAGCAGAATCAACTAAGTTGAATCCCATTTGTTTAAGGGCAAGACTAACTTCCGATGGTGACCTAAACCCTAGATTGGCATTGGCATTACCTGGTGCATAAACAGCTAATGCTTTCAAGGTTTGACCAATCGGTTTCAGGCAGGTTGGTTTAGCATACAATGGATATGTGGCAACTACACTATCATAAGTTGCTTTATCCATAACATAACCATCATCAGTTAGATAAACTGACTTACCAGCTTTTATAGCTGCATTAACAGCTTGAACTGCAGCTAGAGAGTTATTAGAAACAATATAATAGTTTTCTGTTGTCGATTGGGTCCTAGGTGCACTCGTTAAGGTAACACCACCAAGTTTTCCGTCAAATACACTTGCTTTATAAACAGCTTCAGACCTAAAACCACGCATTGCTGGGAAGTTCATGACAAGCTCAGCATACATTGCTGACCATTCTGATTCATTGGCTCCTTTATACAAAACATGATTTGCATAGCCACGCTTGGCTTGAGCCATGTCAATGACTAAGTCACCTTTTTTGTAACCTTCTGCATCAGCAGTTAATTCATTAATAATTACCCCATTTCTTCTGAAGTAATCAATCATCTTAAAGGCTTGGTCAATATCATTTGTAGCTGATAATTCCATTGGAATAACATAGTAATCTGGGAAGAAAGTAGCATGACCATCTTTTATGCGACCTTTAACGGAGCCATCAACTGTTACCAAAGCATCTTCTGCAGCTTTAACTTCTGCCTTTTGAATACCACGAAGATAAAAATTCAAACGGTTCTTCATTAATTGATCACTATGAGATAAATCATAATTAATGCCACCTAGAACGGCATGATATCCGGCTTTATAAGACTCCTGATTTGTACCTGGGATTTCAATGGTATGACCAAGAATCCCTTGATATAAGCCATAAACAGCTGTATACCCAGAAAAAGAATCATCCCATCCTGAACCATAATCAAATTTGGGAATAATGTATCTATCATATACCGAATTAGTAATTCCGGCATTTCCCATTTCACGAGCCGCATTCACTAAGTCGTTCTCAAATAAATCATATTCAAAGTTTGGATCATGAGGAGGTGTGCAAGGTTCAATCAAGAAATCTTTAACGAATCCATGAACATCAAAAATTGATATTGGATTCCACTTATTTATTTGTTCAACAATTGCAATTGTTTCCGGGTTAGTCTGATAGCCAGTATCCCGGTTTGGATCCAATCCATTATTTAATGCACGTTCATTAGCAATATCCCCATCAGGATTTTCAGTGAAGTTAAAGAGTAAAATAACCTTTTCTAGTAAACGCTTGATATCAATCGTTACCGTCTTAGGATTATTATTAGCATCAACTGTTTGATAATTGATTATTGAAGCAGTCGCAAAGGTTTTAAAGAGACTACGAACAATATCAATACCCGGCTGCTCATCAGCATGGGTATTATTAATAAGAATAGGTAATTGATAATCAAATTTACCTTGTGCTAACAGTTCTAAAGCCTTGTCAGGCTGCATTAACATCAAAGGTGTCGTTTGATTTAAGTAGTTATCAATTGTTGCTTGGTCCTTTGCAACAATCCCCATTTTAATATCATTTTTTAAGGCACTTTTTCCAATGGTTTCAATCCTAACTAGGCGATCAGTTGCATGATTTTGCTCAATCGTTTTTAATTCATTAAGCAATTCGTCATGTGTCATATAATCAGCATAAGGACGTAGATTCAGTTCCTTAGTCAAAATTGTTTGGCCATCTTGACTGACACCAGTTAGT
Source organism: Streptococcus hongkongensis (assembly GCF_053206145.1). Lineage (NCBI taxonomy): Bacteria > Bacillati > Bacillota > Bacilli > Lactobacillales > Streptococcaceae > Streptococcus > Streptococcus hongkongensis. Next base: position 48,639 of record NZ_JBRUGD010000012.1, read on the forward strand.
GTATAAGTTCCAATGTAGTCACGATAGGTACGGCGAATATTATTTGGCCATCTTAAACTCAGATCTGACCCAAACAATGGATTAATCGTGATATGGTAATCAGTTGTTGAGGCATTTGTAACTGACGTAACTGATAGTAAATCAGCACCAACAAAACCACCTGACTTAATATCATAAGTCTTAGTAGGCAAATTAGAGATGGTCCAAGTCATTGGACTTGTAGTTGGGGCAGAAATAGCTACGGTATTTTTTTCCTCCATATAGACCGTTTGACTCCCCTGACTAAGTGGAACAGCTGTTGAGCTTGTGATAGCTGATGCAAGGATACTATCTCCATTTGAACTAGGCTTACTCGTATCAGTTGGAGCAACTGTCGGCGTTTCTGTACCAATTGCTGGCGCAGTAACACTAGTTGTCGGACTAGTACTGGTAGCTAAATTAGTATCAGAACTTGCCACTGGAACTGTGCTACCCGTAGCCAAATCATTGGAGACTAAAGCACTTGCTTGTCCCGCAGAATCAGTGGCTATCACCTCATTAGCTTGAACATATTGCGTCAAGGCTAAGGAACAAAGTAATAAACACGACGCTGACAACCCTTTAATAAGGATGTCAGATGAAGCTTTATGACCAGTTTTTAAATTAGTCATAGGTTTACCTCCTCATGTAGGGAACTCTAACCCCTACTCTAAATGATATTTTTGTGTGATAAAATACTCTTTAGCATATTCATTTTAACATAGCGAAAAAAACCTTGCAACCGCTTCCAAAATTTGTTAGAATTCAAACTATTTCATTATTTTATCATTAAGATGATAAGTCATTGACAGTTTGACTGAGTAAATTCTCAAATAACCTAAAAACTTCCTTCATGTAGAAGGAAGAATAGGGAACAACTTGTTATTATTTTACTGTGCTCAATTTTTTCTGTCCGCTATTTTGTGTTTCCTAACTCACATTTTTGTATCTCTTATCCAGTTTCGACCTAATATTCAGGTACTCCACCTAAGATACCAATTTTTTATTAAATAAAATTTCTAGTAAAGAGATTTGTAGCTGATATTCTAATCTTTTTAGTTTCAATATACTGACCTCAATAATATTTTTCCTCCGGGGGTATGACTGGTTAAATCGTTCATAGACATTTCACCCACTGTCCTTTCACGCTGGCAGCCTGAACGTTCAGAAGTATCATTATAATTATTTGTCATCATGGCAGATAAGTGACCAACCTATTTTTTATCTGATAATTATCGCTCATATCTTCGCGTATCAGATTTCTTGCTCAACAAATAAGAAAGTCCCACCTCGGTTTATTCAATTGTCAATGAACAAACAAGGAGGAACTATTTTATATTTTTATACGTACTGGATAATCAGTTAAACCTAACTAGTAATCCATACTAATAGGATAAAGAGTTAGGAGTTTAATTAAGTAGTCAATAGATAGTTGTCGACCACCAAACTTCAATCTGGAGTATGCTGATTGGCTACAAGTCAGATATTGGGCAAGATATTCTTGTGTAAAATCATAATTTTCCCCAGATCCATGAAAGGACTGTACATTCATTCACTCCTAAGAAGAGTATAGACAAGTTTTGAACGAATCTTAGGAGTGAATGACAAATTGGCATACGAAATTTAGAAGAGATAGAATTCTGTAATTAAAGACATATTAAGTACGATACAGATTTTCGCAAACTAAATATAGTATCACTTGAAAAGGCAACCGTTTTCTGTACAAATTTTATAAAGTGCTTTTTAGTTAAGTAATCAATCGTATTGCCATTGGTGTCTGGTAATTGAGGTTACCATGGATACGATGATAGTTCCACCAATGACCGTAATCTCTTGTTTTGACGCTTAGCTCTTCAAGGGAGTGGAAAACTTCTTGATGAATAAACTCAATCTTGAATGAGCGATAGTTGCCCTATGATACTGCATTATCATAGGGGCATACTGCATAACTTAATGACCGTGTAATGTAAATCTAGCATGAGTCGAAAAGGAACTCCTTATGATAATACATTTATAGAATTCCTTTATAAAACATTAAAAAGCTTGTCAACAGTGCACATTTTGCATTCATTGAACAAGCTCAATTTGAAATCCTTAAATACATTGAAATCAATACTAACCCAAAACGCCTTCAATCCGCATTAAGATATCAGTCACCGATAGAATTTGAAACAAGTAAACTTTGATTCACTTAACGTTTTGAATTATGAAGCTAAGATCAAATATTTTTAATAATTTTTAAATGTGTTAAAAATTTTTGTGATAACTCAACTATACTGTAAATTCCTGTTAATAATTACTATATAATAAATCACTCCTATATTTGTCAAAAACCATAATGCCCGTATTTGCAAAAACTTTTTATGCTTGATCCTTGTGATAACATCTACCATCAGGATCAAACGTAAAAATTGTCTTTTGGGTATCTCTTTTTTTGCAAGACCATGTCAAGTCATATTATCTTCAATATTTTTAATAGTTTGTTGTATGGAATTGTTTCCATTAGTAAATTAATAAAGTAGAAACTTTAACTAATATCACTTAATCTAAACTAGAAGCTCCATTATCAAGATTACAAATAACTTTTTCAACTAAACTCAGTCGTCATAGCCACTAGGATGGCTATGATGCCAGGCCCATGCGGTCTCTATTATGGTTTCAATATTGTCAAATTGTGGTTTCCACCCCAGTAATTGTCTGGCTTTGTCAGATGAGGCTATCAAAATATCCGGATCTCCTGGTCTACGAGCTACTATTTCGACAGGAATTGCTCTGCCAGTAACCTTTCGGGCAGCATCTAATATTTCAAGGTTTGAAAATCCGGTAGCAGATCCTAAATTAAAAGCGGTTGAGTCTTTTCCAGCTCTTAAATATTCAACTGCTAGCATGTGTGCATCTGCTAAGTCAAAAGGATGCACATAATCACGAATATTCGTGCCATCAGGAGTCTGATAGTCATCTCCAAAAATCATCAACTTATCTCTCGTCCCTTGTGCCACTTGAAGCATAATTGGTAATAAATGTGTTTCGGGACTATGATCTTCTCCAAGACTACCATCTGGCTTGTCTCCAGCAACATTGAAATAACGCAATGCTACAAACTTGATGCCATAAGCTTCATCTGACCATTTCATGATAGTCTCCATCATCAATTTACTTTCGCCATAAGGGTTTATAGGATTTTGTTCTGCTGTTTCTTTGATTGGAATTTCTTTTGGAATGCCATAAGTTGCAGCAGTTGATGAGAAAACGATATTATTGACGCCACATTCATTCATGACTTCTAAGAGTTTAACCATACCTACTGTATTGTTGTCAAAATATTTTAAGGGGTCCTTCATGGATTCTCCAACTAAAGAATAGGCCGCAAAATGAATAACAGTATCAATATCAGGATGTTCCTTAAAAACTTGGCGCATAAAATCTTGATCCGCCAAATCTCCTTGATAAAAAATAGCATCTGGATGCAGAGCTGCACGATGTCCAGTTACCAAATTATCCACAACAATCACTGCTTCACTTCCTTTTTCAATCAAACGATCGACCATATGTGAGCCAATGTAACCAGCCCCACCAAGCACTAAAATTGCCATCTTTCTTCCTTTCTCTGGATCATATTCAGTAACTTCTATTATATTACACCTAAACTCATTACAAAGCGATTAAAAGCCATCTGCCCCTCTGGCGTTTGTTTATAGACACCGGCATCTTCTAAAACTCGAGCAAAGGTCTGTCCGACTGCTTGAAAAACAAGGTCGTGAACAGTCTCTGCGCTTATTACTGGATGTGCTTGTTTGATTTGCTCTGCCCATTCCTTATGGTATGCTGCAATTGTGTTTTCTTGTCCCAACAAATAAGCTTCAACCTCCGCTAACTCATCTTTTAAACGAGGTGGTAAAATAGCCAAGCCCATCACTTCAATCAATCCTATGTTTTCTTTTTTAATATGTTGCACATCAGCATGTGGGTGATAAACTCCATCTGGATGCTCTGGTGACGTATGATTATCACGTAAAACAAGGTCTAATTCAAATAAATTATCACGTTTCCTTGCAATTGGTGTCACGGTATGATGTGAGATATCTTCTGAATAAGCCAATATATCAACTGTTGCATCTGAGTAGTCTCGCCAAGTCAAGCGAATATGTTCAGCTAATGCCACTAAGTCTGTCTTATTTTGACCAGTTAAGCGGAGAACTGACATTGGCCACCTTAGTATAGCGACACTCATATTCTCAAACCCTTTTATCTTAAAGGAATCACCAATTGTGGCTTTTTCCATTGGGAAAATGTAGCGTCCTCCTTGATAATGATTATGTGTCAAAATTGAGCCACCAACAATAGGAAGATCAGCATTTGAACCAGCAAAATAGCCTGGAAAAATGTCGACAATATCTAGTAACTGAGCAAATGTTGTCTGACAAATCCTCATTGGTACATGTTGGGTATTGAGAAAAATGCAATGCTCATTAAAATAGGCATAAGGAGAATATTGAAAGCCCCATATTTCATCACCCAAAGGCATACGGATAATTCGGTGGTTAGCTCTAGCTGGGTGGTTAAGTCTACCATGATAACCTTCATTTTCCATACAAAGTTGACATTTTGGATAACTGGACTGCTGAAGTTTTTTTGCAGCCGCGATAGCTTTGGGGTCTTTTTCAGGCTTAGATAAATTAATAGTAATTTCCAAATCCCCATAAGGTGATGGTGCCGAAAAGGCGATATTTTTTGCAACGGCTGCCACTTTGATGTAATCATTGGTTCGACTTAGGTTATAAAATTCTGAGATCGCCTGTTGAGGAGTTTTTTCATAAGTGTCCCAAAATCTTTGATTAACCACACTTGGAATAGGAGTGGTGAAATTCATCAACTCCGCACCTAAGCAGTCTTTTTCTTCTATTAAAGAACCAATCTTACCATTTTCAACTGCCAAATCTACCAAACGCTCTTTTAATGAAATGAGATTGTCGTTACTTATCTCTTGATCAGCATTAGTTTCACCGACAAGTGCTAAAATTCGGTTACGAAGATAAATACCATCAACAATGCTATAATCACTATTCTCAATCACCTTAGTGACAAAGGCTTCAACTAAACTGACCATCTTTTATTTCCTTGAAAGCACACGTGAGCCAGAAGCAATTTCAGCAATGTAAAAATCTGGCGCATAGCCTATAGTCTCAGTATAGACCTGACCAACATTTGCCTTAAAAGCATCAACCTTATTTTTGGCAACAATAGCAATACCACAGCCTCCAAAGCCTGCTCCTGTCATGCGTGCCCCTAAAACTCCTTCTTGTGCCCAAGCAGTGTGAGCTAGCGTATCAAGTTCAATTCCCGTGACCTCATAATCATGCTCAAGCGATACATGAGAAGCATTCATTAAGCGACCAAATTGCTCTAATTCACCAGCTTCTAGGGCTTTTCTGGCTTTTAAAGTCCGTTGATTTTCTAAGACTGCATGACGAGCACGTTTGATACGATTACTATCTTTAATCAAATAGGAATATTCATCAAATCTAGCTTCATCAAGTTCACCAAGTGTTTTAATGTCAAGTAGAACATTTAATTCCTCGACAGCTTTCTCACACTCTGCTCGACGCTCATTATACTTTGAATCCACCAACTCTCTACGCTTGTTTGTGTTCATGATAACAATCACATGCTCGCCAAGATCAAGTGGTACCAAATCATATGACAAGGTATTGGTGTCCAGATAAATAGCTCGCTTTTCAGCACCCATACCAATGGCAAATTGATCCATTATACCGGAATTAACACCAATATATTCATTTTCGGTTTGTTTCCCAATTTTGACCAAATCTAGCCGTTCAAGCTTTAGCTCAAATAATTCTTCAGCAACAATGCCCACCAACATTTCTAGAGAAGAAGATGATGATAAACCGGAGCCGTTTGGAATATTCCCATAGACATAGAGATCAACCCCCTTATCAATCACATGACCAGCTTTCTTTAAAAAAGTAATAACGCCTTTAGGATAATTGGTCCATGAATCTTCTTTTTTAAAGGCTAAATCGTCCAAAGATACTTCAATAATCCCAACTTCTTTAAAATTTGCTGAGTAAAAGCGTAGTTTTTGATCATCACGTTTTTTAGCGGCCCCATAAGTTCCCAGTGTAATCGCTGCTGGAAAAACGTGTCCACCATTGTAATCCGTATGTTCACCAATTAAATTTATACGACCAGGCGAAAAAAAAGTTGCATCTGCTTGCTCTTCAAAAATCGTTTGAAAAGCTTGGTTGAGATCTTTTTCGTTCATTATGATACTCCTTTAGCTATTGATACTTCTATTATAAAATCCATAAAAAAGTTTTTCAATATTTTTACTTAAATTTTACTTATAAATTACTAAAAATGTTATAATAAAATCAATACAGAGAGGAAATTATTATGGCTACACTTAAAGATATTGCAACATTAGCAGGCGTTTCTCAAGCAACTGTTTCTAGAGTTCTAAACCATGATGAAAGTCTATCCGTCACCGAGACTACAAGGCACAAAATTTTAACCATAGCAGATGATCTTGACTATAAAAAGCACCAAAAAATCACAAATTCCAAAAGAGTCAAACAGAAAATAGCCATCGTTCAATGGTATAGTGAACAAGAAGAACTAAATGATTTATATTATTACACTATCCGGATTGGGATTGAAAAACGTGCACAAGATTTAGGCTATGATATCGTCCGCTTCTTTGATAGTCATTTAGATGCCTTGCCTAATGACCTAGTCGGCATTATTGCGATCGGGAAGTTTAGTCAAAAGCAAATTCAATGTCTTGAAGAAATAAATAAAAATCTGGTCTTTGTCGATAGTGATACGTTAACGAGTGGACACCCTTGTGTTACAACTGACTTTGATCATTCTGTCATGAAAGTTCTTGACTATTTTATTGATAAAAATCTCACTCCTATTGGTATGATTGCTGGAGAAGAAAAGACGACTGATGGATTAGAAACGATTGTCGATCAACGATTTAGAACCTTTCGTAACTATGCTTATGAACATGGTATCTACACTCCAAAAACAATATTTATTGGTAATTTTTCTGCCCAATCTGGCTATTTTTTAATGAAAAAGGCCATTGATGAATTGGGAAATGAACTCCCAAAAGCTTTTTTTGTAGCAAATGATACCTTAGCAATCGGAGCTCTCAAAGCTCTTCAGGAAGCTGGAATTGCTGTCCCACAAAGAGTGAGCTTAATCTCATTTAATGACACATCACTTGCCAAACAGGTCTACCCAGCGCTCTCTAGTATTACTGTCTATACAGAAGAAATGGGACGCACAGCTGTAGATGTGTTAAACAGACAGTTAATTTCACCTGAAACTATCGCCAGTATGACGCGAATAGCGACAACATTAACCCTACGAGAAAGTAGTTTATAGAAAAAACGATGACAAAAATAATTCTAATTTAGCAAAACAATAATATCAACACGTAGTTACTAAGAAATTAACCATATTTTCTCTGATAGTAAGTTTAGAAATAGTGCAAGAAAAATGAAACAAGTTTCTGAGATGGAGGGAGTCAAGTTGTCTCGTCGCCGAATTAGACGTATTATGAAAAAACTAAATCTTGTATCAATTTACCAAGAAGAATCATTTAAAAGGAAAGAATGAGATAGCTATCCCTAATCATTTAGTTAAACAATTTAATGAACACAGGCCGCTAGAAGTTCTCGTAACTGACTTAACTTATGTTCGTTTAGGAAAGCGCTGGGCTCATCTCTGTTTTATTATTGATTTCTATCATAGCGAAATCATCGGACTTTCTATTGTTTGGTACAAGACGGTTGCTCTAGTTAAACAAGTTATCCAAACTATTCCTTATACTTTAACAAAAGCCCCCCTATTTCATTTAAATTGACATGTCCCCTGTCACTGGACTATCCAGTGAAAGGGGTTTTTGGTATGAAATATAATGATAAGTTTAAGTTAAATGCAGTAAAAATGTATCGTTCAGGTAAATGGGGTGAGCACCAGAAGGTATCGGACAAAAAAACTTTAGAAAAAGAATAGCACATTAAACTTCTGTTGAGCCTTTTTGTCTTGTAAGAACGAGATAAAGGGATTTACCCTTTATCATCATAACAAATATCGGAATGGCTTGCTTTTAATAGAATTCTTTGGGGTTTACTCTGTTTATGTCCATTGTCAACGCTAATTAGAACAAACTCAACTTGTTAGTTGCTGGACACTTTGTTAGAAGAAAAGTTTTTAAGAAAATCCTAAAAATACAGAAAAGACTTCCTTTAGAACTAAAAGTTAGAGTATGGCGACCGATTATTTATATTGAAGAATAACTTGACTAATATGTTTGCTGAGAAGTGACTGAATAATCGCCAAATATGTTTACCACCCACCTATAATGTATTTAGTTCTTTGACCTATGATTTTGTTTTTCTTCTTGAACAATCAAGGTTCTAAGGTTATGATTAATTTAAACCTAACATTTGTGGAGTATTTTAATGAAATCCTTGAGGAGATTTTTATTAATCGTCTTATTACTATTTGTTTATGGGGAATAGGTTACACTAAACTAGACAGTCTTATAAAGTATTCTAAACTAAAGAAAATAAGAGAACATTATGACTAGAAAAGTACGCCAGCAATTTACAGATGACTTTAAACAACAGATTGTTGATCTTCATAATTCTGGGAAAAAACGAAGCGAGATTATTAAGGAATATAATTTAACACCATCTCCCTTTGATAAATAGGTTAGACAAGCAAAAACAGAAGGTGGACATCAGAAACAAATTCATTACAATCCGACTTGGAATTATTTTAAAGAACTCATAATAGAGAAACTACATAGCGAAAAAGGCTCTCAAATTTATGCCAAACACAAGACAAATGTTAAACCCGTTTTTGGCAGATTGAAGAGTATTTTTGGTGTGCATAAAGTACATGTCAGAGACAATCAGGCTGTCCAAACAGAGTTGGGATTCCTCTTCATGAGTATGAATCTCACAAAATTGGCCAAGAATATAGCCTCAAAAACTTCAACTACTCAAAAACCACACAGTGATTCTTTCGTCTGGATTGTTTTCAAGACATAAATCACTGTGTGGTTTTATTTTGAAGCTAGTTTTTGCCCAGCCTCATGCTTTTATATAGAATAAGTTTACTTCAAATATTATCCACTTTTCTAGTTGTAGCGATAAGAAATACGATAGGTCTTTTTCTCATTTGGCAAAATGGTAATATCACCAAAATCCGCATGATTGATCGCATCTGGCAAGGTCTGTGCTTCCATTGCGATCGCTTCTCTTGGCAAAGCTGTTTGGCCACAATCTCTTTCAAAAAACAGATTTGAAAGGATGTCATCCATTGTGTAGATAACGAGGGCATTGCGATCTGAAAAAATTGACAGTTGAGTATTACTTTTCTCATCCCTTAAAACAGCAATTGGTAGACCATTTTTATGGGTATCTGGACGAATGCGAAATGCTGCATCAAAACCATCATTTGCGATAACTGCTGGCCATAATGCCTTCATTTCCCTAAAATCATGAGGCCTGCCACTAACATCAAGAAACCTTCCTGTAGGAATAAGGTCACTGTCAGTTTCCAAATAATCATCACTTGCCACTTGCAAGGAGTGTGTTGTTAAATCCTGGCGATCACTTAAATTAAAATACACATGATTTGTTGGGTTAAATAAACCTAGTTTACTGGCATTGTTACCTTCAAATACAATATCAAGCTGATTAGCATTGGTTAAGGTATAAGTAATACAGACATCAATATCACCAGGAAACAGATCATCACTTTCCTTACAACTCATCAAAAATGTAACACTAGCTTCTCCAGCAGATAGGTTTGTTCGATAATGCCAATTTCGTTTATGAAACCCCTTTGAGCCACCATGTAAGCAATTTCCCTTTTCATTAGCCTCAACGGTGAAAGACTGGTTATTCAGTCGAAAAGTAGCTCCTCCGATACGACCTGCAACACGACCAATAGATTGACCCGCGCAAAGAGGATCTGTCAAATAATCACTCACAAACTGATGACCCAAAACAATATTTTTCTCACTTGCACCATCTGGCACCTTAAAAGATTGCCAAGTTGCTCCCAATGTTAAGCATTCTACTTTAACACCAAAATCATTCATTAACGTTATTTGCGTGATTTCTTCTTGCCCAATTTTTTCAATGATCTGTTCGATTATTTTCATTAACCTTCCTCCTAAGTATGCAATAGCTAAATAGCATCATAAATTAACAACTCTAAAATCGCATATATACACGATGACTTTGACTTTTAATTGTATAGTTAATCTAGTTTTTTACTTCACCCACATCAGATATTTCTTTGCGAAGAACTATGAAATAAAGTATAACCCAAGCTTTTTAGATATTTGAACTGTTTCATGCTATTTACATTTGAAAGATAATATCTAAGAGAAGCATGACTTATTACCGCATTAATTTTAGAGATTGTTTAAACCGAAATAAAGACATTGAATTATTTCAGAACATTGCTTTGACACTGTAATAAAAATAATTATTATTTTTCAATACTTCATTATTTAAACTATAATAGTAATGATTTAATAACTGATTACTCATAATTGCCTAAAAAATCTCTTTCTTATATATTTTCCCAAACTTTTTCACCATCAAGGAAAGTAGCTTGTAAATGCAAATCCTTACTTAAAATGATAAAGTCAGCAGCATAACCTTCTTTAATCTGACCACATACATCGTCAATCCCAACAGAAATAGCTGGTACAAGAGTTGCCATCTTAACAGCTTCTTCTGGACTAGCAAGTCCCCATTCAACAACATTACGTAACCCATCTTTAAGTTTCAGGAGTGAACCAGCAAGTGATCCGGAACCTTTTAGACGTGCTGTACCATTTTCAACGGTAACTGGAAGCTCACCAAGCATATAATCGCCATCTACACAACCTCCTGCTCGCATACAGTCTGTGATAAGTGCAACATGATCATGACCTTTTTGCTCCATTAGGATATCACAAGCTATAGGGGACACATGGTGACCGTCACAAATAAGTTCAGCATAAGTATTTGAAATATTATAAACGGCACCAACCATACCTGGTTCACGATGATTAAGTCCTCTCATACCATTGTAAGCATGAACCCAAACAGAAGCTCCTGCTTTGACAGCTGCTTTAGCTTCACTATAAGTAGCATTAGAGTGACCTAAAGCTACTACCACCCCCTCTTGGGTCAAGATAGAAATAAACTCTTCAACACCTTCGCGTTCAGGTGCTAAAGCAATCTTCTTAATGAGTCCCTTAGCTGCTTTTTGCCATTCATTAAATTCGTCTAAACGAGGATTTTTCATGTAAGAAGGATTTTGAGCCCCTTTAAATTTTTCAGTGAAATAAGGACCTTCAAAGTAAATACCCCGAATTTTTGCACCTTCAACTTTTTCAGCTACTGAAGCAACTGTTGCTGAAACATCACGTAGACGTTCAAAATCTGATGTCAGTGTCGTTGGCAAGAACGATGTAACACCAGTTGATAATAAACTTTTACTCATGATTTTAATGCCCTCAGCTGAATTGTCCATTACATCTTGTCCTGCAAATCCATGGATGTGAGTATCAACCAAACCCGGAGCAACTTGATAGCCACTATAATCAAGGACCTCTGAATCAACAGGAACATCTTTAGTCCAATTTCCAAAGACTCCTTGATTAATTTCAAGGTAACCACTTACTTTGGTTTCAGTAGGTAAATAGAAACAATCCGCCTTAACATAAGTAGTCATACGATAGACCTCTTTTCTTAACTCAAATTATACACTTCTAAAAACGTTTAAAAGTATAAATACTAAAATAGTTTAAATTTATATAAAGAGAAAGCAGCCCCCTAAAGAGCTACTATTTTCTCTGAGTAAAACCATTAATCATCTTCATCATCGTCTACAGCAGACAACAATTCATTGACATGATGGATATTGTCCTTACCATAGTTCAAGACATCAGCATCAGTTTCAAGAAGAACACCGTTAAGGTAACCAATTACCATTGGCATGTTCATCCCTGTAAAAAGGTCAAAGTCATAACCTTCCATAAGCAGACGTGAGACAACATTACAAGGTGTTCCACCCATAAGATCAGCAAAGACAATATAGTCATCAAATTGATCAGCAACTTCTAAGAATTTAGCTTTAAAGTCATCTGGACCTTCTGAAGGCAATAGAGGGACAACATGGATCGTTTCTTGAGGACCCATAATCATTTCAGTGCTTTTTTTAAGTTCTTCGCAGAACATACCATGACTGACGAGAATTAAATGTTTTGCCATGATAGCCCCTCCTAAACACCAAAGATTTTGAAGAATGCCATAAGAAGTGCGAAGATAATGATAATCAAGATAGCTTTAGATGAAGTCATACCTTTACGTCCAAGTAACCAGAAGATAAGTCCTGTAAAGATTGCTGGTATCAAACGTGGAAAGATTTGATCAAAGAGGTCTTGAATATTGATGACTTTATCACCAATGGCTGGAGCAGCAATGAATTTGAAGTTAATCATAGTTGCGATAAGAGCACCAACCATGAATACACCCATTACAGAAGCTGCTTCAACTAATGAACCTAGACGGTCTTTCATTGTCGTTACAAGTTTAGTACCTTCTTTATAAGCAACTTCCAATTGTTTCCAACGGAAGATATTAATAGCAAATGCTACTGCTATCCATAAAACAATACCAAGTGGGTTCCCTTGCGTAGCCAATGAAGCTGCAATTGATCCCATAATAGCTGGTACTAATGAACCAAAGAGTGAATCTCCGATAGGAGCGAACGGCCCCATAAGACCTGTTTTAATACCGTTAACAGCGTCTTTAGCAGCCACACCATCATTTTCTTCAAGTGCCATATCAATTCCAACGATAATAGTATGGAAGAAGTTAGAGGTGTTAAAGAATTGAGTATGAGTCTTCATCATTTCCTTCAACTCAGGAGTGTTATCTCCGTACATTTTACGAAGTTGAGGAAGAATCATGTAAAGGTAACTTGAGCCTTGCATACGTTCATAGTTCCAACCCCATTGGAAGGTAAAGAGACTACGTTTATTCATTTGCTTAAAATCTTCTTTTGTTAATTTGTAATTAGATTTCGTCATCTTCAATTTCCCCACTTTCTGATTCAACTTGTGTAGTAGTATTTACTGCACTTCCAGCATTTTGGCTGTTTTTGTAGTGAATAGTTGCAAGAGCAGCACCGATGATAGCAATACCGATCATTGGCAACCCTTTGAACGGGCTAGCATCAAATCCTTTAACAACAGTTGCTACATTTGTTCCCAAAAGTTGGATGTTATTATAAACAACTGTCAACATTGCTGTAACACCAAAGCCGAGTGCGAGGTAGTGAAGGTTACGTTTAACAGGAAGGTAGTGAAGTAAGATAGCAAACCCAAGAGCAGGAAGCATTTTACCAGCAAGTGTAAGACCATCAGCTAACCATTGCACACTAGCAACCCAGTCAACGATTGCTTGTACAGCACCTGCACCAAATGCAAGAGCAATGAATACTGGCAAAGCACGAGAGAGAGCCCATGGAATTGCACCATAGAGATAATTGCGTTCAATAGCTTTATAGTCTTGGGCTTCTACATATTTATCAATGCGATGTGCAAAGAAAGTAGTTGAGAATCGTCCAAGAACGTCAGTATATACCATGAGTGCAGCTACTGGAACAGCAATTGTAGAAACTGCCAACTCTGGTTTAATACCACTTGCAACTGAGAAAGCTGTTGCAAGAACAGCACCTGAAGTAGCATCGATACGAGATGCCCCACCAAAAGTACCAACACCGAGTACCATAAGTTGTAGAGAGCCACCAATTATCAAACCGGTTTTAATATCTCCCATAATAACACCTGAAATAAACCCAGCGAAAACTGGCGAACCAGCTGAAGATACAATAGTCAACTCATCAAGGATTTGATAAGCTGAGTAGAGTGTAAGTAAAAGAATTTGCCACCATTGCATAGTGTTCTTCCTCCTAAAAATTTTTCAAAAATACACGATAATTATCTAACCTTATCTAACAATGGCATGAAGTCTTGTGGACTATCACCTGGAACCATTTGAGCAATAAGTTTAGTACCCTTAGCATGAATAGCATCAAAGTCTTGAATATCTTTATCAACAACATTGATAGAACGTGTTACTGAACGTGTTTCGTCAGTTTGTGACATATTACCAACATTAAGTTCTTCCAAAGTTACTCCTCTTTCAAGCAATCCAAGGAAACGATCAGGTCTTCTAGCAACGACCATCAAACGTTGAGAATCATATTTACCAGCTAAAATATTAGTAGCTGCTTTTTCAATATTAAGAATAGAAAGTTTAACTCCAGCTGGCGTAGCTAATTTTAGAGCTGTTTTTTCCAAATCGTTTGAAACGATATCGTCATCAACAACCATAATACGGCTAATATTGCGTGAAGTTGTCCAAAGATTAGCGACCTGGCCGTGAATCAGACGACCATCAATACGCGCGGCAACAATTGTCATGAATTTTCTCCTTTTTCATCTATAATAGATTTTTTAACAAAATTGATTGTATCCTGATAAATCCCTTCTGTTTCAAAAACAATTATTCTGTTTTCTCCAGTATTGAAGAGACCATGTGGGATATAGAGTGTATGAATAGGACCACGGTGCCAATAGCGACCTATATTGAAACCATTAACAAAGACAACACCTTTACCAAATCCTGACATATCTAGATAGGAATCTTCAGGATTATCTACATTAAAGTCAAACTGATAAAAACTTGGGGGGCCTTGAACCCAAGCTTCATCTGAGCAAGGCAATTCAGACATGTAATCGAGTGGTAGTGTAAAGGTTTCCCATTTGCCCACAAAATGTAAGTCTATTATCGCTCCCCGACCAAGTCCTTTATGTTGAGTTGGTGCGGTAAACTTATGACCGTAATTTACACGCGCCATATTTTCAACCAAAATATCCAGCTGGTTTTTACCTTCAACTAAGTTGAGCTCAATGTCGCCACCAATTTCTTCTTGATATTGAGTTGCAATTTTTTGCCCGTTAAGGAAAACTTGAGCTCTATCTCTTGCGTCAATCAAGCGAAGCTTTTCGGTTCTATCACGATCACTATTTTCCAAATGTCGGTAATAGATATAGCCTGTATTTTGTCCTAGACTTTCCATGTTTTGAGGATAGAAGCTATCTGTAGATGAGCTTAACTTATTAAGAATTGAACTCAGATTTCTCTTTTCACTTAATGGCACATCTGTGATTGCCATACTTGGCTTAACTAGTGGTTCTGCAAAAGAAAGTTCCGGATAAACTTCTTTTAAGCGTTTTTGCAACGCAAAGAATTTTGCTGTCGGGTTCCCAGCTTCATCCAAGATAGCATCATAATCATAAGATGTAACTTGTGGTAAATCCTTTTGATCACGCGCTGAACTACCATTCATAAAGCCAAAGTTAGTTCCACCATGGAACATATAGAGATTAATCGAACCTCGTTCTAAGGCTTCCATTACAGAATCGGCAAGTTCTTCTGGATCACGTCGAATGACTTCTTCGCCCCAGCGATTAAACCATCCATCCCAGAACTCCATACACATAAGTGGCCACTTCTTATTGTGCTTGTCCATGAAACTTTGTAAACATTCAAAGTTTTCACTAGCTCTTGAACCAAAATTACCAGTAACTAAGATGTCTTCATCAATTAAGCTACCTGCTTCAAGGGCAGTATGCCAAGGACCATCTGATGTAAAGAAAGGCTGTGTCAATCCAAATTGTCTCATCATTTGACTGAGTTGATTGAGATAAACCTTGTCTTCACCATAGGAGCCAAACTCATTTTCTACTTGAAACATGAGAATATTGCCACCTTGGCTTAACTGATGCTTAGCCAAACGTGGTAATAATTCTTTGTAATATTGATTAACCAAGTATAGGTAGACTTGGTCACGAGATCTCACTCTAACATTTTTTTCTAGAAGCCAGGCTGGTAAGCCACCCCATTCCCATTCTGCACAAATGTAAGGAGATGGTCTGACAATAGCATAAAGTCCAAGTTCATGTGCTGTGGTCAAAAATTTTTCAATATCCAAGCCACCTTCAAAATCGAACTCACCTTCATGAGGCTCGTGTAGATTCCAAGGAACATATGTCTCAACTGTATTAAAGCCAAGTGCTTTTAGATTATAAAGAGAGTGAACCCAGTCATCAGGATGTATCCTAAAATAATGAATAGCACCCGATAAAATCTTAAATGGTCTAGCATTAAGGTAGAACCTTTCTTTAACGTCAAAACATTCCATTTCTCACCTCTTAATGTCTGTAATCGTTTTCTATATATATAATAACTCTTTTTTGTGGTATTGTCCAGTTATTTTTTGCTTGTTTTTTTGTTTTTTTTTTAGTAAAATGATAGACATTGTAAATAAAAGGAATTAATGAAATAAATGTCCAAAAAAGAACCCAAATATCGTCTAGTTCAAAATAAACTTCGCCATGAAATTACTTCTGGAAAATTTGAAAACGGAGACCAATTTTATACTGAAGCTGAATTACTAGAACTCTTCGATGCCAGCTCCATTACCATTATTAGAGCATTGAAAGAACTTGAAAAAGAAGGCTTCATTGAACGTCGTCAAGGTATCGGCACTTTCGTTACTCGCTCACGAAAAGAGAAACTTGTTAAATTTACAGATAAAGAGCGGTTTAATTTTTCCAATGACCTTGTAAAAGTTCTATCTGTTGAACGTGGTAATGATCCTAATTATATGAAACTGTTGAAATTGCATAAATGTGAATATTACTATAAAATTTCTCGTGTTCGTTTTGATGGGGATCAACCCTACATCTTTCATCAGTCCTATCTCCCGCATGATTTTGTAACTCCCAACCTCTCACTTGAAAGCTATTCTTCTATTTATAACCGTTATCGACATGATTTCAACATACATATGCTAGAAGAATCTTTCCAAGAAACCAATGAAATTGTTCTTCCGGTCCCTGAGCAAGTTAGATCCT
This sequence comes from Streptococcus hongkongensis, assembly GCF_053206145.1. NCBI lineage: Bacteria > Bacillati > Bacillota > Bacilli > Lactobacillales > Streptococcaceae > Streptococcus > Streptococcus hongkongensis. The sequence continues at coordinate 65,692 of NZ_JBRUGD010000012.1, forward strand.
TGCTTAAGTTGACTGAGTATGAGCCTGCCATTTTACAAATTAAAACAACGACTAGTAGGAAACTAGGACGTGTCCTAGAATACACGGAAACCTATAAGCATTGGCATTATTTTAAGTTTGAAATTCGTTCAGAAAAAGACTAAAAACCTTAATCAAATTTTCCTTGATTAAGGTTTTTTCATTACTGATTCATAGACAAAATGCAGAGCATAAAACTAATTAATATATTAAATTAAGTCTTTCTTTTTCTTGTAGGAGAGAGTTGCTGTTATGCCTAGAATTAACGTACCAAACAAAGCGAGAGTATTTGTTTCTTCACCACCTGTTTCTGGTAATTGTTTACTGCTTATTTGAGTAAATTCTTTAGTTTGTTTACTAGTTTCTTGATTTTGCGCTGGATGATATGATAAAGTCTCTGTTGTTTTATACACGAGAACATAATCAGAGAAGTGAGTCACATCAAAGGAAACTAGATTACCATTTTGTGTAAATGCAAGACTTTCACTAGCACCAGTTGTTGGTAAAACATAATAGACTGCTTCCACTTGTTTGCTGGTATCACCAGTAATTGTTACTTTTACTGTTCCTTCTGGTTGAACACGTTGACCTTGATCATCTACTAGATAAATATCATAAGCAACGTAGTTTTTACCAACAAGAACAGAGACATTACTCAATCCATCTAATATTGGCTCTGCAATAACTTTGACAGCTTTTTCATTTCCAGATAATGTTACAGATACCAAACCATCTTGGCTAACTAAAGTCTTATCCTCAGTTATTGGTGCTTTATCTGATTCAATAGCTAGAAGTTTTTCAGCCAAATTCGTAATAAGAGTTGGTGTTAATAAATCATCTTTTTCCACTGAATCTTTGTAAGATTTAATAGCTTGAACAGCTGCTTTAGCTTTTTCTCCAGTTTGAGTTTCAGCCTTAGCTAAAGCTTGGTCATAAGCAATTGTATCAAGTTTAGCTACGACTTGCTCAGGTACAACCAGGTAAAGCTCAGCAGCTGACATGAACATATTCGGCTGATTACCGTATGATGCTGTACCAGTAAAGATAACTTTAGTGGCCTTGATTGGTGTATCAAAGTTAATAGTTTTAACATTAGCATCATCTGCCCAATTACTTGCTATAAAGGTGTGCTCCTTGCCCTGATTATCTGTTACCACGAGAGTTGCTGCTTGAAGTCGTCCGTTAGAACCGCTGCTACGTGGTAAATATTCAAAACGTGTGATGGTTGTTGGTTGAAGCAATGGAATAGTGGCAGGTTGATTGATAGTTTCTGAATACCATGGTGTGTGCCACAGTGAACTTGCATTCTTATCAAATGCCTTTTCTAATTCCTCACCACTTTGTGCTGGGGCAGTCAAACCGTTCCTATCAATATCAGATAATTCAACAGCATATTTTCTAATAACTAAATTTTGACTAGCTGTATTAACAGCATGAGCTAATACTTTGGCTTGATCAACAGTTAGGTTAGGATTGTTTTGAGCATCCTTCAAGGCCAATACAGCATCTTTGTATGCGTAGACTGAAGCTGATGTATAGGTTTCAACGCTCGGTAAGGTAACTTTGCCTAAAGCTGCTTCAATAATGGTTTGTGGAGTTACTTCAATTTCTTCAATAACTAAGTTATCCATAATAAAGTCATTGTATCCACGGAAGTTAGTATTCCCTCCAATATCTCCATGTGTATCAGAAGATATATCCGTTGAGAAGATACCAACCCAAGTCTTACCACTGTCAGCTCCTTCAACAATAAAGCTGACACGTTTGGCTTTGTCGCTATCTGTCCAAGTATTTGCAAGGGTAGTCAATTCAACACCAGTTACCCCCTTGTATTGCCCTTCTCCAACTGCAAAGGCATAGGTATTATCTGAACCAGCCTCATAGTCAAATGAAACTCGATAATATTTACCAGCTTGGAAACGGAAATTTTGTGGAATAGTTTGATAAACGAGGTTATTTTGTCCAACAAGACCATTAGTCTTAAGTGACCAATTACCATCAATTACATCAGAAACTTTTTTGCCATTCCAGCCACGTTGAGTATAAGGATCATGTTTTTCAGATAAATGAGTTCTGTTATCTTCAACTCCCTCAATACCACCGATAACAAATGGGAAAATTCCTTGTGGTTGATTTTCAAAATCTTGTTTCAAGACAGCCTTATTTGCACTGGTATTATGAGCACCCGCATAAAGTGTTGATTTATTTTCAAAGATACGAATATCATCAAAATAAGTTGCTGCAGCATCAGCTTCACGACTAAGTGTCAAGGTCACATCTGAAACATCTGAACCTGTTGTGAAGAAAACATACATGTTTTGGAAGTAACTAGTGTTATCAACCGTTGCATTTTGTTTCCAAGTGTTGTGAGCATATGCTTTAATGTAGTTCAATGCTAAGGATTGATCAGCATAAGTTGACAAGGATTGTCCATTCGCTGTAACAGTTAAAGTAGCTTTAGCATCGCTACGATTATCAACACCAACATAAGCTGCATAAGTTGTATTTGGCTTCAAGTCTGTTAATTTTTGACTTAAACTGATGGTTTCAGTGTTACCAGCCACGCGCAACATACCATTAGCTCCTTGAGATTTAACAACACTAGCAGCACTTGTTGGACCAGAAATTGTCCATTTATCAAGGCTTGCACTGTTAAATCCTTGGTCATAAATGTGCATGCCATCACTCCAAGAAGCCTCTTTTTGAACTTGTTTAGTCTTATAGAGCACATAAGCTTGGTTGGCTAATCCTGACAAGTTGATATGACCATTTGTAATGGTGATAGCTTGTTCTTCTATCTTACCTTGGTCAGTTAATTTGTAAAGATAAGCTGTACCAGTCCAATCTGCTGGCAATTGCCATGATGTTTGACCTGAATCTGTATTGAAATAATACATTTTTTCTTTATCAGCAGTCAAATCTTTACCATCTTGATCCCAATACCAAGGTAGAAGATAAGCTGAGCCATCTAATACGGTACGCCCATTGATTGTGAACTTGCGTTGACGATAAGCTTCACTATTTACATCATTAGATTTTCTCGTAACGACAACTTTATTGCCTTTGTCATCAGCTAAACGCACTTCCATTTCTGGTGTCCACTTATAAGTTTCACCATTATCAGTCATAGTTACAGGATTTCCTAGAATCCAGTTTGTCACAAGATAATGTTGAAGGAATTTCGTTGGGACATCATTAGCAAACAAGTTGGTTACATAGCCATTGTAGTCACTACGTCCTTGCCAACCTTCAAAGTCCTTCATATTATAACCACCGAGAAGGGGAGCATTAGCAGCACCACCGTACGATTTGAAGTCTCCATCCCAAGAATCTTTTTGATGATTGCGGATGAAGCGGGCAATATCGCTATTAATGCCTTTAAGTGTGTAGCCTCCGTAAGTCAAGTCAGCAGCCCAGTGTTGGAAAGTAGAATCGTATTCACCAGCATAGCCCCATTCAAAGGCAGCACGCCAACCATGGTCGTTAATTTCCTTAGCTAATTGATGAGTTGCCCAAGCGCCATTATCGCCAGATTGTCCATTACCCCAAACATCAACATAAATAAAGTCAAGACCATCACCAAGTGCATTTTTCAATTCATCCCAACGTTGATTACGGTTATGAGACAAATCATAAGCAGCATCAATATTAATTCCTTGGTCTAACCAGTTCCAACCATAAGAGTAAGAACCATCTGCTTTCTTTTTAAGAATATCTTCTGTAAAGTATTTCGACTCTGGATAAGTTTCCGAAGCATTAACGTGAATACCTAGACGAGCACCATATTCTTGAGCTTTAGCAATGAGAGCTTTGAAGTCTTCAACACCACCAATACGGCTACCAATATCAGCATAATTTAGGTGACCAGAGTCGTGACCTTCGCTACCATACCCTTTCAAGAGGATTCCTTGTCCTAATCCATCAGTTTGAAGACCAATCTTCTTAATACCATCCAGGGTCATTAGGAATGGGTTCTGTGCATGTGAACCAAAGTTCATGGCAATACGATAGGCAACAATATCAGCAACTGATTCCCAACCTTGAGGGTTATTCATAATATCACGATAAGCAATGGCGGCATCTTGCCAGTCAACTGTATTATCATCATTGACATCGCGTGTGAAAACTACCTTAGAACTTGGTAACTCTAAAGTATAATCTGGATAAACAACCCCCTTATAAGAACGTTGATAATAGTAAGGTGAACTTGCTACACGCCCATAGGTAGATACTTGACCATCTTCAGAATAAGTTTTTGTATCAGCATGAAGTCTTGTATAGTCTTGACTACCGCCACCATAGCTGTATTGCGAATTGCTCCAAACACCTGCAGCTACCTTATCGGTAGAAACAAAACCATACATGTAGCCTCTGTCAAAACTGCTAGTATTTTCTTTAATGTCAACGTGGATGTCACCTTTTTTATGAGTATTGGTTGACATGGTTGCTCCATCAAATTTAGCACCGGTTTGGCGACTTGAAACAGAAACTAAACTATTATTTGAAAAATCGATGGTTTGAACCAATTTGCGTTTATCATCAATAGTTTGACCTGGTGCCACTGCATTATGATTGTCAATCTTGACCACATCAAAATGAGCTTGATTGTTTTCCAGTGTTAGCTCAACAGTTATATCCACGTTAATCAATTTAGCATCATCTTTAACAGCTAAGACATAACGAGCTTTATTATCAGAAACTTTCGTGTAGGTAACGATTGGTTTCACAGAAACATTATTAATTTTAAAACTATCGACAGCCTGTACTTGTCCATAAATGGTATCTTTACCAAAGAGATACTTATTGATTCGTGGAAATGCTTTGTCGATTTCAGCAGTCAAGTCGCCAGCTTTTATGGTATCATAAACCACTCCAGAATTATCTACAAGAATGGTGTCCGTCGGAACACTTGGTGTAGCTGGCTTAACACCTTCTTGATTATCAGTCTTAACTGCCACTTTAGTGACTTCATCACCATATTTACCAGTTTTAAGAGCAATAGCTCTATCTGCCAATAAAGCATCCATAACTTCTTTTGGCACATTATAGGTATCAAATAATTGATTACCATTATTTGTAGCATTTAATTGACCATCAGCCTTTAAGCTAATTTCTAATTGGTTTATTTGACCAGCTTTTGGCGCAGCTACACGAGCTCCATCAAACCATTGTCCGCCTCCATTTTTCTTGTATTCCCAGAACCAACCTGTCTTATCATAGCCTACAAAAATATTATTGTAAACATCCTTATAATGAAGAAAGACTCCAAAACGACTTTGGTCTGCCTGAGATTGATCAATATAATTCAGAGAAACTGTTGCAGAACCGTCAGCATTTGTTTCAAGGCCTTCTTTAACGAAGGTGGCTGCAGTTGCCCCATTATCATTTGCTTCATCTGGTGCTAATTGATTGTAGCGAACACCATCTTTTTCTTCTACTGTCACAGTCCCAGCTACTGTGGAATTGGCTGTCCATTCAGGTCTTGACTGAACTGTTTCCGCAGCAGCTTCTGTTGCTACAGTTGCAGTATTTGTAGCTTCTGAAGAGGTAGCTGTTGAATCATTGGTTACTAAGGTAGTTTCTGGATTAACAGTATTAATACTCACTTGTTCTACAGTTGTAGGATTCGTATTTGTATTAAGGTCTTCTGCTTGGACTAAGTCACCTGATCCTAATAAAAAGCTTCCTAATAAAACAGATGCTACCCCTATTGATAATTTCCGAATCGAAAATCTCTGACGCTTTTCAAAAAGTTCTTTAGCGCTTTTACTCATGTATTTACTCCTAATGAAATATTTTTAACTAATGTATAACTATCGTGACTAAAAGTGGGAGAACAGCCCAACTTTATCCTTTTTTCTCTTTTCCAAGTAACCGTTTACATTTTTATTATAAAAGAAACTAATGTTAATATAATCCCCATATTTTTTAGGAATACGATCTTTTTTAGTCTAAAATGAATAAAATAAGATTAACATTAGTTTTTTGAGTAATTTAACAAATGACACGAACCTTCCAAAATTAGGAATGTTTATGTCAATTGTAACTATTTTTAAATAGCTTATTTGATTTTTTCTTGCCAAGACTTAGCAGTTTTGACTAACACATCATTCAAAGCTTTGATGTTTGCACGACCAGTTGTACGTAACCATTCTCTAGCAGCTTCTTCACCATCTGTGATGTAAACTGGTACAGCTCCTGACCAGGTAGCACGGCCACAAAGAACCCCATTAAATTGAGCACCTGATTCCGCTGCAAAAACAAGTGTTTCTTGGAAAAGTTCAGCACTCACACCTGCACTGAGGTAAATGTAAGGAAGGTCTGTAGCTGCTGCTTGATCACGGAAAGCTTGTGCGGCTTCTTCTTTACTGAAGATAGCTTCACCTTGAGCAAAACCTTCAACATAAGCCATGTTAACAGGAACTTCAACTTTAAGAACATCAATGCCGTAACGTGGATCAGAGAAAACTTTCATAGCACCATTAACTTTAGCTGCTTTAACTTTAGCAAACTCAAGGCTGTTGTTATCAGCAATTCCTTCATCATAAGACAATATTTCTAAGAAGAAAGGAATCTCGTTAGCTTTACATTCAGAACCAATACGTTCAATGTATACCTGCTTTTGAAGGTTAATTTCTGCATCACCATCAACATCATAATAAAGCAAAAATTTTATAACATCTGCCCCTACTTCTTTAAGACGTTTTACAGACCATTCATTCAAACAGTCAGGCAAACGACTTGTTGTAGTCGCATCATAGCCAGTTTTTTCATAAGCTAAAAGCAAGCCTGCTTTTTCATTACGTACTTTTGTCGCTGGAAGTCCATACTCTGGGTCCAAAAGGATTGATGAAGCATATGGTGTCAATTCTTCTGATACCATGCTTTTAAGAGTTTCCATTTGTTCTCTGCTTGGTTCAGTATCTTGATGTTTTGCCATCATACGTTTAAGCGCACCACGTTGGTCAAAAGCCAAAGCTGAAATCAAGCCATCTTTACTAACAGCTTCAAGTAAACGTTTTTTGTTTTCACTAAGTTCTAACATGAGTTCTCCTTTTAGGCCTCATAAGGATGAATAGTAACACCCTTAACAACACGATTAACTGTACCAGTAGCTGAAGGTGTATCTGGTAAGTTATTCACTTTAATTGATGAAAGTAACGAAATGATTTGTGCAACAACAATCATTGGAAATGCAAGGTAAGCATCTGGCAAGAGTTGAACTTCTGCAAAGGCAAATGTTGTCCCTGTAAAGTTAACATCACCAACTTGAGTAATAGCAATGGTATCAACAGCAATATTATCATTTTTTACTTCTTCTAAAATATCAATATCATATTGACGCGTGTAAGGATCATTATTGACAAAATCAATGACTAAAGTCTCCTCATTAACAAATGATTTTGGCCCATGTCTAAATCCCATTGAACTGTCATAAACAGTTGAAATTTGTCCTGCTGTCAATTCCAAAATCTTAAGTTGTGCTTCTCTTGTCAAGCCTTTAAGGCTTCCAGAACCTAAATAAACAATACGCTTAAAGTCCTTATCAACAAATGATTGCAATTCAGCTTCACGTTTGATAACATCTTCTGCTAAACTAGAAATTAGTTCAACATAAGTTGACTTGTCGTCTTCGCTTACTTTTTGGTCAAAGACCAAGAGAGCTGACAACATCATACATGAGAAGCTACCAGTCATTGCAAACCCAAGATCATTTGAACGTTCTGGAGTTAAGAAAAGATAGGCATTTTCTTTTCCTTCAGCAATTTTTGCGAGTTCTCCTTCAGGATTACAAGTGATGAAAAGGTGGTAAACATTTGGCAAAAATTGATTGGCTAAATTAACCGCAGCCACACTTTCGGGACTATTACCACTACGAGCAAATGAGACTAAAAGGACTGTGTCTTCTGGATAGAAGAAATAGTGAGGAGTAGAAACCAAATCTGTGGTCCCAATGCTATAGAAACTTAGTTTATCACGGTCACTATTTGTTTGAAGGTATGGGGTGATGGTTTCTCCAACATATTCTGAAGTTCCTGCACCAGTGAAAATAATTTTCACTTTTTTACCATTTGCTTGTGAAATAACTTCTTCGATAAAGCTAGCCAAAGCAACTTTATTCTTTTGGTAGATTGCGTAAGTTTCACGCCATAGCTCGGGCTCTTGTTTAATTTCTTTTGTAGTATTTTTAGCACCCAATTTAATGAGCTCTTCTTCTGATAATGCAAACATCTGTTATTCCTCCATGACTAAGATAAGATAGAAAATGATTTACTTATTGTGGTGGGGTATGAGTAATACGATAATGAAATTGGTCTGCTCTTGCAATACTAAAGGTAAATTCAATCAACTGATTAGCTTGATTATATGTTTTTCGAATCATATGCAAAACAGGGTCACCTTTTTTGATCCCAAGCAACTGAGCTTCGTAATCTAAGGCGATGCTAGCATAGAATTCTTCATCAGCTTGTCGAATAACCTGATTGGAATCTTCAGCAAAAATAGTATATAGAGCCTTTTCCCTCAAAAGTTCTGGACCCAGAACAGAACAAAACTCACAGGGAACATAACTCCTCTCAAATATAAGTGCTTGGCCGTCAGCTTTACGCAAACGTTCAAATTCAAATACAGCAGTACCAATTTCAAGATTAAGATATTTAGATAGAAATACGGTTACGTCAATTTTTTCAAAATCAAGTAATACTGTTTCTGGACTTTTACCGAGTGCCTTCATTTGACTAGTGAAACTATAAGAGGTGGCCAAATCAGCTGGCCCATTTTTCATCCCTGAAACGAATGTTCCCTTCCCTTTCTGTTTATAAATCAGCCCTCTCATTTCTAGTTCCTTAAGTGCTTGTCTCACTGTGATTCTACTGACATTGTAGGTTTTGCTCATATCACGCTCAGAAAGCAACTTGTCATTAGCTGACATAGATTGTTTGATTTCCAACTCTAACATATCAACTAATTGTAGGTAGAGAGGTTGATCTTGTTTTACTAATGTCATCACTATCCTCCTGTTTGGTTATAACCACTATAAGTTTAATATATTGTTTGAGTGGTGTCAATAGATTTTTAAAAATTATGAAATAAAACACTTAAAAATCCCGCATTGTAAAATAAGGTGCAACAGTAAAGACATGTTCGTCTGACATACTAAAGTTGCGAAACAAAGTATACTAGAATGTCCAATAATAAAGACCCGTTCACGTTTTTGGGGTACTTGGAAATCCTTACTGTTAAGGACTTGCCATTCGACATCATACCCCAGCTCATCCAACGGTGGAGAGGATTATTCCAAACGTCCTGCCTAGTCGTGATTAAGTATACCTTTGACGTTTTCCAAGAATAAAAAACGTGGTTGGATTTGTTTGGTCACTCGAGCAATCTCAAAGAAGAGAGTCCCTCTAATATCTTCAAATCCCAATCGGTGTCCTGTGAGTGGAAATGCTTGGCAAGGAAATCCCCCCGCAGATGATATCCACTTGCCCTTTCAGTTATCTAAAGTCTTGGCCTAGGACTTGTCTAATGTCATGAAACTCTGCTTCTCCTTCTGTATCAAAAACGGCCTTATAAGCCCTTCTAACAAACTTATTAATCTCACAAAAAGGGGGCTCGCCCATACACTAATGACCTTGACGCTCAAGTCCTAGCCTAAAGTCACCAATTCCTGCAAATACATCTAAAAATTTCATGGCTCCTCACTTTCTAAAACAAAAAAGCATTACTTCGCTAACACCTCCTCAAATAAGATCATCCATCTCTGGCACATTCTTTATTTCATTCAGCATCCAGATAAAAGATAAGCCCCGAATATCTAGTAATATCCACCAAATCATTTTACACACTTCCTTTTGTTCCTTGTCGCCGAAACAGTTTGGTCCATTCAGATAACACACCATAAAAAACATATTCCACAATAACTTCGGTTGTCCTTGAGAACCACATGTGTTCAAGGACATAAGCATAGCGTTCTTTAAAATAGCTCATAGCTAATTCACTCCTTTAAATTTCACTAGGGTTGCTGGCTGGCTCGTCTGTTTTTGAGACTAGCCCCATATTTTTTTGACTACCACTGTCTGATAGAGTGAGGGTAAAAATTAACTACCCTAGATAAATCTTATTGGCCAATCATCCTTTTTAATAGATGACTGTTGGACCTCATCAATCAATCCGTACTACCTTAAGAGCTTTTTAATACTTAATAAGAGTAGCCTAGTAGTTCCATCAACTTACCGTTAGAATAAATCAAATAAATGACATCATCTTCATCAATCCATCCTTTGCTCAAGGATAACTCTAAACGGTCCTTAAGGCCTACATAAACTACCTTGACTTCCTCTTTATAGCATCCACTTTCAAACAAAAATTTTGGGAGCATATGGTACCACTCTAATGTCTGGTATTGACTAGCTGTAATGCGTTTTATGTTCTTCCTCCAAATCTAAAAAACTTAACTGCCCGTCTTGATAAAATTAAATCAAATTTGAATATTCTAAATCATAAACCCACTGCACTACATCATCTAAAGTAATTTTTATATCAGACATGAGATGATACCTTACAGGTTAACTAACTATATTAATATTACTTTGCAAACTGCCTTCTGAAAATAAAAAAGCTAGAACACTTAAAAATGTTCTAGCTGAACTATAATAAAATATGACGTATCTATTTTTTGTCTACGCAATCAACATCTAAACAAACGTTCACATCAATATATGATTTTTGAACTTTTTTTATGTCAAAATCACTCTTTTCAATAAAGACAAAACGCTTGAAAAAGTGCTTAAAATAAAAGATTTTCAGACATTGCTTCGTTGTAGCTTCACTACACACTCCGTTCGTGCAGTATGAGGAAACATATCGACAGATTGAATATAGTCTACCTGGTATATTTTTGCTAAGGAAACTAAATCTCTAGCCAATGTTGACGTATTACATGAAACATAAACCATTTTTTCAGGTTGATAAGTCAGAATCATTTGTAGTAACTTGTCATCCAAACCCGTTCGTGGTGGATCAACAATAATGGCATCTGCTCGATAACCTGATTGATACCATTTAGGAATAACGTCTTCTGCTTTTCCCACTTCATACAAACTATTGCTTATCCCAAGTGAAAGAGCATTTTCCTTGGCGTCAGCTATAGCCTCAGGTATAATATCCATCCCTCTGATACTTAAAACTTTATTCGCAAAGGCAAAGCCAATTGTTCCAACCCCGCAATAGGCATCAATAATATGATCGGAAGGCTTTACCTGCAAAGCTTTTCTAACCTCTTGGTAGAGAACTTGCGTTTGTTTAGGATTCAGTTGGTAGAATGCACGAGGCGACAAGCTGAATTGGTAATCTAATACTTCCTCATTAATTTTGTCTTCTCCCCAAATTATTTCAGTTTCCTCACCATAAATATCACTTGATTTTGACTTATTATGATTAACGGCAATAGTCATAATTTGAGGATGGAGAGTTACCAAATCACCTACCAAATCAGTTAGTCGAACACTCTTGCTCGTTACAATAATGACTTGTATTTTTTGACTAGCCAAGGCTTTACGAATCATAACAGTACGGACACCATCAATTTTTCGTTCATTAAAAATAGGTAGTTTATACTTATCTAACAGATTAACAATACTATTAATCACCTCTTGAGTTGCCTTATCTTGTACCAGACAGTCGTCAATGGTAACCAAATGATGACTATTTTCAGCAAACAGACCAGCACTAACTTGACCCGCAAAGCGTCTTGTTTGGAATTGCAACTTTGCCCGATAATGCCAAGGTTCTTCCATCCCAATCGTCTCTTTAATCAAATAATTCTCATAACCTTCTGGTTTAAATTTTTTTAGGGCTTGTTTGATGATATCCGTTTTAAATTGGAGTTGCTTTGGATAAGCAAGATGCATGATTTGACAACCACCACACTCTTTATAAATAGGACATTTAGGTTCTACTCGATCCTTAGAGGCTTTATTAATAGTTAATAGCCGTGCTTCCACAAAATTACGTTTCACTGAGGTAATTTGACAAAAAATATCCTCTCCTTTTAGTGCACCTGGTACAAAAACGAGCGTTTTTTTATAATAACCAATTCCTTCCCCATTTATTCCCATCCGCTTTATTTTTAAAGGAATTTTTTGTCGTTCTTTTAGATAGTTCATTCTGACCTCTTTATACTTTATGTCTTATTTCTATTGTCATATACTTTAATTGCTTAATAGTTCTTATAGCAAAGCAGTCATCTTCTATTTTACCATTTATTTGGTATAATGATTAGTATGAAGATAAGTAAAATTGAAAAGAAAAAACGCTTATATTTACTAGAATTAGATGATTCAGAAAAAATGTATGTCACAGAAGATACAATTGTTCACTTCATGCTCAGTAAAGGCATGTCCATAAGTCCTGAAGAATTGAAATCAATGAAGGCATTTGCACACTATTCACATGGTAAGAATCTGGCACTTTATCACCTTTCATTTCAAGTTAGAACCAAAGATGAAGTCAAAAAATATCTCGAAAAACATGCTATTGAATCGCCTATTATTGAGCAAGTTTTAAAAGACTTAGAAACAGATAAGTGGATCGATGATTGTAAGTATGTTGAAACCTATATTAGACAAAATGCCTCAAACGGAGACAAAGGCCCAATGGTTTTAAAGCAAAAACTTATTCAAAAAGGAATTTCTGGAGGTCTCATTGATCAAGAACTGCAGAAAACCGATTTTTCAAAAATTGCTAAAAAAATCGCACATAAAATCATTAGTAAACAAGAAGGAAAGCTACCTCCAAAAGCCCTAAAGGATAAGTTAACACAACAAATGGTTACAAAAGGTTTTTCATTTGACCAAATCAAAACAATAACAAGCACAATTGATTTTAATAACTATGATGACAATACATCTAACTTGCTTGAAAAAGAAATGGACAAAGCTTACCGTAACTACTCTAGAAAATACGAGGGCTATGCCTTAAAACAACGGCTTTTTCAAGCATTGTATCGTAAGGGGTTCGATAGTGATGATATCACCAGAGAACTACGTAACTATCTATAAGTCACCCAAATTGAGTGATTTTCTTTAACATTTATGATAAAATAAGTCTGATAAGTTTAATTGTAGAAAGTTGGTTGGGCATGAGATTACCTAAAGAAGGCGACTTTATTACAATTCAAAGTTATAAGCATGATGGTAGATTACACCGCACATGGCGTGATACTATGGTACTAAAAACAACTGAGAATGCTCTTATCGGCGTAAACGATCATACTCTCGTTACAGAAAGTGATGGTAGACGCTGGGTAACTAGAGAACCAGCTATAATTTATTTTCATAAAAAATATTGGTTTAATATTATCGCAATGATAAGAGACAATGGCATTTCTTACTATTGCAATCTCGCTAGTCCATATGTTTTAGATGGTGAAGCACTCAAGTACATCGATTATGATTTAGATGTAAAGGTCTTTGCAGATGGCGAAAAAAGATTGTTAGATGTTGATGAATACGAACAACACAAAAAAGAAATGAACTATACAGAAGATATGGATTTTATCCTGAAAGAAAATGTAAAAATTCTAGTTGATTGGATTAATAATCAAAAAGGGCCATTTTCAGAAGACTATATCACAATTTGGTACAAACGTTATCTTGAACTGAAGAATCGTTAATAGTTGTCTGGCACTCCATTGGAGTGCTTTATCACTTGAAAGGAGACAAAATGGCATTTCAAAATACAAAAGCACGCTATGCCAGTTTTGGAATAGCAACAAATATCCCTCCTGAAATTATTGACTCTTTTTGGTCTGTCATAGATAATAATTTAAAAGGTGTCTTTAAATTAGACAATATCCTTATTTTTTCAATAGTCAATAATAAAAACAAAACTGCCATTGAATACAATGACAGAAAGAAAAAAATTAGGATTGTTATTGACACACCTTTTCAATTTAACCCATTCTTACCTAAAAAAATTTATGTGATCGATAATAAAGGAACTGAAACGATCTTACTTGCCCATGAGATACACTGATAGCAAAAGAGCCCAAGGGCTCTTTTTTAGTTAGTAAAATATAGAAATAAAAAAAGTTCTCATTACTGAGAACCATACTATAGTCCGTACGGGATTCGAACCCGTGTTACCGCCGTGAAAAGGCGGTGTCTTAACCCCTTGACCAACGGACCATAATAAATTTTTAATGGGCACGAGTGGACTCGAACCACCGACCTCACGCTTATCAGGCGTGCGCTCTAACCACCTGAGCTACGCGCCCAAGCTAACGCTTGGAAAATATATTTGCAAAAAGCAATGCCGGCTACATGACTTGAACACGCGACCCTCTGATTACAAATCAGATGCTCTACCAACTGAGCTAAGCCGGCCTATACTCTTTATGCGGGTTAAGGGACTTGAACCCCCACGCCGTTAAGCGCCAGATCCTAAATCTGGTGCGTCTGCCAATTCCGCCAAACCCGCTTTAAGATGACCCGTACTGGGCTCGAACCAGTGACCCATTGATTAAAAGTCAATTGCTCTACCAACTGAGCTAACGAGTCTTTTCTTTTAAAAACGTAACAAGATTCGCTTGTCTTATTTCCAAATTGAAAGAGTCCACTGGACTCTTTCAACGGTCCCGACGGGAATCGAACCCGCGATCTTCGCCGTGACAGGGCGACGTGATAACCGCTACACTACGGGACCTTTATGGGAGTTAACGGGTTCGAACCGCTGACCCTCTGCTTGTAAGGCAGATGCTCTCCCAGCTGAGCTAAACTCCCATGTTTGGAACTTTAACTCAGCTGGGCAGTGTAGAAAGCTTTCGCTTCCCCTA
>NZ_JBRUGD010000013.1:0-75506 GCF_053206145.1 Streptococcus hongkongensis
TTGTTCCTTTTTCTACAAAATCAGGATTTTGCAGAGACTTTCAACAGGTGGAATCTTATTTTTCTGTTAACGCGGCTAAGCCTGGTAATTCTTTTCCTTCTAATAATTCCATTGATGCGCCACCACCGCGTCACAAATACTTCCATTATCAAAAAAGGTCACAAAAGTGACCTTTTTCTAACATTCCAGTTTTGTTCCTTTTTCTACAAAATCAGGATTTTGCAGAGACTTTCAACAGGTGGAATCTTATTTTTCTGTTAACGCGGCTAAGCCTGGTAATTCTTTTCCTTCTAATAATTCCATTGATGCGCCACCACCTGTTGAGATCCATGAGAATTTATCAGCACGGCCAAGATTGATTGCTGCTGCTGCAGAATCTCCACCACCGATGATAGATTTAACACCTGGTTGTTTTACAATAGCATCCATAACGCCAATTGTTCCTGCTTGGAAATCAGGGGTTTCAAAGACACCCATTGGACCATTCCAAACAACAGTTTTGGCACCTTCAAGTGCTTCTTCAAATTCAACAATTGATTTAGGACCAATGTCTAAACCTAGGAAACCTTCTGAGATAGCTTCACCATCAGTATCACGTACTTCAGTATATCCAGCAAATGCATTAGCTTCTTTAGAGTCAACCGGAAGGATTAATTTACCATTTGACTTTTCAAGAAGTTCTTTAGCAACCTCAAGTTTATCTTCTTCTACTAAAGAGTTCCCAATCTCAATACCTTGAGCTTTGTAGAATGTATAAGTCATCCCACCACCGATTAGGACTTTATCAGCTTTTTCAAGTAAATTTTCAATAACACCAATTTTATCTGATACTTTTGAACCCCCTAAAATAGCAACAAAAGGACGCTCTGGTGTTTCTACTGCTTCTTTAATATAAGCAATTTCATTTTCAAGTAAGAAACCTGCTACTGCTTTATCAACATTAGCAGAAATACCAACGTTTGAAGCATGGGCACGGTGTGCAGTACCAAATGCATCATTAACAAAGATACCATCTCCGAGTGATGCCCAATATTTACCTAGTTCAGGATCGTTTTTAGATTCCTTTTTGCCATCTACATCTTCAAAACGTGTATTTTCAACAAGTAAAACTTGTCTATCTTCAAGAGCTTCAATAGCTGTTTCAAGTTCAGCACCACGTGTTGAACCTGGGAAAATAACATCTTGACCAAGTTTTTCTGCTAAGTTTTTAGCAACTGG
Source organism: Streptococcus hongkongensis (assembly GCF_053206145.1). Taxonomy (NCBI): domain Bacteria; kingdom Bacillati; phylum Bacillota; class Bacilli; order Lactobacillales; family Streptococcaceae; genus Streptococcus; species Streptococcus hongkongensis. The sequence goes on from NZ_JBRUGD010000013.1 coordinate 1,219, forward strand.
TGCTAGTGATTTGCCATCTTTGTCTGCTTCTTCTTTTACACGTCCTAGGTGAGAGAAAAGAATTGCCCGGCCACCATTTTCAACAATATATTTAATTGTTGGTAGTGCCGCAGAAATACGGTTATCATTCGTGATAACACCGTCTTTTAAAGGTACATTAAAGTCAACACGTACAAGGACTTTCTTACCTTTTAAGTCAATGTCTTTTACAGTCATTTTAGCCATTTGAATAGACTCCTTAATATTTTTTATACTGACTATTATATCATATTTATTTTCAATAATCTAAAATATGAAAACAATAAATTAATTATTTCACAATTTTTTCACTAAAAAAAGGAAGAGAATTCTCTTCCTTTCATGCTAATGATAATTATTTAGCAATTTTTGCGAAGTACTCAAGCGTACGAACAAGTTGAGCAGTGTAAGACATTTCATTGTCATACCATGAAACAACTTTAACTAATTGATTTCCATCAACAGTTTGTACTTTAGTTTGAGTAGCATCGAATAATGAACCGAAAGCCATACCAACGATATCTGATGATACGATTGGGTCTTCAGTGTAACCATATGATTCATTAGCTGCTGCTTTCATAGCTGCATTAACTTCTTCAACTGAAGTTTCTTTGTCAAGAACAGCTACTAATTCAGTTACTGAACCAGTTGGAACTGGGACGCGTTGAGCAGCACCATCAAGTTTACCATTTAATTCAGGGATAACAAGACCAATTGCTTTAGCAGCACCAGTTGAGTTAGGAACAATGTTGTTTGCACCAGCGCGAGCACGACGTAAGTCACCACCACGGTGTGGTCCGTCAAGGAGCATTTGATCACCAGTGAAAGCGTGGATAGTAGTCATTAAACCTTGTTTTACACCAAAGTTATCTTGTAAAGCTTTAGCCATTGGAGCAAGACAGTTTGTAGTACATGAAGCACCTGAGATAACTGTTTCAGTTCCATCAAGGATATCATGGTTTGTGTTAAATACAACTGTTTTCACGTCATCTCCACCAGGAGCAGTGATAACAACTTTTTTAGCACCGTTTGCATGTAAATGTTTTTCAGCAGCTGATTTTTTAGCAAAGAAACCAGTTGCTTCAAGAACGATTTCAACACCGTCAGTTGCCCAGTCAATTTGTTCTGGATCTTTTTCAGCGGAAACTTTAATGAATTTACCGTTAACGTCAAATCCACCATCTTTAACTTCTACAGTACCGTCAAAACGACCTTGAGTTGTATCATATTTTAACAAGTGTGCAAGCATGTTTGGATCTGTAAGATCGTTGATACGAGTTACTTCAACACCTTCAACATTTTGAATACGACGGAAAGCAAGACGTCCGATACGACCGAAACCGTTAATACCAACTTTAACTACCATTAGTGATTTCCTCCTTATGAAAATCAAAAGAATTATTATTAAAGGGATTTCTCCCTAACTATATTGTGAAAAGATTAACTTGAAGATATCCCCAAAAACCTTTCAACATGACTATTATATAACTATTTCAGAAAAAATGCAAACGAAATAGCCATTTTCATTATGGTAACAAAGCGGTCTATTCCATATTCTACAAGCATCAACGAAAATCCAATTTCTGTTCTATATCATAAATTTTTATAACTACTGGAGCAAAAAAAGATTAGGATTTCACTCCTAATCTTTCTTTTCAGTGACTATTCACCGTGATTTTTTTTGATAATTTCTTCTTGTACTGATTTAGGAACATCTTCATAGTGGTCAAACACCATCATGAATGTACCACGTCCTTGAGTTGCAGAACGAAGAATAGTTGCATAACCAAACATTTCAGCAAGTGGAACAAAGGCACGAACAACTTGTACATTTCCACGAGCTTCCATACCATCAACACGTCCACGACGAGCTGTAACGTGTCCCATAACATCTCCTAAGTTATCTTCTGGAGCTGTTATAGTAACAAGCATCATTGGTTCTAGGATAGCTGGTGCAGCAGATTTAGCTGCTTCTTTAAGCGCAAGTGATGCAGCAATCTTGAAGGCAGTTTCTGATGAATCGACATCATGGTATGATCCATCGTAAAGTTTTGCTTTAACGTCTACAATTGGGTATCCCGCAAGAACACCGTTAGCCATAGATTCAACAAGACCTTTTTCAACAGCTGGGATAAATTCACGAGGGACAACACCACCAACGATAGCATTTTCAAACTCGAACCCTTTACCTTCTTCGTTTGGCGTAAATTCAATCCAAACATCACCAAATTGACCTTTACCACCAGACTGGCGTTTGAAGAATCCACGTGCTTGTGTTCCTTGACGGAATGTTTCACGGTAAGATACTTGAGGAGCACCTACGTTTGCTTCAACTTTGAATTCACGGCGCATACGGTCAACAAGAACGTCAAGGTGAAGTTCACCCATACCAGCGATAACAGTTTCACCAGTTTCAACGTTAGTTTCAACACGGAAAGTTGGATCTTCTTCAGCAAGTTTTTGAAGGGCAACACCCATTTTATCTTGGTCTGCTTTAGATTTAGGTTCAACCATTAATTGGATAACCGGTTCTGGAACATTGATAGATTCAAGAATAACTTTAGCTTTTTCATCAGTTAATGAATCACCAGTTGTAGTATTTTTCAAACCAACAGCCGCAGCAATATCACCAGCATAAACTGTTTCAATTTCTTTACGAGTGTTTGCGTGCATTTGAAGAATACGACCAATACGTTCACGTTTGTCTTTAGATGTGTTCATAACATATGAACCACTTTGAAGAACACCTGAGTATACACGGAAGAATGTTAGACGACCTACGAATGGGTCAGTCATAATCTTGAAGGCAAGAGCTGCGAATGGTTCTTCATCAGAAGCAGGACGAGTTTCTTCTTCTTCTGTATCAGGATTGATACCTTTGATTGCAGGAATATCAAGTGGGCTTGGTAAGTAGTCAATAACTGCATCAAGCATCATTTGAACACCTTTATTTTTAAAGGCAGATCCACACATTACTGGGAAGAACTCAACATTAATAGTAGCTTTACGGATAGCAGCCATCAATTCTTCATTAGTGATTTCTTCACCTTCAAGGTATTTCATCATTAATTCTTCATCAGTTTCTGCAACAGCTTCAACTAATTTTTCACGGTATTCTTCAGCTTGTTCAACGAATTCTGCTGGGATGTCCTCTTCAAGGATGTCTGTACCAAGGTCATTAGTATAGATTTCAGCTTTCATTTTGATCAAGTCAATAATTCCACGGAAATCATCTTCAGCACCAATTGGTAATTGAATTGGGTGAGCATTTGCTTGAAGTCTATCATGTAAAGTGCTTACTGAGTAAAGGAAATCTGCACCGATTTTATCCATTTTGTTAGCAAAAACGATACGTGGAACACCATACTCAGTTGCTTGACGCCAAACTGTTTCTGTTTGAGGCTCAACACCTGATTGTGCATCAAGAACTGTTACTGCACCATCAAGTACACGAAGTGAACGTTGAACTTCAATTGTAAAGTCCACGTGTCCTGGTGTATCAATGATATTTACACGGTGTCCATCCCATTGAGCAGTTGTTGCTGCTGATGTGATTGTGATACCACGTTCTTGTTCTTGTTCCATCCAGTCCATTTGAGAAGCACCTTCATGTGTTTCACCGATTTTATGAATTTTACCAGTGTAATAAAGGATACGCTCTGTAGTTGTTGTTTTACCAGCATCAACGTGAGCCATGATACCGATATTACGAGTTTTTTCAAGTGAAAATTCGCGAGCCATTAGGTTATTTCTCCTATATTTTTATTTAATATGAATATTATATCATTATTTATAAAAAACGGATAGGCAGGACCTACCCGTAATCACGACAATCTTAACGACTTAGACTTAAGCAATCTTAAATCTATTAGTCATCATCTTACCAACGGAAGTGAGCAAATGCACGGTTAGCTTCAGCCATTTTGTGAGTATCTTCACGTTTTTTAACAGATGCACCAGTATTGTTTGCAGCATCCATAATTTCTTTAGCAAGACGATCTTTCATAGTATGTTCACCACGAGAACGTGATGCATTTACTAACCAACGTAGTCCTAATGTAGTACGACGTTCTGGACGAACTTCAACTGGGACTTGGTAGTTTGATCCACCAACACGACGTGCACGTACTTCAAGTACAGGCATGATGTTGTCCATTGCTGTTTCAAATACTTCAAGAGCATCCGTTCCAGTAGCTTCTTTGATAGCTTCAAAAGCATCATAGACGATAGTTGCAGCAGTACCACGTTTACCATCAAGCATAACACGGTTGATAAGACGTGTTACGATTTTTGAGTTATATAATGGATCTGGTAATACTTCGCGTTTAGGCGCTTGATTTTTACGACTCATTTGTTCTTATCCCCCTTCTATTATCCTTTAGGACGTTTAGCACCGTATTTAGAACGGCCTTGTTTACGATCCGCAACACCTGCAGTATCAAGTGCTCCACGAACGATATGGTAACGTACCCCCGGAAGGTCTTTTACACGTCCACCACGGATAAGTACCACACTGTGCTCTTGCAAGTTGTGGCCAATACCTGGGATGTATGCAGTAACTTCAATAAGGTTGCTCAAACGTACACGAGCAAATTTACGAAGGGCAGAGTTAGGTTTTTTAGGTGTCATAGTTCCAACACGAGTTGCAACACCACGTTTTTGTGGTGCAGACATTTTAGTGTGAACTTTTTTGTGGCTGTTGTAACCGATGTTTAAAGCTGGTGAATCTGATTTTTCAACTTTAGATTTACGTGGTTTACGTACCAACTGGTTAATTGTAGGCATCTACATTCTCCTGTATTTTTTTATTTTTGGTTGATATAGCGCTGGTGACAACCTATATCCGGGTGTACTTTTTGCAACAATTGTCAGCACGTCTCTGTACACTTTTGAGAGACCAAAAGTAAAAAGTACCGTCTACTATAGTAACATAGACGATCCTTTTTTGTCAATCAAATTTTAGTTGATTTTTTCTATAATCTTCCTTGTCTTTTAAGTTTAACACCTGCAAGACCAACAGCAGATAACATGACAACTCCAGCCCTTACGGCACGTTGAGTACTTTCATCGTTAGCAGCACCTATACTACTTACCGTTGTTGAACCATAGTAGTCTGATTCACGACTCGTGTCACTAACACTATCTACAACTTTTTTTAGAACACTCTGACTTGGTAATGATTCTGGAACTACTGCAACAATTGCCTGAGCAATCTTACTCGCCTCATTTGTTAACACCTTGTTAGATTCCGTCATTACTGAAGACGTCGCTGTAGCAATTTTTTCAGAAATCTCAGCTTTAATTTGTGCGACTTCCTTCTCTGATTTTTGATCCATTGCAACTGGTTTAGACTCTTGTTCAACAACTTCCGAAGACACAGCACTGATTAGTTCTGCACCCACTACTGCTGCCAACTCTGGTGCAACCTGTCTATCCACAACCGCTTTTTTCAACGGTGCAGGTTTTGCTACAACCATCAGCGCTTGTGGCTTAACAGTTGGTGCTAGAGCTTGAGTCTGGTTTTTAACCTTCGCTTTTTCTGCGTTTGCTTTTACAACCGTATTTAATAGCGTCAATTGTTTTTCAGATAGTTTAATAGCATCTAGCAATCTTGTTCTGGTTGAGTACAATGCCGCTAACGTTTCTTTATTCGCTTTTAATTTCGCCTTCGTTACAACTAATTCTTTTTCAGCCTTAACCAAAGCATCACGAGCAACAGTCACACGATTTGGATTTTGTTTTAAGGTCAACAGTTTTTCCAAATTGGTTTTTTTATCAACCAAGCTAGTAACTTGTGCCGAAGCTTGTATCAACTTACCTTCAAGTGTTTTTAATGAAAGCTTAGCGCTGTTCAAACTTAGAAGAGTGTGATCAAGTTTCGCTTTAACATCTGCTTGTTGCTTCTTAGCTGATGCTAGTTGAATACGCAAACCCTCTTTAGATTGCTTAGCCTGAATTGATTGTGCTTCAAACTTAGCCAAACTTTGCTTAGCAGCGGTTAATTTTGTATTTAATTGCGTAACTTTAGCTTGCGCTGTTTTTACAACCTCTTCTGATGAAAGATGATTTAAGCGATTTTCAAGAGTTGAAATATCGCCTTTTATAGTAGAAATAGTGGTTTTCAACTTCTGAATTTGAGTAGCATTGTTAACCGTTGTTTTTCCAGCAACTACTTGTTTCGTGCTAAATAAATTCGGATTTTGGATATTTGATTTCGGAATAAGTAAGAAATGCGTATCCAAACCACCTACTGATTCTGTTGAGAAACCTAAGTAAATTGGATTACTTGAATTTGCTTTATCTGTACGTAGAAAGTTAATTGCGTGTCCCCAAGTATTGCCATGTAAATCATCTGTAAACAGCATATACTTAAGTGTATTGTAGATACTTCTCTTGATACCATTAACTGTGTGAAGGTCATCAAACATTCCGAAGTTTTCATACATATTGTCGTCTTTAGCTTTTAAACCAACACGACTTGCCGAGCTTTCAATAATCGTCCGGTCATGCGGTCCAATTCCGTAGTGGCCACCAGCTCCAACTTGCCCATATGTAAAGTAAGGGATACTATTTTTATGAGTCGCTTTATATTGATCAGTTACCATACGAGCAAACTGTTGAGAACCTTCTGTAACGACAATTTGCGATAAGTTCAATTGCGAACGAACAGAGTTTAACATCTGTGCCGTAAACAGCGCCAATTCATTTTGAACATCAGCTGTTAAATTGTCAAGATTAACTTGACGATTGATGTCTTTAGCAATATCTTTATAACTATTTAACACCATTCCTTTTTTAGCTTTCGAACTAATCCTTTGTTCAAGGGCTTGAAAGGCAACATTATAGGGCCAAGAACCAATATAGCCGCTAGCAGCTAATTGTTTTAACTCATTAATTGGATAGCTTGATGGTAATACAAAGGTATTATTTCCTACAATATTGGTTGAGGTTTGCGTCAGTTGAGACTGCGCAGCATTTAATTCAGCTTGCTTTGCAGTAAGCGCTGATTTGTTTGTTGTAAGACTAGTTGATAATGAACGTTTAGTCTCTTCCTTAACTAGATTTAAATTAGATTGAGCTTTTGTTAAATCAGTTGTTGTAATTTTGACTGCTTTTTCGGCAGCTGCAATTTGTGATGCAATAACTTCCGGTTTGTTAACCATGGTTGTTACATCTGCAACTGTTTTGTCTGCAGATGCTACTTTTGCCACAAGAGCTTTAGCTGCTTCATTTTCGTTTGCTACAAGTTGCCTTTGTTTTTCAACATCTGTACTGACTAGTTTTTCATTAGCCCGCGCCTGCACCAGATCTTGGTTAGTTTGATTTAATTTAGCTTGATTGTCCGAAACAAGTTTCGTAAATTCTTTATCATTTGCTATTGATACAACAGTAAGGGTATTTTGGGCACTAGCTACTGCTTTTTCTTGACTAGCAACACCTGACATTAAATCAGAAACTTCCAGACTCTTTTCTTTAATATCTTGATTAACTTCAATGAGCTCTGTTTGTTGCGTTACTAATTGCGTTTGAGTCTTTTTAACTGCAGCACTCGCAGCCTCTGCACTTAAAGGCACAAGCGATGATTCCTTATTAGAATTTCCGTTTCCTTTTGGCGATAAATCATCAGCCTTAACCTGATGCGTCACACCCACACTAGCTCCAAGTAGAGCAAGCGTAGATGTTAATGCGATTGTGGCTTTGATGTGGTTTGTTTTCGCGTTATCCAATTCCATGATTCTCTCTTTTCTTCTTTGGTGTTAATCAAAGATATTCCCAAGCTCGACAACGACATTGTTATTTTTAACATCAATTTCTGATACTTTTAACAATGACTTGTAAGCCATGTCTTCTCTCTCTTCTTGAGCGTTTTCTGCAAATACGGCTACGCCAACTAAGGTACTATCAAATTCCGTTAACAAACTAATCATCCCTGTAATTGTACCACCACCCTTAAGGAAGTCATCTACAATTAAGACACGACTATTAGGTTTTAAGCTTCGCTTAGATAAGAACATTTTTTCAATACGATCACTTGATGCACTGGCATAATTAACAGATACTGTTGATCCTTCAGTAATTTTCAAATCACGGCGAACAATGACAAACGGTACATTAAGTATGTTTGCAACTGCATTCGCTAAAGGAACACCTTTAGTAGCTACCGTCATCACAGCATCGATTTTTTGTCCTTTAAAAGCATTTGCAATAATACGCCCAATATTTTGCAAGGTTTTGGGCGTACTTAGAATATCAGATAAGTAAATATAGCCTCCAGGAAGGATTCTATTGTTTTCTGATAACTGCTGACACAAATCTTCCACAATAGCTATAGCTTCTTCTTTTGAAATAGTTGGTGTAAAAATAACCCCACCACTGGCACCAGTTAGTGTTTCTATTTCACCAATATTTGCCTCTTCAAAGGCTTTTTTTATAATGGCTATGTCTTCTGAGATAGATGATTTTGCTGCTTCATATTTCATTGCAAAAGTGTTTAAACTTGTTAATTTATAAGGGTTGTTGATCAGATAATTTGAAATGACAACCATACGTTCACTACGTCTTAATTTCATATTTGCCCCATTTTATTGTACTTTTAATAAGTATAACATATTAGACAGAAAAAGACGAACGTTCAGAAAAAAATATGTTCATCTTTTAACATTTAACATGTGTTTGTAACATTTGCTGATTTTTCCTTTTGAAAAAACCTGACAAACCTTATTATATTAGGATTTAGATACTTTCGAGCAAAAAAACTTTGCCTAACTTGCCTTCCAATTTAGATATAACAACTACTTCTAGAAGTAGTTGTTATTGTCCACCTTTTCTGATTATCACACCTGCATTATTGCTTGCAAAATCATGTATTTTCTCGTCACTAATATCTATCATAAGCTCATCAAAATAAACTTTTGGAATACCATGAAAACGATGTATATAGCCATTTAAAAATTGTATTTCAACAATCTCATTTTCCCAACCAATATTGTCAATTAGTTGTGAGGGTATTTTTTCTCTTTTCACTCTTTTTCCTCCGTCCATGCCGTATTAGTCACATAAGTAAGTTAACACGTGAAATGATGCTATGATAAGAAAATTTAGGCACTTTTATTATATCACATTATAGCTACCATACTCATAATAAGTGAACCAGAAATTGCACAGTCTGTAAGACTTAGACCAGACCCGTTATATTGATTAAAACATACTAAGATTAGTAGTGAGGAAATCTCCGACGGGAGAGAGTACTTACTACTAATCTTAGTATGTTTTTGATGCTTTTTAAATGGCATAAGAGGGCATTTTTTAGACTTGGGCTAAAAAATGAGTCATGGAATTCCTAAAGGAAGTCGCTGACGTCCCTGCCAAATAAAAAAGCAACAAAAAAAAGTGAAGACTATACTTTGTCTTCACTCTGAGATAGGTCATTTTTGACCTATCTTTTTAATATTTCGGCTTATAGAAGGAACGATTATCCATTGCAAAAATTTTATTAGTCATCTCGCCTTCAGATACACGATTTAAAGCAGTGGTCATCATCATCATATTTGCATCAATGTTATCAATCATATGAAGAATCTCCGCCTCTAGTATCCTTGGGCGTACTGGACTACCATACTCCAATTGACCATGATGACTCAAAATTAAATGGCGTAATACAATCACTTCTTCTTTAGTGTCATCAATACCAAGTTCATTGATGACCTTAGTAATTTCTTCATTAATCAATGAGATATGCCCAATAAGATTACCTCGAATAGTATACTCAGTACGGTCTGGTCCAGTCAACTCGATGACCTTAGCCAAATCATGCAACATAATTCCAGCAAAAAGCAGACTCTTGTTCAAATTTGGATAGATATCACCAACACTATCAGCCAATCTTACCATTGTTGCCGTATGATACGCTAAACCCGACTCAAAGGCATGATGATTAGTCTTAGCAGCAGGATAAGTGTAGAATTCTTTATCATATTTACGATATAAAGAACGTACAATACGTTGCCAAGTCGCATTTTCAATTTTAAAGAGCATTTGTTCCAGATAGTCCTTTACTTCCGTAACGCTGACTGGGGCCTTTTCTTTAAAATCTTTCGGATTGTTTGGTTCGCCATCGCGCGTTTTACGTAAGGTTATCTGGTTAACTTGCGGCGTCCCATTATAAACTTCTCGTCTACCTTTCATGTAGACAATTTTACCAGCCACAAATTCCTCCACATTATAAGTTTGAGCATCCCAAAGATTTCCCGAAATTTCACCAGAATCATCTTGAAATGTGAAAGCAATAAAATCCTTACCAGCTCTTGTTTTTCTGACTTCTGCAGATTTTATGAGGTAAAAGCCATCAAATAGCTGATCCTTTTTCATTTGATTAATCTTCATTGTAATCCTCTTCTAAAATTGGCATATTCAATAATGCTTCTGTTTCTTTATCTTGGTATGTTTCAACTTTGGCTAAGGCTCTAACAATAGCATTGGTTCTTGTTGAAATTAATTTATCAAGTGTTGAATTTGCAGTATTGATTTGCTTTTGTGCTTGAACCAACATCCCACCAAATTTTTCAAATTCTACTTTTACATTGCCTAAAATCTTACTAATGTCGTCAGCATTTTTTTGTAAATTTAAAGTTTTAAAGCCAACGGATAAGGAGTTTAATAGAGCAGATAAAGTTGACGGCCCAGCGACTACAATGTTATCTTCTCTGCGCAGTGCATCAAAAAAGGCTGCATTACGAACAACTTCTGAATAAAGTCCCTCTGTCGGTAAAAACATAATTCCAAAATTTGTTGTTTCTGGAGGATTGAGGTATTTTTTGTTGATATCTTTAGCAAATCGCTTAATAGCTGCTAAAAGTGCCTTACGTGATAACTCAATCTGAACCTTGTCGGCAGTCTCATAAGCTTCTTCCAAACGATAGTAATCTTCCAAAGGAAACTTGGAATCGATTGGTAGATAAATATAGTCCCCTTGAACATTGCCAGGTAATTTAACAGCATACTCCACGCGCTCTGTCGAACCCTTAACTGTCGGAAACTCACGTTCATATTGCTGAACAGTGAGGATATCTTCAATAATTTGCCCTAATTGCAGCTCCCCAAGAATTCCTCGTGTCTTAGTATTTGATAATACTTTGTTAAGCGTCCCAACATCTTTAGCAACACTGCGCATCTCGCCCAAGCCCTGGTTAACACTTTCCAACTGTTTAGATACCGTCTCAAATGAAACTTGCAGACGATTTTTGAGTGTCGCCTCCAACTTCTCCTCAACGGTATGACGCATCTCCTCCAAACGTTTTTCATTGGATTCTTGCATCTCTTTGACAGACTGACCCAGCTGATGTGAAATAGACTCTAAACGTTGGTCTGAGCGATCACGATTCTGCGTTAACTCTTGATGTAGCAATAGCTTTAAATCATTAAGTTGTTGAAAGAGGTCAGCTTGTTGCCGATTCATTAAACGCGTCACTTCAACAAGCTGACTTTTACTAAACATTTCTAGCTGATAGCTGAGCTGATCAGATAAATTATCAGCATTATTTTCTAAACTCTTACTAAGCTGATCTTGCAACTGTTGCACTTTAAAATATAGCCCAAGTGCAACGCCCAAAACTGCTAAAAGAATTAATAAGGTTAAAATATCCACCCTATCTCCCATCTTTACTCTGAATAACAATTAGATAGCCACTTGAGATAGTGACTTCTATGGGATGCCCTGAAAATTCATTACTTGAATACATTTTCTTTTTAAAAAAATTAGAGCTATTTAAATCATATTTGGCACCCGAAATGGTTAGATCCTGATCTGCATCTGCCATAAAAGCAACATAGGTCATTTCAGGATCTGCATCGATGATATGAGAACCACAAGGTTTGTATGAAACGGAGTTTTGCTGATCTCTTAGAGTAATCTGCATCATAAAGGGTGCAATCTCAGGATCACTTGGTAAGAAGATATTGGACATGAGATGGTCTAAGCGACCACCAAAGGCACCAAAAATCGTCACCTGAGCATCTGGATACTGGGCAAATACTGTTTTTAATGCCAACTCTGTATCTGTATCATTCTTTTCAGCAGAAGATCTGATAACTTTTTTTGCCTTCTCTTTTATATTCGTAAATTCTTGGGGAGAAACTGAATCAAAATCGCCAACGGCAATTTCAATCGGCAGCGCATGCTTTAGTAAGAATAGATTGCCCCTATCAATGCCAACAAATAAGTCAAAATCTGTTTGGTAGTAGGACAATTCTCCCCCAGCAAAAAGAGCAATTTTAGTCATTTAAAGCCTTTCTTAAGGTTTGGACTTGGCTAACCAAATCATTTGCTTTGAAGAGGTATGAGCCAGCTACAAAAACGTTTGCTCCTGCTTCTTTGCAGGCCGCGATTGTTTTGTTGTCGACACCGCCGTCAACTTCAATATCAAAATGCAAACCTTTTTCCTGACGCATTTTTGCTACAGCCGTAACTTTTCTTAAGCAATCAGAAATGAAAGCTTGTCCGCCAAAACCTGGATTGACGGTCATTATTAAGACTTGGTCAACTAAAGCAAGGACTGGTTCAAGTGCCTCAACTGGTGTTCCGGGATTAATGACAACGCCCGCTTTCATACCAGCAGCTTTGATTTTTTGGAGTGCCCCATGGATGTGCTGTGTGCTTTCCGTATGGATTGTCATTATATCTGCCCCAGCTTGTGCATAAGCATCCACATAACGCTCAGGATTAACAACCATTAAATGACAGTCGAAAACTAATTTGCTGTGCTTGCGTAAACTAGCAACAACATCTGACCCAAAGCTAATATTGGGTACAAATTGCCCATCCATAATATCAATATGAACATATTCTGCATCTGTTTCTTCAATGCGTTTTAGCTCCTTGGCAAAATTAGCATAGTCAGCAGCTAAAATCGATGGCGCAATTTTATAGTTTGTCATGGGGAATCCTACTTTCTTTTAATTACTTTTTTAAATGTTTCACGACGATTTTCAATTTCACTTAGAAATTGCAGGTAATTGTCATACCGCTTTTGCCATATATCTCCTTCAAGAACGGCCTCTTTGACAGCACAATTTGGTTCGTGACGATGACTACATGATCTAAATTTACAGGCATGACTAAAATGACGAATTTCGGGAAAAGCCTCACTGAGATCTTCTGCATTATCAATCTCATAATCCAAGGATGAAAATCCTGGAGTATCAGCAATTTTCCCACCATTGACATTATAGAAACTAATAGCACGCGTTGTATGACGTCCACGTCCTAAACTATCCGAAATTTCTCCCGTTTCTAAAGCTAATTCCGGTGAGATTTTATTTAACAAAGTTGACTTACCAACTCCTGTTTGTCCCATAAATACTGTTACTTTACCAGCCAAAAGGGGTAACAGATCCTCCATAGTCAATACAAAGTCATAACCAATTGCTTGATAACGTCTACTAATTGATTCAATTGAAGAGAAATCAGCTAACAAATCCATTTTAGACATATAAATTATTGGTTTAATCCCTTTATGTTCTAAGAGCACCAAAAAGCGGTCAAGTAAGTTACTATTAAACTCTGGTTCTTTGACCGACATGATAACAACTGCTTGATCTATATTTACGATTGGTGGTCGGACTAAGCTATTTTTACGCTCGTCAATTGACAAGATATAACCTTCGGATTGGTCGTCAGCGGTAAATTCAACCCAGTCACCAACATAGGGGGTTTGCCCCTTTTTTCTAAAATTTCCTCTAGCTCGCGTTTGATAGACGTGATTTTCTGATTCAACATAGTAAAATCCGGCCAGCGACTTAACAATTCTTCCTTGCAATGAGACTCCTTTTAATCATGTGATAGCTCTATTGTAACAGATTTCAAACCTTATTTCAGCAGATTGCCTTCAAAAAATAAGTGACTTTTCTTAACCTCACTCCTATTTTTTTAAGAAAGCAATCGGACATAGATAGAAGCAATGTTAGCTTTCCAAAGCAAAAAGTTGTTTTCTGTGAAAATTTTGATTCATTAATTTTGACTTTCCGTAAAATAGGTATAAAATAGAGAAATGTATTTTTGAGAAAGAGAGAAAAAATGACTAAAACAGAAACTTTTGATATTCATGGTAAAACCTTTAACCGAAGTGCTATGATTATGCTTTTATTAATAGCCACCTTTGCTGGGGTATTAAACCAGACCAGTCTAGGCACAGCTATTCCAACACTGATGACTAGTTTTGACATTAGTTTGGCTAGGGCTCAAGAAGCAACCACTTGGTTTCTACTAGCAAATGGGATTATGATTCCTGTTTCTGCTTTTTTAACCACGCGCTTTTCAACCAAATGGTTATTCTTTTCAGCTTATGCTATCCTCGTGACTGGTTTACTGATGTCTGCACTTGCTCCGTCATCCAACTGGTTAATTTTTCTCATTGGGCGAATCATTCAGGCCTGTGCAGTTGGTATCACAATGCCATTAATGCAAGTCGTTATGGTTAATGTCTTTCCGCCTGAACAACGCGGAGCAGCCATGGGCTTAAATGGACTTGTAGTCGGCCTAGCTCCAGCAATTGGTCCAACTTTCGCAGGTTGGGTCTTAAAACATGACTTTGTTCTTTGGGGACATGAGCTCAGCTGGCGTGCTATTTTTGTTTTGCCATTAGTGATTTTGACAATCGCTTTGCTATTAACACCATTCTTAATCAAAGATGTTGTGCCAAACAAACCAATGAAACTAGATAGCCCATCCCTTATGTTATCAATCCTTGGATTTGGAATCTTCCTCTGGGGCTTCACCAATGTTGCTAGCTATGGTTGGGGTGATGGTCTTTATGTCCTGACTCCGATCGCAATTGGAACGACAATCATTGCAATCTTTATTCGCCGCCAATTAACATTGACTGACCCATTCTTAGATATTCGTGTCTTTAAAGTGAAGCAGTTTTCCGTAACAACTGCAGCTATCGGCCTCTCAATGATGGCTATGATGGGGGTAGAGATGATGTTGCCCCTTTACTTGCAAAATGTTCACGGTCTGACTGCTCTTGACTCTGGTTTAGTCCTTTTACCAGGTGCACTGATGATGGGGATTGTTAGTCCCATTGCAGGTAGTGTCTATGATAAAGTTGGTGCTCGCCGACTTGCCCTTATTGGTTTTATCATCTTAGGAATCGGGACTATTCCCTTTATTTACTTAACAGCCTCAACACCTGACCATTTCATTACGATGCTTTATGCTGTGAGAATGTTTGGTATCGCAATGGTAATGATGCCATTAACAGCCTCATCAATGAGTGCCTTGCCACCACACGAAGCAGCACATGGTACCGCAGCTAATAACACTGCACGCCAAATTGCATCAGCTATTGTTGTTGCCCTTTTATCAAGCGTGACACAAAACATCATTACCAATAATAAACCTGCAAAAGCGCTTTCAACAGAGAATCCCTTGCATTATTCTGAAAAAATGATTGAAGCTAGCTTAAAAGGTTTCCATACTTCATTTGCTATCGGCTTTGCTTTTGCTGTTATTGGATTTATTGTTTCACTGATGCTTCGTAAGGGAAAAATTATCGAAAAAGAAGAGAAGGCATTATAGAATGATTATACTTATTATTTGTTTAGCAACGGTTCTAACCTTTATCAGCTGGATGTATATTGACAAAGCTATTCTCCGTTATAGCCTTGGCTTTCTTTCTATTCTTTTCTTAGCTGGTTCAATTGGGGTTTTAACCAACCATTTTACCAACCATACCGGCATGGTAAGCCAAATGAAAACCACAACTAAGCCAATTTATTCTGCGGGTAGTGATTCATTACCCTTTGGTATTCTTATTTATAAGGAACTAGGAACTAAAGCTGATAGCCAGGTCCTTGTCTTTCGTGATAAGCCATCTGATAAGGAAGCGACAGCGCATTATATTCCAAATAAAAAACAGATCTCTGAAGCTATCAAGAAGACCGCAACTTATCAACTAGCCGATGTCGATCAGGCTCAGGCCCTTATTACGACAAAACGGTATGTTTGGAAATCTCCGTTTTATAAGTTTCTCTTTGGCATAGGTGGTGAAAATGGTCTATTAATCTCACAAAGCGTTTTAGTTAAGATTCCAAAAGACACCTGGCTTAGCTTGACACCTGAGGAAGCGAATCGTTTGAAAGAATTAGCACCAAAGTTACAAGCGGCCAATCAAGCTAAATTCAAAGCTGATCCTAATGCGGCAATGCAGATGAAACTATTACAAGAAAAGCACCCTAAACAATTCATTCAACTTCAGATTAAGACCATTAAAGAGGCTTTAGCTGAGGACAAGTAACGACAAAAGAGAATCTACGGATTCTCTTTTGTTATGAATTAGAGGAAGATTTAGGGTTCTTACTTTTTTCAATCACTGCCTAATAGAGCAATACTTGAGTGATTAACATGCCGCCACCAAAAATGAGAAGGAATGCGACCACTGGCCACACAAATTTTAGCCAGTGTGAATATTTCATGTCTAACATTTGAAGTGTGGCCATAACTAAACCTGTTGGGGCTAAAAAGAGCATGGCGTATTGGCCAAATTGATAAGCCATAACAACGACAAATCTTGGAATGCCAACTGTATCTGCTAAAGGTGCTAAAATTGGCATGGATAGCACAGCTAATCCTGATGAAGAGGGCACTACAAACCCAAGGAAGAAGAAAATAATTAACATAACGATGATGAATATTGGACCACTAACATGAGAAGCTAGTTTTGAGGCCGAAAAAAGCATGGTATCTGAAATATTCCCTTGGTTCAAGATAATATTTATCCCTCTAGCAAGACCAATAATTAATGATACGCCTACTAAGCTTGAAGCTCCTGCTACAAATTCATCAACAACGACTTTTTCACCAACTCCATTAGGCCCTGTAGCAGTTAGTAACATGATAACAATTGTAATTGCTAAGAATGAGGAAGCCATGGTTGGGAACCACCAACCTTGTGACATAACCCCCCAAACCATTAACGGAAATGACACAACAAATAATATAAGAATGAGTTTTTGTCTGATGGTGAAACTAGCATTTGCTGATCCCCCATCCACACTCCACTTCTCATAAAATTCTTCACGGTCGTCATAAGAATATGAGAAAGTTGGATTAGCTTTTACTTTTTTAGCATACCAATAGAGATAGCCGACGACAAAAATCGCTCCGCAAATACAGCCAAAAGTACGCCAGCCCAACCCTTCAGTGAAACTGATACCTGCCGCATTTGAGGCAATAACAGATGAGAATGGATTAATTGTCGAGAATGATGTCCCTACTGAACTTGCTAGGAAAATAGCTCCGACACAAATAATTGAATCATAGCCCATCGCTAAAAAGACAGGGACTAAAATAGGATAAAAAGCGACCGCTTCTTCTTCAATACCACAGAGGGTACCACCTACTACCATTAAAATTGAAACAAGGAAAATTAACAGAAACTCACGACCTTTGGTTTTTTTAGTCAGTGCAATCAGACCGGATTCAAAAGCGCCACTCCGACGGACAACACCAATCATACCACCTAAAACCATAATAAATACCATGATATCGACTGCTTCAATAGTCCCATTTACCATACTTGTCGTGATATCTCCAATACCTGCAGGACTTGATTTTAGACGTTTGTAAGTATTTGGAACTGAAATTGGTTTACTGATAGCACCAGAGGTAAATTCTTTAATGTTGATTTTAACACCAATTTTATCTAAACTGTTTTGACTAGCTTCTAATTTAGAAACTTTCCCAGATGGCTCAGTAATATTTAATTTTTCTGTCGAGGAATCATAAACGAGTTTAGCATAGGATCCTGAAGGGATAACATGTGTTGCAATAACGGCAATAATCGTTAGAACAAACAATATCGTAAATGCCCCTGGCATTCTAAGTCCTTTTTTTACTGGGCTACTATTATTTTTTTTACTCTCTAACATAAGAGTTCTCCTTTAGTGGACTGACTATTTTTGATACAAAATAAGGGTGTGATATGTCATCTAAACCACCTCACACCCAAGATATTATTTGGTTATCCTTGTTCCGAGATTGCCTGTTAGAGCATCCTCTAATCCTTCCAATGATGTAATAATAGCTTCACCTTGTGGATTTTCGTCTAGGAAACTTAAGCATGCGATAATTTTTGGAAGCATGCTTCCTTTAGCAAACTCTCCATTTTTAACGTGGTCGATGATATCATGTGTTGTGACCGATTTTAATGCTTCTTGATTTTCTTTACCAAAATGAACATAAACATAATCAACAGCTGTCAAAATAATCAGTTGATCAGCATCCAATTTTCCAGCTAATAACGCACTGGATTTATCTTTATCAATAACAGCTGGAACCCCTTGATAAGCTCCTGCTTCATTTTTGATAACTGGAACCCCACCGCCTCCACCAGCAACAACTAAAGTTCCTGTCTCAATGAGGTTTTTAATACTTTTAAGTTCTAAAATTGTAATTGGATCCGGCGAAGCAACGACACGTCTATAGCCTCTTCCAGCATCTTCTACAAAAGTATAGCCTTTTTCTTTTGCAATCTTTTCAGCAGTTTCCTTATCGTAGAAACTCCCAATTGGCTTAGTCAGATCTTCAAAAGCTGGATCGGTAGGATTAACCTCAATTTGAGTGACAACAGTTGCTACTTCTTTGTCCATACCTTCACTTTGCAATTCATTCAGCAAACTCTGTTGCATGTGATAGCCAATATACCCTTGACTCATGGCACCACATTCTGGAAACGGAAAATGAGCACCAATTCCATTTTCAGCTGCATAATTCATTCCTAAATTAATGGCACCTACTTGCGGTCCATTGCCATGACTAATGACAACTTCATGCCCTTGTTTTATTAAAGAAATGAGAGATTTTGAGGTCTTTTTTACCAGCAGTAATTGCTCCTCTGGTGAATTCCCAAGGGCATTTCCTCCAAGTGCTACTACAATTTTTGACATAAGAACCTCCTAATCACCGAGTGTTGCTACCATTACAGCTTTGATAGTATGCATACGATTTTCTGCTTCTTGGAAAACTACTGAATGTGGTCCTTCAAAGACGTCATCACTAACTTCCATTTCTGTCAACCCATATTTTTCAAAAATTTCCTTACCAATCTTAGTGTCTGTATTATGGAATGATGGCAAACAATGTTCAAAGATAACATTTGGATTTTCAGTCATTTCGATCATTTCTTTGGTTACACGATAAGGTTCTAATAAAGCAATTCTTTCTTTCCAAACGTCATCTGCTTCACCCATTGATACCCAAACATCAGTATAAAGGACATCAGAAGCTTTTACACCTTCCTTAATATCATCTGTAATAAGAATATTACCACCTGAAGCTTTCGCTAATTGTTGACACTTTTTAAGCAAGTCATCACTTGGATTCAATTCCTTAGGACAAACCAAATGATAATCCATACCAATAATTGCTGCCCCAATCATTAACGCATTAGCAACATTATTTCGACCATCTCCGACATAAGTAAAATTGATGTCTTTGTATGGTTTCTTTAGGCACTCTTTAGCTGTCAAGAAATCTGCTAAAACTTGTGTTGGGTGGTCTGCATCAGTTAGGCCATTCCAAACAGGGACACCTGAATGCGCTGCAAGGATTTCTACTGTTTCTTGTGAGAATCCACGGTACTCAATACCATCATACATCCCACCAAGTACTCTAGCTGTATCTTTAGCAGTTTCTTTTTTACCCATTTGACTTCCAGTTGGACCTAAGTAGGTGACATGAGCTCCCTGATCATAAGCAGCTACTTCAAATGCACAACGGGTCCGTGTTGAGTCTTTTTCAAAAATTAGCGCGATATTTTTTCCGACTAATTTTTGTTGTTCAATTCCTGCATATTTTGCACGTTTCAAATCTTCTGAAAGATTCAATAGGAATTCAACTTCTTGTGTCGTAAAATCTAATAAGGTTAAAAAACTACGGTTTCGTAAATTTTTCATTGCTTATTGCCTCCTTTTTATTTATACTTACATTATAGTTAACGCTTTCATAAATATTCAAAAATACTCAAAAATATTCTTTAAAAAATTTGGAGAAACCTGATGCTCGAAATACTTACGGAAAAACACGTTGAAAAAAGACAACGCATTATTATCGCAGCCGTCACTATTGCATTAGCAGCTCAAATTCATGTAAGTACGATTACAGAAGGATTTATTTTAACATTATCTCTTTTTATTTTGCCCGTTTTTTTATACTTCAATGATGATGTTAATCCATTTCATATCTGTTTAGGCATCGCTGCTGTTTCACCATTATTTAGGGGATTGATTCTTGCTCTTGTTGGTGATGCCTCCTTAAATAAAATAATCAACTTTGTTTTTACAGACATGGTGTTTTATCTATGGTACGGCACCTTGTACTACACCATCTATTGGCACCGTGAATCACGTAATAAAGGGACTTTTTTTCTAACGATTATCATCTGTGATTACTTTTCCAATATCTTAGAAGTTAGTCTGTTATTAGGCTTTCATCACTATACCATTCTCCTATTTCAAATTCTTTTTCTAACGGCCTTGATTCGTGCAACCATCAGTGCAGGAATATCATTTACTTATCATTACTTGTCACTACTTTTAATGAAAGATTATCATGAAAAACGCTATTACTATTTCATCTGGTCGACTTCTGCAGTAAAAAGCGAAGTTTATTTTATGAAAAAAAACATTTTAGAAATAGAAAACATCATGAAAAATGCTTATATCCTGGATAAAGAGTTAGAAAATCATCATCTCTCACCAGAATATCAACACCTTTCCTTAGAAATCGCTCGAGATGTTCATGAAATAAAAAAAGACTATCAGAATGTTATTAAAGGCTTGGGGACCTATTTTAGTGTCGAAAATGAAGCCAGTATGTTTTTAAAAGATATTTTTCGAATTGTTCTTTCCTATATTAGAAGCCTTATTACCTCCCATAAACAGGAAATTATCATCACCGAAAACATCAGAACCAATATAAAAGTCTATAACTACTATTTTTTATTAACCATTGTTTCTAATATTATTTTAAATGCTGTCGAAGCTATTAATGACACAAAAAATGGTTGTATCTATGTCTATGCTTCACATGATGATGCCCATTTAAACATCGTCATTACAGATAACGGGCCTGGCATTCCAGACAAGATGAAGCCTTATATTTTTCAATCTGGCTTTTCAACTAAATTTGATGTAAATGGTGACATTTATCGAGGAATTGGACTTTCTAATGTCAAAATCATTGTAGAAGAAGAGTTTAAAGGTCAGATAGAGTTAAAAGATAATCATCCTAAGGGGGCAATTTTTACTATCACCATCCCTAATGACGAACTATTATCTAAAGAAACGGAGAATACCATAGATGAAGTTTTATATTCTTGATGATGATCCATCAGTTACCATGATCCTACAAGAAATTATTGAGGAAGATTATAACAATACAGTTATTAAAGTAGAAAATTCATCCACCGTTGCTCTCAATGAACTCCCTTTTTATGAGGTAGATATTGTTTTAGTTGATTTACTGATGCCATTGCTAGATGGTGTCACTTTGGTAAAGAAAATCCATCAACAGCGGCCAAAATTAAAATTTATTATGATTTCACAAGTTAAAGATAATTCAATGCGACAAGATGCCTACAAGGCAGGAATTGAATTCTTCATTAGTAAGCCAATTAATATTGTTGAAGTGAAATCTGTTGTCAATAAGGTCAAAGCAAGTATTGAGATGGAAGCAAAGCTTCATCTTATTCAAGAATTACTTGGGCCAAAGTTAAGTCAAGAGACACAGGAAACACTACAGGAAAAACAACTCGAAAAAATTCGTTCTATTTTGAGTTACCTAGGCATTACATCAGAAGCAGGATGCGCAGATATCATTACAATTTGCCAAATCCTTCTCCAAAGTCACCTTTATTTTGAGCAGCTTAATTTTTCAAAACACCTATCCCTTGATGCTCATAGTCAAAAAATTATGTTGCAACGCGTTCGTCGGGCAATAAAAAAAGGGATGGTTAACATCGCTCATCTGTGTATAGATGATTATGACAATGAAATCACCATCCAATATGCTAATGCCTTATTTGGTTACCAAAATATTCACTCCGAAATTCAGGTCATCCAAAAATTAAATCACCAGGGAGGTAAAGTATCACTCCGAAAATTTTTTGACGAACTAATCGTTCAAAGCCACAACGCACTATTAAGTTGATTGCAATTGACTCAATAGACAAAAACTTTGCCCGTAAACACAAGTTTCAGAGTTCACGGGCAAAGTTATTATTTATTCAAATCAGCAACTATTTAGTCTCTAAAATAGTTTTAAGAGTCTAGTAGTTTATCAAAAGGCATTATCTTTTAATGCATCGGCCAATCGGCCAAAATCTTCAATACTTAGGGCTTCACCACGAATGTTTGGACTAATACCGGCCATGTCTAAAGCATGACTTAACTGAGTCTTGATTTCTTCTGATTTCCCAAAATGGCTAACCAAATTATTCCAAAGTGTCTTTCGACGGTGAACAAAGCTTGCTTTTGAGACTCTAAACAAGAAGTCCTCATCTTTAACTGTGACCAACGGCTCTGTGCGACGGGTCATTTTTAAAATGGCTGAATCAACATTTGGCGCAGGCACGAAGACCGTTCTCGGGACAATAAAGGCCACCTTTGCAGTCATATAATACTGAACTGCAATTGATAAGGAACCATAAGCTTTAGTGTTAGGCGCCGCGGAAATACGATCTGCCACCTCGCGTTGCATCATCACTACAAACTCTTGGAATGGGATTTTGCTGTCAATTAAGTGCATCAAAATAGGTGTTGTGATGTAATAAGGTAGATTAGCGACTACCTTAATTGGTAATTCTGGATTTTTAAAAGCCTTAATCTGTGTTTGTAAATCAGCTTTTAAAATATCTTGATTAACCACTTGAACATTATCAAAGTCTCTCAAAGTATCTTTTAAAATTGGAATCAAACGGTCATCAATTTCAAAAGCCATAACTTCAGCCGCATTCTCTGCTAAAAATTCGGTCAAGGCACCAATACCTGGACCAATTTCAATAACATTGACACCCTTATCAACCTCTGCTGTGTCAAGAATTTTTTGTAAAATATTGGTATCCGTCAAAAAGTTTTGACCGAAAGATTTTTTGAATGTAAACCCATGGTGCTCTAAAATAGCCCGGGTAACATTATAGTCTGCAATTCTCATTTGTTATTATTTCCTACTTATTTGTTTTCTCTATTGTAGCATACTTACAGAGTTAGCTATTTAAAATTTCGCCATAGCTTCTTGGACTTCTGCTAAGCTAATGCCAAAGAGTTCTAATCTGGCTAGTAATTGTTTGCCGTTACAGTAGCCAATTCGCAGTGTTTCGCCTAAGTATTCACGGCGTTTACGGCTGTCTCCACCCAAGAGTAGTCCTAGTTTAACTAGGTCTTCTTTGGTGATGTCAAAATCATTTTGATCATCGTATGTTTGGGTTACTTTGGCTAAAGCTTTTTGCAAATCTTTAAAACCAGCATGTTCAACACCTAGTGACCGTCCTTTAGACTTGGATCCTGGAACAGCTTCATCACGGTTTAAAAAGGCATGACGAACCGTCGGAACAGCCTG
Organism: Streptococcus hongkongensis; assembly: GCF_053206145.1. Classification (NCBI taxonomy): domain Bacteria; kingdom Bacillati; phylum Bacillota; class Bacilli; order Lactobacillales; family Streptococcaceae; genus Streptococcus; species Streptococcus hongkongensis. The sequence goes on from NZ_JBRUGD010000013.1 coordinate 24,848, forward strand.
CATAATGATTTTACGAATGCGTTCGCCGTTATAATCTGGGTCTGTAAAGACAATGACGCCGCGTAGCTGATTGAGGCGGTCAATCCTCTCTAGGTCAGCTTCGTTGATTGCTGAGCCTCTTGTTTCATAAGTGTCAACCTCATAGAAACGTCGGAGATTTGCTGTATCATCCTTGCCCTCGACGACGATGACTTCTTGAATCTTAATTTTTTTAGTCAATCTTAAAAATCCTCTTAGCATTGGCTGTTGTCGCTTTTGCAACTTCTTCTGAAGTCAGGCCACGTAGCTCCGCAATTTTATCCACAACATAACGAGTATAGGCCGTATGGTTCTCGCGACCCCGCTTTGGCACTGGCGCTAGGTATGGCGCATCCGTTTCGACCAGCATTTTATCCAGGGGAATGGCTTGCGCGACTTCTTGAAGCTCTGTGGCTTTTTTGAAAGTAACCACACCAGAAAAAGAAATCAGCATGCCCAAATCAATGAATTTCTGAGCCATTTCCAAGCTACCACTGAAAGAATGCATGATGCCTCCGCAGGGCCCGACACCAGCTTCTTTGATGACTTGATAGGTATCTTCTAGGGCATCGCGGGTGTGAACAACAAATGGTAAGTTATAATCTTTTGACAATTGGATTTGTCGTTTGAAGACCTCAATTTGAACCTCTTTGGGGTCTTCCATCCAATGGTAATCCAAGCCAATTTCGCCCAAGGCCACAACCTTTTCATTATTTAAGTGAGAAACAAGCATCTCCTCAACGGCCTGACTGTATGAGCCTGCCTCAGTTGGGTGCCAACCAATGGTCGCATAAACGTCTGGATATTTTGCGGCAAGAGCTAATGCACCGGCAATGGTAGCTTGGTCAAAGCCAACCACATTGTGAGCCGTCACGCCCATTTCCTTGGCCAAAGCCAGCTCTTCATCTTCCTTACCAATGAAATTATCCACATTCAAATGGGTATGAGTATCAAATATGCTAAGCATGTTTTTTCCTTTTATTCTTCTTTTCTTCTCGGGAATTGCTGCGCTCTAAAGCAAAGCCTTACTCTGAAAGGCTTCTCTTGACTCTTATTATACCATAATTGAAAAAGATTCTCTGCACCAGCAATTGAATGTATGTGTCAATTAGTCGAGCACTTGACACTCTAAATTATGATATCATATAATACGATAACTACTTTTTATCTCTCTATCAAATCTCACAAATAGGAGTAGACGATGACTAAAAATATACAAATCAAAGCTAAAATTGAGGATGCGTTTTCTCAGATGACCCCTTTGGAAATTAGTATTGGTAAATTTTTTATTAATAATGACCTTGATGAGGCTCACATGTCGTCTCGCCTGGTTGTTCAACGGCTCCACGTATCGCAAGCAGCTCTGACACGCTTTGCAAAAAAATGTGGCTATTCTGGCTATCGCTCCTTTGCATTTGATTACCTCCAAACATTGCAAACAGCCGGAAACACCTTTCAAGACATCAGTCGCGATGTGACCAAGAGGGTCTTGGTTGACTACGATACCTTGATTAATAAGACTTATAGCTTGGTTGACGAGGAAAAATTGCAGAGCTTAGCAGAAGAGATTGATCAAGCTGAGCGGATTTATTTCTATGGGAAAGGCTCTTCTGCCTTGGTGGCCCAAGAGATGAAGCTGCGCTTTATGCGACTTGGAATCATCTGTGATGCCTATTCTGACACCGATGGATTCACTTGGGCCAATAGCTTGGTCAATAAGAACTGTCTAGTGATTGGCTTTTCTTTATCAGGTCAAACATTATCTGTGATCAAAGCCTTAGAAAAAGCAGCCGCTAATGGCGCCAAAACTAAACTCATCACAACAAGAGATTCTGAGCAATTTAATGCTGAAATCGACGTCTTTAACGTCTCTTCCACCCATCAGCTCAATTATGGTAACCGTGTTTCTCCGCAATTTCCACTATTAATCATGATGGATATTATCTATGCTTATGTCCTAGAAATTGACCGCGACAAAAAAGAAGACATCTTTGAAAAAACAATTATCAACTAAAAAGACTCTCAAAACAAAGCGTTGAGAGTTTTTCTTTTGTAACAATTTACTGATGGGCTTGCTTTTGTTTAAAATGATAGAAGGCACCAATAGATAACCACATCCAATATCAGCATTCTTTTAATATCATAGCGGAATAGGATATGAGAAAACTAATTTTACTGTTTGATCCTCATTGGAGGTATCGTTAATAGTTGGTTTTTTCATAATCTTATATAAACAACTAATCTTCTCTATTAAGAAGTTGGTTTATTTCTTGGCTATAGAGTATTGCCTTTCCTCCATAGATTGCTTGAATTCCATTTTTTACATCTAGAACAGCTGTTGCTCCAACGGACTGCAAGGTTCCTTTATCTACTTTACTACTATCAGCAAGTGATACACGTAATCTTGTTGCACAAGCTGTCACGTCTTCAATATTGCTTTCACCTCCAAGTGCATCAATTATTAATAATGATTGATCACGTAAAGAATTTGACTTATCATTTACACTTAACTGATTATCTGAGCTTGCTTCATTTGTTAATTCCATCCCTGGAACGAGAACATGGAATTTAGTGACACAAAACCTAAATACAATATAATAAATTAAGAACCAAACAACCCCCACAGGAATTACTAATAGCCAGTTAGTATGCGAATTTCCCTGAAGAACACCAAATATCAAGAAATCAATAAGTCCACCTGAGAATGAATTACCAATTCTAATTTGAAGTAAATCAGCAACTAAAAATGAGCAACCATCTAAGAAGGCATGGACAATATAAAGCCATGGAGCAACAAATAAGAAAGCAAACTCAATCGGTTCAGTTATACCTGTTAATAATGAAGTCAAGGCACTACTTGAATAAAAACTACCAACTTTTTTACGATTGATTTTGGGAATAGAATGATACATAGCAAGGCAGGCTGCAGGTAAGCCAAACATCATTGTTGCAAAACGACCTGCAAAAAAACGTGTTCCATAAGTGAAGAGTCCAGTATGATGGGAATCAGCTAATTGTGCAAAAAAGATATTTTGAGCACCTGCAATGGTTTTTCCTGCAACTTCTTCACTGCCACCTAAAGAGGTGTACCAAAACATTGGATAAATGGTATGGTGAAGTCCAACTGCCCCTGTTAAACGTAAGAAGAATCCATATAAGAATGTTCCTAAACTACCCATAACAGCAATTTTTTCACCTATGACTACTAATCCATTTTGAACTGGAGGCCAAATAATATAAAAAACTGTACCAATTGCAATTGCTGCAAAAGAGGAAATAATTGGGATAAAACGTGAGCCACCAAAGAAACCTAGGAAGGCTGGTAATTCAATTTTTCGATACTTGTTATGCAAACTTGCAACTATCAAACCAATAACTAAAGCTCCCAAGACACCAGTATCAATTTTAGCATCTTTTGCCGAAAATAAAGTTAAAAATCCACTGATAGTCGCAGTAAAAACTAAATAAGCGACACCACCAGAGAGACCCGCAGTTCCTTTATCAGCATCAGCTAGTCCTACAGCAACACCAATAGCAAAAATTAAAGCAATATTGGCAAAAACAGCATTTCCTGCAGTACTCATTATAGTAAAGATTGCTTGCAACCACGGTTGGTCTAAAACAGAAAACTGTGCAATCGCATTAGCATTTGATAGGGCACCACCAATTCCTAAGAGTAATCCCGCTACTGGCAAGATTGAAATTGGTAACATAAAGGCTTGCCCTAATTTAGAAAATTTCTTAAAATCCATCTCACTTATCTCCTTTTCTTACTGCTTCAATAAATCGCTGGGCGATTTCTTTTGGTCTTGTTATTGCACCACCCACAACAATGCCAAAGACACCTAAGTCGTTGACTGCCTTTGCTTGCTCAGGCGAGTGAATTTTACCTTCAGCAATGACGTCAATACCTGCTTGACACAATTGGTCAATCAGCTCTAGGTCGGGATCTTCTGCTTGTCGGCTATAACTGGTATAGCCTGAAAGAGTCGTGCCCACAAAATCAACACCAGCCTCGTAAGCTTCCTTTCCTTCTTCAAAGGTCGAAATATCAGCCATCAGTAGTTGATTGGGATATTTCTCCTTGACTTGCTGAATGAATTCACGGATAGTCAGGCCGTCATAGCGTTGACGCTTGGTACAATCCAGTGCGATGATGGCAATCTCAAGGGCTGCCAGTTGGTCAATCTCAGCCATAGTCGCTGTGATAAAGGGCTCTTGGGGTGGATACTCTTTCTTGATAATACCGATAATTGGCAAAGCCGTCACAGTCTGTATCTCTTTAATGTCACGAACGGAGTTAGCCCTAATCCCAACTGCTCCCGCTTCTTGGGCAGCCTTAGCCATGAGGGGCATAATGCCACCCCTGTCAGAATACAGAGCTTCTCCTGGCAAAGCCTGACATGAAACGATTATGCCATCTTTAAACTGTTGCCTGAGACTGTCTTTAGTCATCTCTTTTAACATGCTTTTTTCCTTTCCAATGATTACACTTGTCTGCTAACTGTTTTCATTATACCAAGTATAAAAGCGTTTTCAATAATCTTTAGGTATTTAGAATTGACTTTCAAAAATAGCAAGCTTTGTCTCTTTTATTAAAACTAGTTTCAGCACACAAAAAAACCAAGAGCCTCGAGCACTCTTGGTTTTATTTGTTTGTATTCGTATTTATTGCGATTAAGCTGATAATACTTTACGTCCTTTACGACGACGGCTCGCAAGCACGCGACGTCCGTTTTTAGTTGCCATACGGTGACGGAAGCCGTGTTTACGTTGACGACGGATTTTACTTGGTTGATAAGTACGTTTCACAGTGAATACCTCCTCATAGATTTTCGTATTCGTTTAGCCGGCTATTTTGTGATATCAGTTACTAAACATACCTTAATATTCTATAACATATAGGGAGCCTTGTCAAGATAATTTTAAAATATGTATGGGGCTGAATATTTGAGAATAGTCGATACTACATAAAAACAAGAAAATGACACTTAATCTAGAAAAGACCCTAGAGATTAACTGCTCCTTCCATAACTAGTATTTTGGACATTGTGAAATGCCTCTATGAGGCCAAACTTACTCTATTTAATATTAGTCAAGAATGTTTTTATTTAACTCTTGAACATCCATCAACTCTAAACTGTTAATTTTGCGATAGGTAACAGAATACCAGTTGATTTTTTCTGTTTTACAGTTCGTAAAATCAGCCTGATAACTTTTTAGTCATCATGAAAAAAAATCTAACATACTCATACTTTTTTATTTTTAGTACTTGCTTTATATCAGTATCCCCAGGAGTCTTCATTCTACTTTAATGCTAACACTTCATAGTTTGTATGCCAGAGATGTTAGCAATTTACTGTGAAAGACAATTAGAAATAGCTAATCATTTCTTCATATTCAGACAATGGATACCCACGGAAAAATATTAAGAGAATATTGAGATACCCTCTTTTCTTTTTCATTAATGTATTGTACAATACATTTAACATTGTGGTATTTATTAAAAATAAAACAAAATTATTGCAATTTATTGTGAAAAAAATAAAACTTCTAAGTAATTCTAAACCGTTGGAGTATTGCTTAAAAGGATTTACTCATTTAGTCTTACGCATGGTTACAAATTGGTAAGACAAATTTATAACAAGAGAAATATCCGGTGTTATAGGTGGAAATATTAAATAAAATAAAGCTAGTGAAAACTGGCTTTTTATGAGTGAAAGTGAGTACTATGAAAAAAATTAGTATAGTTGTTCCCTGTTATAATGAAGAAGAAACAGTTAACCTATTCTTAGAAGAAATATTTAAGGTGACAAAAGATATACCTAATTATTCCTTTGACTATATTTTTATTAACGATGGTTCAAAGGATAACACTCTGGAAGTGCTACGCGAAGTCAACAAAAGATTTGACAATGTACACTATTTATCCTTCTCACGTAATTTTGGAAAAGAGGCCGGACTATTAGCAGGTCTCAAACATACCTCTGGTGATTATGTTGCCGTCATGGATGCTGATTTACAAGATCCTCCTGAACTATTGCCTGTAATGGTTGGGTTAATCGAAAAAGGATATGATATTGTTGGAACAAGAAGAAAAAATAGAGAGGGGGAGCCTGTCATTCGCTCTTTCTTTGCTAAACTGTTCTATAAAATTATCAATATGGTATCAGACACCGAAATGGTAGATGGGGCAAGAGACTTCAGACTAATGACCAGACAAGTCGTAGATAGTATTTTAGAACTGACTGAAGTAAACAGATTTTCAAAGGGCATTTTTGCTTGGGTAGGATTTGATACAACTTACATTAGCTTTGAAAACAGAGCGCGCGTGGCAGGAAAGACTTCTTGGAGCTTTTGGTCACTTGTAAGCTATTCCTTAGAAGGTTTCATCAATTTTTCAGAAGCTTTATTAAATATCGCTATCTACAGTGGTTTATTAGCATTTATATCATCAATACTCGGAGCTATAGTTATTGTTATCCGAAAGTTAACTGTAGGAGGCAGTGTTGATGGATGGGCTTCACTTGTAACCATTATCCTATTAATAGGTGGCATCCAATTACTTTGCATCGGTATTCTAGGGAAATATATTTCTAAGATATTTTTAGAAACTAAAAAAAGACCTAGTTATGTTATCAAGGAAAAGGGATAAGAATGAAAAACAAACTAAATAAAGTAGTTTTTGAAAACAACTTAATACCGGTTATATTATTAATTTTGTGGGCAATTTTTATCACAAAAATATCAGAATTTGTTATTAATGGCTCAATGTCATATGATATGCGTTTTCATTTGGCACGAATCGTAGGCTTGGCCCAATCTATTAGTAACAGGGATATCTTACCTAATATCAATAATATTTTTAGTTGGGGAACCGGATATGCTAGTAATATGTTTTATGGTAACTGGCAACTATACATTCCTGCCTTTGTATTTATAGTTACTCAAAATAGCCTATTTAGCTTTCTTGTTTTGGCTTTCACAGTAATCTTATTAGAAAGTTTAAGTACCTACTTCTTCATAGGCAAAATTGTAAAAGACAATAGAAAAAGTTTTTGGTTAGCGATAATCATTCCTTGCTTTTTTCCTTTGTATAGCTTTGGAATGACTATTATTGTAGGTCTCGTTCCCATTCTTCTCTATGCTTTATACAAAGTCATTTATGAGGACAAGATTAATCCGTTACTGCTAGCTATTACTGTCTCATTACTAATCCAATCTCATATTATTTCCACATTAATTTTGGCAATTATTTCTATATTATTTATAATGCTCAATTCGGATAAGATTAAAACGAAACACATTGTGTCGTTTGCTACTTCTGCGGGCTTAGGTTTGCTATTATCTAGTGGTTTTATTATTCAATATATCGAATTGATACACTCACAAGAATTCTATTTTAGTTGGAAAAGCAGAGATTTTCCGATTCCTGCTGATCAAATGTTTATTCTAGATAAAAATTTTAATTCTGGATTTTCACCTATTACAAACTTTTTTGATTTGCCACTAAAATTACTTGCCATATATTATGCTTTGAATTTTAATAAACTAAAAAGAATCTCCAAGACTTTACTATGTATTACTTTCATAATGTATCTTGCTATGACACCACTATTACCCTGGCAAACTGTCTTGAAAAATACTTTTTTAGGGATTATTCAATATACCGAGCGTTTATCATTTTTTTCATCTATACTACTATTAATTGTCGTTGGTTTAGAAAATGAAATAAAAGTTGTTCGAGCAATGTCAACAGCTATTGTTATTATGTATTTCTTTGGCTTTGTAAAAAACGAATTCAATAAACCAAATAAAGTTATCACCAATTTTATGGACCATAATTTTAAGACTATGAAGCAAGCCTATAAAAATCCTTTATCTACTTTTGTGAATCCTGTAGGAGATGAATACTACACAGTTGACATTAACCATGTAGATGTCAGAGATAGGAAATTTGCGGACGTTTCAGATGAGAAGAATGTTGTTGTTAACAGTGTAAGATATGGATATAACAAGATTGAATTAGATTATCGAGTAATTGATAAAAACAAAAAAGGAAGTGTCGTCGTACCTAAAATTTATTACAAAGGCTATGTTGCCAATTACTCTGGCGGTGCTAAAGGGAGTCAACCTATGTTGCAACTAGCTAAAAAAACAGCTAGGGAATTAAAAAAGGATGATAAAAAAAAGATGCCAAAAGCAACCTATAAAGTATTAAATAACGGTAAAATATATTTGACGCTTGAAGGTGCCGGAAAAGTGCTAGTTGTCTATAAAAAGACCATTGCACAAAAAATAGGCTACACGCTTGAAACTTTTTCATGGATTGTAGTCATTAGCGGATTAATGACTACTGGTAGTAGGGGAATATATGGTAAAAATACAAAATTACAGAGAAATTATTAACTATCTGATATTTGGAGTACTTACAACATTTGTCTATATAATTACCAGGTGGATCATCTTTACATCAACTCACCAGGTTCTGATAGCAGCATTTTTTGCAAACTTTATTGCTATATTATTTGCTTTTATCACTAATGATCGTATTGTATTTAAACAAGCTTCAAAAGGTAAATTTTCACGATTTATTAAATTCGTCACCTTGAGACTATTTGCCTTGATACTGGATATTGTATTAGCTTACCTATTCGTTAAGCAATTTCCAGAGATAATTGGTTATTTTGTAAATAATGATATAGCAACAATTAACCTCACTGAAACTCTCTTTTCACAAGCTCTGATCATTATCCTAAATTATCTCTTAAGCAAATTTTTAATATTTAAAAACAAGATAGACACGTGACAAAAACACGTGTCTTTTAGTACAGGTTAAACTAATCAAATAAAGTAACGTTACAATCAGGATGTCTTGAGCTTTCCTGTAATTCTCTTCTACGTCAATGCACCTTATTTGACAAACAGGGCTTGTGCCAGTGGTTCTTTCTCTCCTTATTTTTTCTATTTTCATAATATATTACCCAAAATGTGAGGAGCAAAAGAATGTTAAGACCAGTAAGGCGCTCCCAGTCAATAGTTATGCTATAGAACACTAAAAACACTATGTAGGATGTGTTGTATTCATAAAGATTTTGGAGCATATTTTGATACACTTGATAGTTTATTTGACTAATATTCAGAAATTCTACTAAAGTGTTTACACAAAATTATTGACAGTACAAACTGCTTCTTACATCTCTCAATAATTATCAATATTCAGATTAAGCTATTTATGCTATAATTAGGTATACTTAATTTTTAATCTAACAATACCTTAGAGGGATAACTATGAAAAAGGAATCTCATAATTCCATACTAACTGATTCACAATTAATTGCATTACCTAAAAAAGCCTCCTTCGTCTCCTTTCTATTTGCTTTCACAGGACCCGGCATGTTGGTTGCTGTTGGTTATATGGATCCAGGAAATTGGATCACTAGTGTTGTGGCAGGTGCCAACTATAAATACTTACTCCTGATTGCTGTCTTGGTCTCTTCTTTAATTGCTATGCAATTGCAACAAATGTCTGGCAAATTAGGGCTTGTGACCCAAATGGATTTAGCTCAGATGATTGCTACAAAAATGTCCAAAAAGTTTCGACTCTTCTTTTGGGTGATAACAGAGCTAGCATTGATGGCAACTGATTTAGCCGAGGTCATTGGTGCTGGAATCGCACTTCACCTGCTATTTGGTTGGTCCCTATTACTTTCCATCCTGATTACCGTTTTTGATGTCTTTTTACTACTTTTATTGATGCGTTTGGGATTTCGAAAAATTGAAGCCATTGTCGGCACCCTCATTGTAACTATTCTAGTCATTTTTTCCTATATGGTTGGATTAGCCAGACCAGATGGTGTCGCTATTTTATCTGGCTATTTACCGAGTCCTCAACTGTGGCAAGCCCCTAAAGAAGTGAGCGGTTCTGTATTAACTCTTGCCCTTGGAATCATTGGAGCAACGGTTATGCCACATAACCTCTTTCTACATTCTTCTTTGTCTCAGACACGTCAAGTTGATTATAAAGACCCTAAAGCCTTAACTACAGCCATTCGCTTCATGACTTGGGATTCCAATATTCAGTTAAGTATCGCCTTTGTCGTCAATTCCTTGCTCTTAATTGTTGGAGCAGCCATCTTTTACGGTCACGCTCAAGATATAAGCGCTTTTTCATCGATGTATCATGCCCTCAGTAATCCAAAGTTAATCGGCCAACTTGCTAGCCCTTTCTTATCAACTTTGTTTGCTGTAGCACTTTTAGCAAGCGGTCAAAATTCAACTATTACCGGCACCTTGACTAGCGAAATTGTTATGAAAGGCTTCTTAAATATCAAACTACCTGCCTGGTTACTAAGACTTGTTACTAGACTAGTCGCATTGATTCCTGTCATCGTGGTAGCCTTTATATTTGGAACAAAAGAAATCATTTTAGATCACATTCTGATTTATTCACAAGTTTTTCTATCCATCGCTTTACCTTTTGCCATCTTCCCCTTGGTTTACTTCACCTCTAGCAAAGATATTATGGGAAACTTTGTAAACCACAAATGGAATAGTCGCCTAGCTTATCTCGAAGCTATAGCCTTAACACTTTTAAACATCAAACTAATACTTTCCCTTCTTTAAGCAATATGACATAAAAACCCTCACATTGGAAAATTTTCCAATGTGAGGGTTTTTTACTCTAATGATTAGTTTTACTGGCTTGTCTTTCTGCCAATTTTTTGTTAATTATTGAGGTTTTACTATAATTTAAGTAGGATACAATAATCCAGACTATCAGATAGATAATGAAGAATTGAATAAAGAAACTTAAATAGTCTTCTTTACTTAACCAACCATTATAACTATTCATTAAAAAGACTAATCCACTGATACTAATAAAGTGAATCACATTTTGATAGATAAATGGAATTTGTTCAAGATTATAAATTAATGAAGCTATCCCCATAAAGCCACTAATTAACAGGCAAGAAACGATATTGGAAATACTTTGTGTTGTCACATCGCTTAGGAGTAGACAAGCAGAGTAAATAATTCCTCCAATGCCAATCCCATAGATATAAGCATTTATGATTTTTTTCATGGTCTTCCTCCTAAAGTCCTAGACTTTTTTCTAATTCTTTGACATAACGGCGACTAATTATTACTTTATGTTTTTGACTTAAAACGGCTAGCATATTGCCAGAAAAAGAAGCTTCCAAACGGATCAAATGTTTAATATTAATTACACTTTGTTTAGAAACTTGGATAAAATGCGATACAGGTAACTTGTCTTTTAATTTATAAAGTCTTTCTCGTGTTCGATACTGTCCTTGACTGGTCATGATATCTAAATAATCACCATCCACTTCGACAGCAATAATATCAGCTAATTTTAGCAATTGAATACTATCTTCAGTTTTAACAGCTAGTACATCCGTCTTCATCGCTTTAAAAACCTGCAAATAATTCACTAAGGTAGCTACTTCTTGATCATAGCTTTCTTTAGTAATGACAATTTCGATTTCTTCCTTCTCATGATCTTCCTTAAACAACCATTTCATTTTATTACCCCATACACTATTTCTATACTTGTATCATAACAGAAATGATCTAGCTTGTAAGCAAAATCTTGCTAACCGGTCAATTACTTAGGGCAAGTGGTATTAATCAAGCTAGTTTATTTTTTCTTTTAAGGAAAAGGATAAGAGCCAAAATGACTAATTGCACAGCTATAATCCCGATGACGAGCTGATAATCCTGAGCCTTAGTTGTTAACTTATCCCACTCCAAACCAATGCCCATGAACTTGCTGAAATGAATTCTCGCTTGACCAAAACTTTCTACTTTAGCATCCATCAAGATGTGACGGAACAATGACGCAACATATGCTCCTGGTACTAATTTGACTAATTGCTGTGCTGAATCTGGTAGGACACCTATTGGCATATAAACCCCAACCAAGAAACCAGAAGCCGTTCCAACAATGGTTGAGAGGCTACTTTCGAGGGACATTTTGTTGATAAATTGGAGTACGGTGATCGAAAAGAGTGAGCCTTGAAGACTGGAAAGTAAGGCAACCTGTAAAAGCTCTGGAAGCAATTTGGTCGAGATGACCAAGCCGTCTTCCTGCTTGAAGTAGAAAGCCATGACCAACCCAACAAAAATTTGCATAATGAAACTGATGATGCTAGCACTGATGATGTAGCCCAGAATGATTCTAAGGGGACTGACATCTGTTAGAATCAAATCTTGCCAGACATGACGTTCTTTATCTGAGACAATGCGAGACAGCGCTGCCCAACTGGTGGTGATTCCTGTTACTGTTAGTACCCCACCCATAACCCATAAGTCTAAGATTTTTTCAGGCTTTGGCATACTATCTTTCCAGTTGATGACTAAATTGTTTTGTAAAAAGAGAATATAAAGAATAAAGGCAATCAAGGCCCCTAGCAAGGAGAATAAAACTCCAATTTTACTGCTAAAATATAATTTTAAGTGACGCTCAATTGTTGCTTTCATGCTTGGATATCCTTTCCTGTCAATGTTAAGAATGCTTCGTTTAAGGTACCTTCTTGGAAGCTGAAGTTACTAATTTCTGTTTGGTATTGACTAAGTAGGCTAATTACCTCTTGGCTAGTCAACCCCTCTATCAAGTATCGACCTGGCTCTATCTCTTTTAATTCTTGCTCAGGCTTTGCTTCAATGCTTGTCATTTCCAAAAGCAATTGTGATTTCGCATAGTCTGCAATTAATTGACTAGGCTTGTCACTGGCTAAGATATCTCCATTATCAATGACATAAACCTGATCAGCACTTTCTGCTTCTTCCAGATAATGTGTTGTTAAAAAGATGGTTAAGCCTTCTTCTTTTTGCAAAGTATGTAATAGGTTCCAAATCAATTGACGACTTTGAATATCTAAACCCGTAGTTGGTTCATCTAAGAAAAGAATATCCGGTTTATTGATTAATGCTCGAACAATGTCCACCCGCCTTCTCTGACCACCTGAGAGACTTTGGTACTTTTGTTTTAAAATAGGTTCAATCTTTGTAATCTCAATCAAATGATTTATCCAATCCTTATCAGCTGTTTTATACATTTTCATTCTATTTGTTAGATTGGCATTAACACTTAATTCGCCATCAAGGACACTATCTTGAAAAACCATTCCCATTTTTAAATCTTTATCTCTGATCACTTGTCCTGAATCAAAAGCTAATAATCCAGATAAGATATTGATGGTCGTCGATTTCCCAGCACCATTGGTTCCTAGATAAGCAACCATGGACCCTTTTTCAATTTCTAAATTTAGTCCTTTTAAGACTGGTTTTTTACCATATGACTTGATAATATTTCTTACTGTAATTAACATTTTTCGTCCTCCTTATTACAAACAAATCTTACCAAGAAGAAGGTATCTTGTGACCACTTCCTCGCTAAGTGGTAAAGACTGAGAGGTAAGAGGTCAAAAGGATACGAAAATTGCTTTTGAAGATAATTTTCTGAAAATTTCATGTAGAAGTGATAAAGTATATCTGTAATTTCCAATTTTATTATATTTTTCTTGTCATTAAAGAACCATCTTGTTAAAATAGACAAATGGACAAAAAATTAATACCGATCGAATCTGGTCATCTGTTAACATTAAGCTATGATGTCAATGGACATATTGACGACTTTTGGAACTTATTAGCCACTACTTCTGGTTTGCAGAAATGGTTCCCGGAGTTGTCTCGCCAAGAAAACTGCTTGCACTTCACAGCAGGTGACTTTACTGACAGCTTAGCTATTCTAAACGAAGAAACAAACAAAGCTTTCGCTTTTGAGTGGTTTGGAGCTACTATCCATTTTTCAATCAGTAAGAATGAGAGCACTAATAATCATCACATTGTCTTTACTGAAGAAATCCCATCTACTGTTAACAATCTGTCAACTGATTTAGCAGGATGGTATAACCAAAATCAACGCTTACGAATTTATGCTAATACTGGTCACCTCCCCGAGGTCAAGGCCCTTCAACAAGACTCCAAAGATTGGATCGACAGTCAATTACGAAAAAAGAGATAAGCATACTAAAGCTTATCTCTTTTTAATTTTCCAAACTGACAACGACATAACGATTAGGATCATTTCCTTCTGAATAACTTGTTACACCTTCGATGCTTGAAATTGTTTTATGTACGATTTTACGTTCACTGTTACTCATTGGGTCCATTGTATAATCTTCTTCAGTTTCAAGCACACGAGTGGCTATCTTTTGAGTGAAGTCAATCAATGTTTCCGTCCTATGTTCAACATAGTCATGAACATTGACATTTACCGCAAAATTTTTCGAATAGCGATCATGCAAGAAATTTTGAGCTAACAGTTGTAATGATTTCAAAACTTTTCCATGATAGCCAATCACACGACCAGCTTCTTGTGTTTCGACCTGAATATTGATTTGGCGACGATTATGTCTCGTTTCAAGGCTGGCATCGATATCCATTTCATAGATAATCTTCTCAATATAAGCTGTCACTTCTTCTGCAGCTTTTTCAATGTCTTTACTTAGTGTATCTTCTGTAAATTCACTAGCAACAAACTCTTCGAAGGTTTGTTCTTTTTTCACTTGCTCATCAGCCCTAGCAGTTGGTTGGAATGAAATTGCTTCTTCATCAACCTTACTTGTCTGGTCTTGCGGTTGTGGTGCAATTGAAGTCACCTTTGCACTATCAGCTGTTTCAGCTACTTGTTGTTCTGCTTCAATATCCTCTTTTTTGACTGGTTTATGTGGGTTAATAACCGGTGCGTTTTGACGGTTAATTTCATCGGGAACCCCTTTAACAGCCTTTTTATCAGCTTTATAAACTGTTTTTTCGTTTATTCCTTCAATATCAACTTGTGCTAACTTTTTACCAAAACCTAAGAAGCCTTTTTTCTCTTTTGAAATAACTTTAATATGTGCTTTTAGGCGTGGCAATTGAAGTTCTTGCAACCCTTTTTCAATTGCTTCTTCAACAGTTTTACCTGTGTACAATACCATAACTAACTCCTATTTCTTTTGTCTACGTGCTTTTTTACGGGCACGTCTTTCTTTACTTTTTTGTAATTTTTCTTCTTCAGCCTGTCGCTTGCGCTCAGCAATAATTTTAAAAGGATTATTCAGTAACATAAGCTGAAAGACTTGGAAAGCATTTGATACTGTCCAATACAAGACAACCCCACTTGCCAAACTAAATCCCATAAAGAAAATCATTAGCGGCATAGCATAGGTCATTATAGTCATGACAATATTTTTTTCTTTTGCGGCTAAATTGGTTAGCCATGTTGATAAGAAAGTAAACAAAGCTGCTAAGATAGGTAAAATAAAATAAGGATCTGCTTTTGCTAATTCTACCCATAAAAAGGAACCTTCTTTAAGAAATGATACACGTGAAAGCGCTTGGAATAAGGCAATCATGACGGGCATTTGAATTAAAAGTGGAAAAATGCTGGCATATGGGTTAACACCATTGCGTTTATAAAGTGCCTGACTCTCCTCAGCTAAAGCCATACGACTTTCTGTATCTTTTCCAGCATACTTGGTTTGTAATGCTTTTAATTCTGGTTGTAAATCTTGCATGCGCTGACTTGACTTAATTTGGATATTAAACAAGGGCAGCAATACGATTCTGATAATCAGTGTAAATAGGATAATTCCCACACCAATGCTTCCGTCAAAGGATAACCATTGGATCGATTTCCCAAAAAAATAAACCAATTGATCCCATCCGTTGGATGAGTTGGCCGAAATATTTCCATTGCCACAAGCTGCTAATAAAAGAGCCAATGGTATCAGGCTTGCAATTTTAATCTGTTTTTTCACTTCCGAAACCTTCCTCAAGCATATGTGCTAGTTTTAAGACATGTTTTATATTTTGTTTGACTTCTTGATAGTCTAGTTTTTCAACCCCTTTACGGGCAATGATAACAAAATCAGTTGGCTTCAGACTCTCCGAAAACTCCATAATGACATGTCGTATCTTCCTTTTAACAGCATTCCGTGTTACAGCATTTCCTATACGTTTACCAACTGAAATACCTAAACGAAAATGCTTTTGGCTATTATTTTCATTTAAAAAATAGATAACAAATCTACGATTTGCTGTACTTTCACCACCATCAAATATGGCTTGAAAATCTTTCTCACGCTTGACACGATAGGATTTCTTCAAAATTCAACTCCAACTATCTAAATTATTACTATTATACCATAAAATTGAAAAAAGCCTCAACCCCAATGGATTTTGGCCAGTTTCTGTCTAATTGTCAAGTTCCAACTGATCTGCTTTAATTTGTTCTAATACTTGACTAATAATCTGTGTCTGACCTAACATCTTGACACGAGCCATCGAGGTCTTCGTATCAAAGACTGCTAATTTTTGGTCAAAACTAATTGATACATCAAAACTTCCTCTGGTGTCGGATTCCAAGAATTTTCTAAGATGCCACATTCATTAGCACGTTCCCACAAATTTTGATCAATAAAATAAGGATTATCCAAATTAGCTGGTACAGGAATATCATTTGCTATAGCGAACTGAATTTCTTCCTCACGAGACCATTTCCATTCTCTGACTAATGCAATCACTTTTAATTGAGGATCTAATGCTGCAATAGCCACGTCAAAACGGACTTGGTCGTTACCTTTACCTGTACAACCATGTACAATAGAAGAAGCACCCATCTAGTGAGCAAGCTCAACAAGTTTTTTTAGAGATAAGAGGGCGACTAAGTGCTGAAACTAAAGGATACTTTTGTTCATAAAATGCATGAGCCTGTAAAGCAGGTAGAACAAAGTTTTCTGCAAATTCACCCTTCACATCAAGAACATGTGCCTCAACTGCATCTATTTTCAAAGCCTTGTCATGGATAAATGGAAGATCTTTTCCTTCTCCGACATCCATACAGACAGCAATAACATCATAAGTTTCTTTTAACCAAGCGATAGCAACAGAAGTATCCAAACCTCCAGAATAAGCTAAAATTTATTTTTCCTTTGACATAAGCAGTTCGCTTTTCTAAATATTATTAGTGTATATACTAATATACATTTATGTCAGTGTTAACTATTTTTGGTGTTTTTATTCCATTAATATCAAAAAACTCTTTTATTATTGTATTTTAAAGTTTTCTGCCTTTTATCAAAATCAATATATATCCCGATTCGCGACATATTATACTATTATGAAAATCAAAAAAACTCGGATGGGAGTCCGAGTTCTTTACTGATGTAAAAATCAGTCAATATGTTATCCAAACAAAGACAACTGAATTGATCATTAGTAATAAAAGAGTCATATCAAAAATATTATTTATTTATGGAGAGAGAGAGAAAAAACAATATTTTGATTGAATTGGGGATTAACTCTTAAAAACTAGTGATTTAAGTCTTTATTTATATACTTATTATAGCGATAATATCTTGATTGGTACGTTTTTTTCCTGAAATGTTTATTTTTCATCCTAAAATGTTAATTATTTAACGATTTAGTGCAATTCTTGCCATTTTTCGATTAAACTTTTCATTTTGAGACGTGAAACCATACAATCATCTCCATTATCAAAATAAACCAATTGATTAAACTTGTCAATCCGAACAACATTTTTAAGATTAATTAAGTAAGAACGATGACAGAGGAATAATTCTGGAGCTACTTCTTGAATTTCAGAAAGTTTCCCATAAAACTCTAAGCGCTCGGTTTGTGTCCACAAACAAACTTTATGAGGTGTTGTTGAGGTTGCAAAATAAAGGATATCTTTAAAGGGCATTTTTAGTTTGAGGTGTCTCAAAAATAAATAAATCTTCAGGTTCATTTTTTGACATCATTTCATTGGTATAAAAAATACATTCTTCAATCTGTTCTTTAAACTGCTCAGTATCAACAGATTTATCAATAAAATCTAAAGCAGATACTTTATACTTATACGAAATCGGAGCAAACTCTGAATGAGTTGTTACAAAAACAATAACTGCATTAGGATCTTTTTGACGAATCTCTGTCGCCAGTTCTAAACCTTTACGTGATTCGCCTTGAATTTCAATATCAAGAAAGAAAAGTTGATGATCTCCCTTTTCTCGGATAGCCTCGTATAACTTTCTAGGATTAGAAAAAACTTCCATAAATTTACAATTTATTTTATTTTCATCAAGAATGCTTTCAATTACAGATTCTATTCGAGTTTGCTGAATAAAATCATCTTCTAATATAAAAATGTTCATTCTAGGGTCTCATTTCTAGGATTTGTCGTAAGCGATAATGATTGCTTCGGGTTGAAAAAGTTGCTGAGGGGTAATCATTTAATACAGACAGGAAACGAGAGATACTTTTTTGATAGGATTCCACGTTAGTCACTGCATCACTGCTATTATATAGTTTGGTCATGTCCACTTTTTTATTCTTAGTAGCGTTTTCGATAATTAAAAACTGCTGCCCATCATCTTCAAAAAAGACAATTGAAATGAATGGCTTTATACTTCCTCTTGCTGTATCAATAGCATTATCTAATAAAATGGAAATTAATACAACTAAATCTAATAGTTTTACATGATAATGGTTAACTTTATCTGGAATTTCCAGGTAAACATCAATTCCTTGATGCTGCGCTTCATAAATTTTTGTATTTAATAAACTCCGAACGACGCTATCTTCAATATTTTCTAAATCACCATAGCCAGTCGTTCTATCTAAAAATTGCAAAGCCGATTGTTGAACAACGGTATGATAAACTTGCTCAATATCTGTCCTACTTCCTTTATCTATACTATCTTTCAAACTAATCAAGATGTTTTCTGAGTCGTGTTTAAGCGTTCGAATATCTTGATAAAGACTCTCGATATAATTATTATAATTCTCAAGGTTATCAATGCGTTCTTGTTGGGCAAGCTTAAGTCTGTGGTGTAACTGCTGTTTAGCGAAACGATCTAACTGCATAATAAACCAAATGAGTACTGAAATATAAACCAAGGTGATATGAGTCCGGTAGGTTTGAAAAAAGTCAGGAAAAAGACCAAGCTCTTTAGCAATAAATTTAACCAGAATTAAATAAGACAACATGGTAATATTCATCCCTAATACAAAATAGGAAAACCGCTCATTATTAATGTATCTGATGAGACTAATATCTAAATTAAAGAGGTAGGAAAATAAACCATAAACTGGTAAAATAACCGCGTAAACCATCACTTTTAGCCAAATATGATTATTAATATCAGTTAGTGTTAGTAAAAAAAGTGGTGGCATGACACAAAGTGCCAACAATTTGTAAATAACCTCACATAATATGATGGCAAATAAGCCATAAAACATATGATGAGACCATTTCTTATCTCTCCTACTACTGTAAGAAAGACCAATAAAAAACAGCTGATTAAATAAAATACTATTTTCAAAAATGACATTTAACCCTAAAAACAATAGGTAGGTCAAACTTAATTCCCACCAAGGTTTTCTAATCCCAGAGGACCTACTAAAGAAATACCAAATATTAAAAAACAACAAACTATACAAAATCAGCGTAGGAAATAGTGATGACAATTAAACTTCTCCCCCTTCAGGTATCGTTAAAACATGACTAAATTGATAGTCAGCACTTTTTGTAGCTAGCGTAACTAGTGGGTACTTTTTAAGTATGTTTTCAACACTGACTAAACCGATCCCACGCCCAGTACCTTTAGTGGAATAACCATCTTCAAAGATAGCCGAAATATCAACCTGCTTTTCAAGCGTACTATTTTCAATAACAAAGTATTGCTTGTTTGACATCGTAAAGTAGGCAACAGCTATTTGTCTTTCTTTTGACAATTGCGCTGCTTCTATAGCATTATCAAAAAAGATTGAAATCAATAAGAGAAAATCAAGTTCCGGTATATTCGATTGATAGATATTATCTGGAACTTCCAAGGCGACACCTAGACCCTTTTGTTCAGCTTCAATTATTTTAGCAGAGAGTAAACTCTTTACAGAGGAAATAGAAACAGTCCCTAATTTAGCGATGTTATAATGCTTTTGGTCCCAATACTGATTGGCCTTGTCAACAATTTGATAATAGACTAATCTAACATGATCTAAGTCATCTTTTTCAATGGCTTGCCCCAATTTATCAAGACGTTTCAAATAGCTTACTTGGAACTCTTTACCATCTTTATATAAGCATTCTAAATGATGCCCATAGGATTCCAGATTTTGAATATACTCATCTTGTTCTTTTTTCAGATCTTCTTCCATATAGGCTTTTGATTTATGATTAAAATAAGATAATAAATAAAGAAACAATAAGGTAAAACTAAAAAAAAGAATTTTATAAGAAACTTCAACCTTCATCGGGTGCTTGTAATAGATAAATGGATCTACAAAACCTAAAACCAGAAAAATATCAACATAATAGGCCAACATAAAAATGATGAAGATACTATAGAAGTTCTTTGCACGATCAGTCTTATCCATTTTAAAAATATGCTTATAATCATGTCCAACAAAATAGTCAACAAGCATAATCATCGGAAAAACTAATAAATACACTATCAAGTTAACAAATGAATATCCAACGTTAATTTCATTTGTTAAGAAGATATATGGTAAAACAACTGTAATGAGAAAGCGGGAAAATAAATCAACAAAAACACTTGGGAAAAAAGCAATGAATAACGATTGAAGGCTAAAGATTTTTCGTTTTTCTAACTTTAGTAACACTAAAAATAAAATAGGATCAATTAATAACGGTGATAAAGCGGGAATTTGATTGATCAAAATAGCAAAAGACATTAAGAGTAAAAGCTTCCAGAAAGGGAACTTAATATCTGATAAAAATGAAAAAATATAAAATTCTGTTGAATAATAAACAATGATTGATAATATCAAACAGATTAAATGTAGTAATGGCACTAAATTCTCCTTTCTAGATTATCTATTTTATCACAATTCAATGGTGTTTGAAAAACACTCAATGGACAAACTAGTGTACAATACAAAACTGCAGCCAATCTTTTTTAATAACTGCAGTTAATAATATGACTTAATTCGTTTTAAGTTAACCTTATTTCAGGGTTGCTATTAATTCTTGGGTAAATTGATGATTCTTACTTTTTGTTGATAACTCAATCGACGAATATTGGTCAAGGATTTTCTTTACATTAGACAAGCCTAACCCTCTATTTCTACCTTTGGTCGAGAAGCCTTCTTTAAACACATTACTAATAGCGACTTGATTTTCCTTACTTGAATTTCGCACAATTAAATAGAGCTTCTCATCGTTATAGAAGAGGACTAAATCAATCGTTTTTTCTGCAGAGTCACAGGCGGCCTCAATTGCATTATCAACAAAAACAGAGAGAATGACAATAAAATCAATAATATTCATTGGGATCTTATCAATTTGGTCTGGAATTTCAACGTTTGACGTCAATCCTAATTCATTGGCTTTAAATAATTTCGCAGCCAAAAGACTCTTTATCGTTGCAATTTTAATATTTACTAAACGATCAAGAGCATAGCGTTCCGATTGTTTTGGCTGTTTATTATTAATGAAAAGTGTTTGATAATCGTTCTTTAATTGTTCAATATCTTCTGAAGCAATACTCGGACCCATCTTCTCCAAAGACTCTCTGGTTTCTACTTTAAACCGTCGAATTTCTTCATATAAAGAATTGACATACTGATTATAATTATTGAGATTAGTTAAATGATTTTGACGTTCTTCATAGATTTTATCGTCAACAAAACGTCTTGAATACTTAATAATTTGATGTAAACTCCACAGAAAAATCAAAATATAGCCTGCAATCATTAAATAACGAATCCTCGCTACCAAAGGGGCTATACTGGGGATATGATATTGTAAGAAAATAGTGAGTGATACAGCTACATAAAAGATAATCATCCCAATATTAAAAACTCGTAAATCATTTCGAGTTGTCGGTTGATTAGCTTGTTTTACCGCAATATAATCAATTTGCAAGAGGAAATGAACTAGGCGAGAAAAGGGGTAAACCAAGAGGTATGACAGTACAATAAAATAAGGATTATTGCTAGTTATAGCCGTTGAAGCATGAAAAATTGTTGGTATCGCAACATATCCCATAAACCGTGAAATTAACCTAACAATAGTAATTGCATAAAAGGTGTAAAGAATATGTTGGGCTCTACTATAGGATTTATTAGTTAAATAAGAAAAAAGAAGTAAAAAAATTGGGTCAGACATGACATAAATACCATCTAAGATGTATGTCCCAATCACTGCACTAACAAAATAGAGAAGGATGTAGGATGCTTTTAACTGACACTTGGTCAATTTATAATAGATTAATAAATAGGTTGCGTATATGACACAATACATTACAATTGTTGTACTTATAGACAATTGTCTTACCTCGATTCTTCTAAGGGGATCTGATAATGACGACTTCTTGAATAAACACAGATCCTTCAGCTCTCACATCGTAACTAAAATTGGGGTATTTTTCCACTAGATTAATAAATGTTCTGTGTGCTTTCTCAATCTCTGTTAAGATATATTTTCGTTCTTTTGTTTTCAACTTTTCAGCATTTGTTAATACCTTTAACGACACCCAGTTGGGCTTTGACATATCATAGTAAATGTCAATAAAACCATTTGAAAGATCTTTAGCCATCAAAATAGCTAAATCACCAATTGCTGAAATAATGACAATGTCATCTTTATCTTCTAAAATACGATTCGCCATGTTCCCTTTAACTTCAATCACAGGCACTGTACCATTTTGACGAGCCTCATAAATTTTCAATGCTAGGAGGATTTTCATGTCAAAATTATCAATTTTATCTAATTGATCTAGTCTCAAAAGCGCCTCATAGTCAACTAAATCATCCATTTTCCCCACTATTTGATGATAAACAGGTTTAATAACAGAAAAATCACCACTCTCAATAGCACCTGATAAACTAATCAAAATATTGTCATAATCATGTCTAAAGGACCTAATATTTTGATAGAGCGTTTCTAAGTATTGGTTGTATTGTTCTAAAAGTTGAATGTGCTTTTCTTCCTCAAGTTGAATAAGTGTTTTAGTATTTTTTTGAAAATAATGATTTAAAAAAGATAACAGGCAAACAAAGATCATGAAGAAAATCAGAACCACTGATTTTTTATAGTCATTCATAGAAGCATCAATTAAAAGAGCAGAGTAGGATAGCGTATAATAGAGGAAAAAAATCAATTCAATCCCTACAATAAAGCGATTGAAAAGTCTTGTATCAAACCGTAAAAAGATAAAACTATCAATAGAAAAGATTCTAGCCAGATATCTCATTATCGGCACTACTGCTAAATAACTCACTATAATGTAGTTATAGTTCTGTTGCACATGACCTACTGAACTATTTACAACGAAAGGAATAATGAAGTATAAACTGATTTTTGCAAATAAATCTGTGACCACAACAGGAAACTGTGAAAAGAAAATATGTTGGATAATGTTATCTTTAGGATACTTTATATAATGATAAACAAACATCATTAAGGGCTCTACAAGCAAATAATAACTGCCAATAAATCCTATTATAGTCATTTCAAACAAGACAAAAAGACTAATTTGCCCCCATGGAATCTTTCGATTTTTCCGATCTACTGAATACTCCATGTCAAAAAAGACAAACCATGCCACGCCAAATCTGACAACAAAAACTAATATTAATGATAATGAATTTGGCATCTCATTTTCCCTTCTCTCTCATCTCCCCTAAATCATACTATACCTCTTTAGTTTAAGCAAATAGTTGTTTTAATTTTTTTGAATTTTTATAACATAATTAAAACCCACTTGTTCCAGACAAATGGGTTTGTTCTGATTAGAGCATTTTGTCAATATGTTCGATTGATTTATCACGCCCCAAAAGATAGATTGTGTTTGGTAATTCTGGCCCATGCATTTCACCAGAAACGGCAATCCGAATCGGCATGAAGAGATTTTTCCCTTTAATGCCTGTTTCTTTTTGGACAGCTTTGATTTGTGGGAAAATGTTTTCTGGTTGAAACTCTTCATCTGTCATCGCTGCTAATTTTTCTTTAAACGCTTTTAAGACAGTTGGTACTGTTTCGCCAGCCATGACTTCTTGTTCTGCTTCAGTCAACTCTGGAAAATCAGCAAAGAATAAGTCAGTCAAAGGCACAATTTCGTCCGCAGATTTTAATTGTGGCTGATACAATTCAACTAATTTTTCTGCTTTTTCGTTTAATCGCCCTGCTTCTTCCAAGAAAGGTTTGCAGAGAGCAAAAACAGTTTGGAAATCTGAATGTTTGAGGTACTCATTGCTCATCCAATCCATTTTCTTCTGATCGAAGGCAGCAGGAGACTTACTAAGACGATTTTCATCAAATAGATCAATTAATTCTTGGCGACTGAAGATTTCATCTTCACCACCAGGATTCCAGCCCAGCAAAGCTATGAAGTTGAAAACTGATTCTGGAAGGTAACCTTTTTTGCGATAGTCTTCAATAAATTGAAGTGTGTTAGTATCACGTTTAGACAGTTTTTTCCCTGTTTCAGAATTGATGATCAGAGTCATATGACCAAATTCTGGCGCGTCCCATCCCAGTGCTTCATAAATCATCAATTGTTTTGGTGTGTTTGCGATATGATCATCCCCTCGGATGACATGTGAAATCTGCATATCATGATCATCAACAACTACCGCGAAGTTATATGTTGGGTAGCCATCTTTTTTCTGAATAACCCAATCGCCACCAATATTGCCACCTTCAAAGCTAATCTCACCTTTAACCATATCAGTCCATTGGTAGATACCAGACTCATTAACAGAAAGACGCACTGTTGGAATAATACCCGCAGCTTCTCGTTCTGCAATGTAAGCAGCTTTTTCATCAGCTGACATACCAATAAATTCATTGATATAACGAGGTGTTTCGCCGGCTGCTTCTTGACGTTCACGTTCAATTGCTAATTCTTCTTCCGTGACATAGGATTTGTAGGCCTTACCTTCAGCTAATAATTGATCAATGTATTTTTGATAAAGTTCTAGACGTTCAGATTGACGGTAATTTTCATGAGTTTCTGGACTTTCATCCCAATCCATTCCTAACCATTTTAAGTTCTCAAGTTGAGAACGTTCACCGTCTTCAACGTGACGTTTACGGTCAGTATCTTCAATACGGATGATAAAGTCTCCACCATGATGGCGAGCATAGAGGTAGTTAAATAGGGCTGTACGGGCATTCCCGATATGTAGAAGCCCTGTTGGACTTGGTGCATAACGCACACGAATTGGTTTAGACATTCTTCTTCTCCTATTACATATATCACTCAGAAACCTGTGGCACGAAAAATAAGCAACAAATAATGATTTGAGCTTGCCAGGACCTTTTCAGACTTCTTCTAAAATCTTTCTTATTATAGCATATTTTGGACGCATAGGCGAAAAAAATCAGCCCAAAAAGGCTGATTCTATGTTATTTTGACTAATTTGAGCCGGTTGGCAAATAACGTTTAAGAGCTCCAGCAAATTGCTCAAGGTTAAGGCTTTGGATATAAATTTCGCCATGACCTCTAAAGGTATTAACAACACCTTCACCAGTACCTATAGATTGCATGAATCCATTTTCCAAATGAATATCATAATCAAGTTCTCTGCTCCATGCTACAACATGGGCATTATCAATAGTCATTGTGCCGCCATCAAGTGTGATTTTCTTAATAGATCCAAACGAGTTAGCAAGTAAGGTACCATGACCTTCAGTTGTCATTACAAAAAGTCCGCCTTGACCACCAAAGAGTGCTTTACCAATATTTTGACGTTCCATTTTGTACTGAGCTGAACCATCTAGGGCTAGAAAGGCACCATCATTTAGACGATATTGATTTTCCCCTAGTTCTAAAGCAATAACCTGTCCTGGTGTATTAGGTGCTAAGGCTAATTTACCAACTCCATTTGACATGGCTTGTGTAATGAACATTGATTCACCAGAAACCATGGAACGGCCGATGGCTCCAACTAATTTTCCTAAACCAGATCCCTGACCATTCAACTTGGTATTTAAGGTCACATTTTCAGTATGATACACCATACTCCCTTGTTGAAGGTAAATAGACTCTTCATTTTCCAATTCAATTTCAACCAATGGAAATTGCATGTCTTGATCAATTGTAAACCTCATCCTATTGTCCATCATCTTGCTCTCCTTTTGTATTATCTCGTTGATACAAACATTATATCGCTTTCTTTATTATTTGTCTAATATTTTCAGAATTCTACATCATAAAAACGAGCTAAAAATCAGCTCTGCAAAAATTATTAATTATTTCATTACTGGTGTCATTCGACCACTGTCAACATCATAGACCGCGCCATTGATCACAATATCTTCAGGGATTAAAGGTGATTTTCTGAGAAGAGCCATGTCTTCGCGGACGCTATCTTCCACATCCTGAAAAGGAAGAAAATCGCGACCTGTCACATCTACGCCTAACTCTTGATGAATGTGGGCAGCAAAACTCTCATTGGTAAAGGTTTGGGCTCCACAGTCGGTATGGTGTAGGACAACAATCTCACGCGTTCCCATCTGTTGCTGTGAAATGGTAAGGGAGCGAATCATATCGTCAGTCACGCGACCACCGGCATTCCGTAATATATGGGCGTCTCCAAGTGCTAGGCCAAGAGCATGAGCTACGTGAAGGCGGGAATCCATACAAGTTACAATAGCTACCTTTGTTTTTGGTTTGTTGGGTAAATGAATCGTCCCGTGCTCCTCTACGTAAGCCTTATTTGCAAGCATAAATTGTTCAAAGTATGACATCATTCCTCCTAATTATCCTCAAAACAAGTTTGATGATTAAACTATCTTAAGCTTATCATGAATTGAAATAAAAGTCAGAATTTCTAACTAGAACTTTTAAAAAGTTCGGAAAATGAAAATCTCCCTTATCGGATGGTCTCTTATTTCGGAAATACGGCAGCCAAGACTTGTCCAACCGTCGCAACCCCAACAACCTCAATCCCATCAGGAATCTTAATGCCCTGCAAAGAATTTTTCGGCGCATAGATTTTGGTGAAACCTAGTTTAGCAGCTTCATTAATCCGTTGTTCGATTCGCGTCACGCGACGAATTTCGCCTGTCAAACCAATTTCACCCAAAAATGCTTCTTGAGGATTGGTTGGCTTTTCCTCATAGCTGGACGCAATAGCCACCGCGACAGCCAAATCAATAGCTGGTTCATCCAGCTTGACACCTCCAGCAGACTTAAGATAGGCGTCCTGATTTTGCAAGAGTAGTCCACAGCGTTTTTCCAAAACAGCCATAATTAAACTGACCCTGTTAAAATCCAAACCGGTCGTCGTCCGTCTGGCATTACCAAAAACAGTTGGTGTCACCAATGATTGAACTTCTGCAAGAATTGGTCGACTGCCTTCCATGGTGACGACGATAGCAGAGCCGGTAGCCCCATCTAAGCGTTCTTCTAAGAAAACTTGACTTGGATTCAAAACTTCAACTAAACCAGCAGATTGCATCTCGAAAATACCAATTTCATTGGTTGAGCCAAATCGGTTTTTAACCGCACGCAAAATCCTGAAGGTATGATGCCTTTCCCCTTCAAAATAGAGAACAGTATCCACCATATGTTCCAGCATCCGCGGACCAGCTAGTGTGCCTTCTTTAGTGACATGCCCCACTATAAAGGTCGCAATATTATTGGTCTTAGCTAACTGCATCAGTTCTGCTGTTACTTCTCTGACCTGACTTACTGAGCCCTGAATCCCTGATATTTCTGGACTCATCATTGTCTGAATGGAGTCAATAATCAAGAAATCTGGCTGAAGCCGTTCCACTTCAAGTCGGACGTTCTCCATATTAGTCTCAGCATAAAGATAGAACTCATTGTCGATATCTCCAAGACGTTCGCTGCGTAATTTAATCTGCTCCGCTGATTCTTCCCCAGAAACATACAGAACGGTTCCTTTATTTGCCAACTGTGTCGAAACCTGCAACAAAAGAGTTGATTTCCCAATCCCAGGGTCCCCACCAATTAAAATCATGCTTCCTGGAACAACACCGCCCCCAAGCACCCGATTAAACTCATCCATATCAGTTTGCGTGCGAGCATAGTGAATGTTATCAACATCTTTTAGCTTAACAGGTCGTGATTTCTCACCCGACAAACTAACACGCGCATTCTTAACTTCCTTAACTTCAACTTCCTCTACAAAAGACGACCAAGAAGAACAGTTAGGACAACGACCTAGATATTTAGGTGACTGATAGCCACATTCCTGACAAACAAATGTTGTCTTTTTCTTTGCCATAATTTGGCCTCTCTTTTTTTAAATTGCTGTGCAGACGCAAAACTAGCGTCCTGTTGAACCAAAGCCACCAGTACGAACACCATCAGCTTGATCACCGTCAACAAGTAAAAACGGTACAAAAACAGCTTGGACGATCCGTTCTAAAGGTTCCAAAGTGACTATTTGGTCGCTGATGTTCTTCATTTGAGCAAAGATGTGCCCCTCATTGTCAGGATTTCCATAGTAATCACCATCAATAACACCCACAGAATTAATAAGAACTAACCCTTTTTTACGAGGATTTGATGAGCGGTCAAATAAAAAAAGGACTTCTCCTGGTTGCATATAGGCTTTAACCCCAGTTGGCACCAACTTAATTTCACCCGGTGCAACAGTGATAGACTCCGCCACTTTCAAGTCATAACCAGCTGCATGTACTGTCTCACGTTTTGGTAATAAATTCTCATCTGAAAATTTGCTAACTAATTCAAAACCACGATTTTTCATTATGTTTTATCTCTTTCTTTCTATAAATACTTTTATATCAACGTTTCTAAGACCTCTATATTATGAGGTTTATTTTTTTGTGTACCTTTTTTCGTACTAAATACTATTTATTGCTTTTTCAAAGTATGAAACTGCTTCTTTCTCTTTATCTTTTGATAAATGAGAATAGACATCTAAAGTCATGGCAATATTTGAATGACCTAGTCTATATTGTAACTCTTTATAAGAAATCCCTGCATTCAATAACAAGCTAGCGTGTGTATGCCTAAAAGCGTGAAATGTAAAGCGAGGGATTCCTAGTTTTTCGCACCTACTATTTAAGTTATTTTGTAAGGTCAAGCGTGATAAGTATTCTCTTGTAGGAGTTGCAAAAACAACTTTTGGAACGCCACCGCCTGCCTCATGGAATAACTGTCTTTGTCGTACCTGGTATAACTTCAAGAGATTTACCGTCTCTTTATCAATACTTATTTGGCGCGTGCCTGCCTTTGTTTTAGTGGTGCTTACTATTCTTAACTCTTGGCTAAAACTCTTGTTAATGTTTAATGTGGCGTTCTCTAGGTCAATATCAGACCATTCAAGAGCGATAGACTCACCAATACGTAAACCAGTAGCAAGTAACAACTTATAAAAGACATATTCCACATGGTAACGGTAACGCCTTAATGATTGCTTTTCCATGAAGTTAAGTAATGTTTTTAGGTCGTCTGTATCAATAAATTTAACACTATCACGCCCCGCCTTTTGTTTCTTCGGTAGGATAATATCACGCGCAGGGTTAAACGGTATTAAGTTTAATGATACCCCATACTGTAATATCCGAGAATTAATTGAGTTAACCGTCCTGAAATTAACTAGCTTATTAGTTAGGTCATTTACAAAAGATTGGATATCTGTATTAGATATTTTATCAAGTTTCATTTTACCAAAGTAAGGTAATAGGTGGCAATTAATCAATCGATTAGTTACTCTATATGTTTGAGGTTTAATAGTAAGTTTGTAATTTTCAAGCCATAAATCAACAAGCTGGCTATAAGTTTTAACTTGAACTTTCTTTGAAACAGTCTCACCATTGGCCAGAAACTCATACTTAGCTAGCTTTATATTATTTTTTAACTCTTTTTTGGTTCGTCCTGATACACTAGTTCTCGCTTTCTTACCAGTGACAGAATCAACACCTAGATAAACTTGTGAGCGGTACATTATTGTACCGTCTTTCTTTTTGTATTCTGTTATCTTCATATTCTTACCTCGATCTAACCACCCACAAGCAAGTAAAGGAATTAGATAGGTAAAGTCAGTAATTGGCGTTACTGAAAATAGAAAAATGTTAAGTTTATTCAATTAACTATGATTTTCAGTTAATTTCTTTATCTGTTTTTCAAAATCAGAGTTAATTTTCTGTGTCTTATTAAATTCCACATATTCACGACTAGCTTTTTCTTTTGCATGACTCATAGAAATAGAGCCTTTACCTTCTAGAATTCTATATTCACGGAAATTAAGAAAGTTATCTACACTTGCAACAAACTGCTCCATAGTGAATGAATTGCGTCTCTCTATCAAATCTTCAATATAATCAAAGTATGAGGACACATTTCTCTCAAGACTCTTAATTTCTTTCTCTGTAAGATAGTTTTTTGCTACTTGTGTATCTGATTTTAATATGCGACCGTCTGGAGAGTTTTTCCAAGTTGTTAGACCCATATTTTTACTGTTTCTATCTGCTTTTTCAAAGATAATTTCAGCACCAGTTTTTCCAGTTATAGCATAGTGAAATTTATTTTGAACAGTTGCATAGAAGTCTTTAGTGATTTGACTGTTTTTATCATAATCAACACTAATTTCAGCAAAAATGTCTGTTATTTTGTACCAAATTCGCCTCTCACTAGTACGAATGGAACGAACTCTTTCAAGTAATTCTTGAAAGTAGTCTTTTTCAAATAATCTCTCTCCTTGTTTTAGTCTGTCATCATCTAAAACAAAGCCTTTAATCATGTATTCTTTTAGTATATTAGTAGCCCACTGTCTGAAGCGCGTAGCTTTTTGTGAATTAACACGGTAACCAACAGAGATAATGGCGTCTAAGTTATAGTAACTAACTTCTTGAGTCTGTGTTTTCCCAGTCATAGCGCCATGTTGAGTGGTATTTGCAATTTTTGCAACAACCACTTTCTCTTCTAGTTCACCTTCTTCAAAAATATTTCTTAGATGTCTAGAGATAGTAGAGACCGATACATCAAATAACCTAGCCATTTCTTTCTGACTAGCCCAAATAGTTTCATCATTAACAATAACGTTGGCTTCCTCTTGATTATTATCAGCAGTGTAGATTAAAAATTGTAGTTCGTTCATTTTTTACCTCGTTTTATCCTTTACATTTAGCATTACCGAATGCTAGAAAATACGTCTAGCTCTTTCTATAACGATTTACCAATATCACAATACACAAAGAGATTAAAGCTGACATAAAGAAACGTTTTGCTAATAAATCATTAATTAAAGCAATGATACCAATCATAATAAATATGATATTAAATAATTTTTGTTTATTCATTTTTTACCTCTTTTAATTTAGTATCGGTATTTTTCGAACACCCTAAAGGATTGCCAAAGATAACAATTGGTGGAATATTGGCGCGTGGTTTATTGGTAAAGCAAGAACAAAATTTGAATCTAATCATTTTTGATTTTTTCTTCTTGGTACTTCTTAATTAGCTCTAATTTTTTCTCAGTCTCTGCTCTACTTTTAGGGTCATTAATAATTTTCTTATAGTTATTGTACTTTTCCTTTTCAACAGCTAAAAAATCAGGATATTTTTCTATGAAACTAAAAAATTCAACCTCTAACTCATCTTCGATAAACTCGTCATGATACTCAATTAAATTAGAAAAATACGCTTTATTTGATGCGTGAAAAATATGTATAGTATCTAAAATATTATTCAACTGTCTATCTGATAATAAATAGCCTAGTTCTAATAATATATTATTTTCCCTAGAAAATTGACTTTTTTTAATTTTTATATCACGGTCTATCTCTTCTTCAATTGTTCCAAAACCTAATAAATAGCCAAGGGAAACCTCGAAATATTTTGCTAATTTCAGTGCACTTTCTTCTTTTATAGAATTTGATGGATTTTCCCAATTTTGATAAGTCCTAAAAGAAATATTCATTTCTAGTTCTTTTTTTATAACCTGATTGAAAAAATCTTTTTGACTTATCCCTATATCTTTTCTTAATTCTTGTAATCTATTATCCATATTATTTTCCTTCTTCAATTTGAATTATACCATAGCAAATCAATATAAAAAAGCAGAAAATGAAAAAAAATTGCGTTTCCTCGTTGACAACGAAAGTTTTTTTAGATTAAAATACAAAATATAAAATTAAACGTAATTTTTTTTCGTTTTAAGAAAGGAGATGAAAAATGCTAATTACTAAAGATATAGCAGTTAAAGTCAGAAAAAAAAGAGCAGTTAAACAGTTGGGAAAAGTAGAACTTTCAAAACAATTGGGGATTGTTCCGCCAACCTTAGCAAAAATTGAAACGGGCAATTACAAAGCACCTAAACGAATTTACCAAACTATCATGGAATGGCTAATAGAAGACTAGGAGGACACTATATGAACTTAGTTTACATGGACGGGAAGAAAGAGAGGGTAATATATGAAAGTTGAATATTGGAATGGATATGATATCCGTTTTGTAGAGCATAAAGGCGAGTGGTGGGCAGTTCTTGCTGATATTTGTCACGCGCTAGACTTAAAACCAAAACGTGTGAAAGAGCGTTTAGTTGATGAGGTCGTTTCAACCGACCACATACCAGACAAATTAGGAAGAAATCAAGAAATGTTAATCGTTAATGAGTTTGGAATTTATGACACTATTTTTTCAAGTCGTAAACCAGAAGCTAAATCATTTAAGTTCTGGGTATTTGAAACCATTAAACAGTTAAGACAAGCAACTGGCCTAGAAGGCTTTGAAGTCTTTAGAATGCTAGATAAAGAACACCAAAAAGAAGCCATGGCTAGATTGACTAATAGCTTAGGTATGGTATCTAAGAAGGACTTAATCAAGGCTAACACAATCACAAATAAAGCCGTTTCCAACAAGTTTGGATATTCAAAAATGGTTAAAAAATCAGAAATGACACCAGATATGCTAGTTGCTAGGGAAACTATTTTAGATGATACCGTAGAACTAATGGGAATTAAAGAAAAGTTTGGATTGAATATCAGTGTGTCTGAGTCAATCTACAATAAAAATTAAAAAACACGCAACAATGCGCGTGATGACAACAAAAAAAGCCTTAAATAGTTTGGCGACTGATTAGGCTTTTAAGAATATGAAAATAATAAAATACAAACCCACAAGCAAGTAAGGGAGTTACATATTTTTTATTAACTTAATTATACTACATTTCACTACATTTGAAAATACATAGGAGAAATCACAATGAAACAAGAAAAGAACGAAGTGAAGCTAACTGTCAAGGAATTACAATCCTTTGGCGCAGAACTTACCGAGCTTACCAATGAAATTGACTTAGCCAATATTACTATTGAGGGTTTAGAGGTAATAAACCGCAAAGACCGTGAAACATTCATGTTTATTATTTCTAAATGCCTAAGCACCACTTATGCAATCAATGAAAAGCTATTCCGCAAACTTGATGAAATTGCTTGCTATTTATTGAATGCTGATGATGAAAAAGAATTAGAGGAATTACGTAATGAAAAATAATATATTAAAAATGCAACCAATAGATGATGATTTACTAAAGGCAATTGAGATATATAACGATTGTATATCTGAAACAGATAGCGTATCTCTAAGCATTTTAAGAATATTTCAAGCTGGTAAGATTGAGGGAAAACGGATTGAGAGGGCGAAAAAATGGAAGAACTAAATCTAACACCTCTACAATATATCATCTTCTTACTGGTACTACTCCTTCTCATGGTCATTCTAAGCCATTTTAAGAGTTATACCGTCATTGATATAGAAGAAGATGAACAAGAGCGAAAACAAGCATGTAACCACTACTATGGTGCTTATTTACAGAATTACAACAAATACTATAACTAACAAATGAAGAGAGAGGTAACATAAAAATATTTTGTTACATAAATAAACTGGTAATGACGTCTAGCACTTATTATTTGAGGTTTTAAAAATGTAACAGAATATAAGATATGTTACTTACAAGGAGAGCAATTTGAATAAAAGATTACCCAAAACACACCGAAGACTATTGGCACTTATTCCAGTTGGGAAAGATAGAACGATAACTGGTCAAGAGATAGCAACTCATACAAAAATGAGCCTTAGAACAGCACAAGCCATTATCAGACGTTTAATTATTGATTATGGCATTTGTATCTGTGCAAGTCGTGACAATAATGGTGGGTACTTTATCCCAGCCAATGACACCGAGCGATTAGAAGGTATTAGAGCATTAACCAGCCAGCAACAGGAAGAAGAAAAGCGAATAACAACCCTCTTAAACGCTGATTTAAACTCATATAAGCACTATTTGAAGGTAGGTGATTAAATATGTCTTGGTTATCTAAAGAAGCTGAAAACGACCTTAAAATTGAAATGCTGACAACTTTCTCACACTTTCTAGATAGCTACAAAAAGCCAGAGAATCGTTTGACTGGCTTAATCACTCAAACTGATTTAAAGAAAGAGCTAGATATTGATTACAATACTCTGAGACGGTGGGAAGATAATGGGCTTAAAAGGTATCAAGCGCCAATGGAAGACACTAGAAAAGTGTTTTATCGTGTGAGTGATATATTGATTTTTTTGGGGGTGAAACCATGAGTCACTATTTGATGGAACCAGTTTTCAAAGGATACAAAATTGGTGATGAGACTAAAACAAAATCAAGAGCCAAAACCATCGAACAAAATAAGAAACAGCAACGATTAACACGGTTAAAGAAATTAAGAAAGCGGGGTAAATGATATGGCAATCTATGAAACGCGTGGCTTTTCGTCCTTAATTTATCTAAGTAAAAAAGACTTATCACCGTTTGACTATATCTCACAGATTAAACCAATGAAGCCACCCGAGAATATGAGCATTGAAGACTTTAAGAAATATCAAGCACCTTACTGCTTATCTGGTAAAGTGAAACAAGAAAAGAATGGATCATATAAGCGCAATAATCAGAGTCTTTTATATCGTGACTTGATTTTTCTTGATTATGATGACATCCATTGTACCCCTGAAACGTTCAAGAACACCATTCACAGCGCTTTAAGTGACTATTCTTATATATTATACCCGACTATTAAACACAGCACTGAAAAACCTCGTTATAGGCTTGTGGTGCAACCAGATAACAACCTGACAGAACCTGACTATAAAGCAACCGTTAAAAAGATAGCTGATTTAATTGGCTTACCTTTTGATTGTGCTAGTCTTACATGGTCACAACTTATGGGGTTACCAGTAACAAGAGATGACCCAGAAACTTATGACAAGATTATTAATAAAGGAACAGATTTCCCAACTATCAGAGGTCAAACAATGACGACATGCGCACCTAAAGAGCGTTTCACTCCGCAAAGTGGGAAACTATCAATAACAATGAAAGTCATTAATACACTATTAAATGGATATGGAGACGAGGGCGGGCGTAATATTGGGGTTACGCGTTTTGTAGGCTTATTATTAAACAAATATGTTAATTGCGATATTGAAACAGCTTATCAGTTAGCAACAATTGCAAACGACCAAA
This sequence comes from Streptococcus hongkongensis, assembly GCF_053206145.1. Taxonomy (NCBI): domain Bacteria; kingdom Bacillati; phylum Bacillota; class Bacilli; order Lactobacillales; family Streptococcaceae; genus Streptococcus; species Streptococcus hongkongensis. The sequence continues at coordinate 60,404 of NZ_JBRUGD010000013.1, forward strand.
CAGAACCACCGCTACCACTTGATGAACTTGATCGTACCTTTAGAAGTGTCCTAGAAGCAGAAATGAGAAAGAGAGGGAAACAATTATAGACAAAGAGACATTACAGCTATATGCTGAAAAATTTGAGGAGGCGAAAACCACCGAGCTATATTTAACCACATTTAAAAATATCAGAGGTCAATTCTTTGATATCTGTAACGACATCAAGGAAAAAGCTTATGAAGAAGCCTATCAAGAATTTAAAACTGAAAATACTAAAGCCTTAGCAGAGGGCAAGCTAACATCTAAAGATATAGAAGATTATGCTGAAAGTAAAAAGGCTAATGCTTTACCTAAGGAAGCCTTAGGCGTGGCAATCTTGATTAAGAAATATATCCGCTTTATCAGAATTAAACCCGCTAACATTAACCAACAAGCGCCCTTGTACTTCTATAACCCTGATAAAGGTTATTACATGCAAGACAACGAGCTTATCAAGGATATTATGAACATTATCAAAGCTGGTATGGTTGAGAACGTGGCTAAAAATGTTTTATATATCATTGGACGACAAAGCCCACTCAAAGAACTACACCCAGAATATACCGCGCTAGGTAACTGTGTTTACAGTTATAAGTCTAATCAATTTTATGATTTTAGTCCTGATATCCCAGTCACACGCAAGATTGAAACCAATTACAATCCCGAAGCTACAGAGCCTAATATTAAAGGTTGGATGCCTACTAAGTGGCTTAAAGAACTGTTTGACAATGATACTGAAATGTATGACCTTGTTATCCAAATGTTTAAAGCATGTATCACTAATGAACCGCTAGAGCGTATCTTTTGGCTATATGGGGCAGGCGGTACAGGTAAAGGCACGTTACAGCAATTCATCATTAACTTAGTTGGACTTGATAACGTAGCAAGTCTTAAAATAACAGAGCTTGCAAGGAGTCGTTTCACTACTTCTATACTTCTAGGAAAGTCTATTGTCATTGGTGATGATATTCAAAAAGACGCTATTATTAAAGACACGTCCGAGCTTTTCAGCCTGACCACAGGCGATATCATGACCATTGAAGAAAAAGGCTTGAAACCCTATAGCCTGAGATTACAAATGACTGTTATTCAATCATCAAATGGGCTTCCTATTATGGACGGGGATAAGGACGCAATATCAAGACGTTTGATGATAATTCCATTTACTAGCAAGTACAAAAACAAGCCTAACAAAGCCATTAAGAAATATTACATTATCAGGAAAGACGTTTTAGAATATATCTTGAAACTAGCTATTGAAACACCGACCAAAGAGATATATCCAAAAAGCAGTAAAGACTTAGTGCATGATTACTTGTTAGAGATTAACCCCGTGCTAGCATTCATTGAAGATTTTTTCACTGATAGCCTAAACAGTGAGTTTATCCCTAATAGCTTTATCTGGCACGTTTGGAAAAACTATCTTGAATATAATAACCTAAAAAGCTTTAAAACTGAAATGGCCTTACACAGGGAGATTAAAACCAATTTACCTGATTATATTACAGCAGGGCAAAGGACAATCCCAAAAGGGAGGGAACACCATATCAATTTTTATCCTAAGGATGACTTGCCACATTATGCCATGAAAGATTATGGCAACGGTAGAGCTGAAACTATTAACCAAAGGAAAGTTAAAAACGAGCGTGGTTATTGGAATGGCAACTATAAAAAATAGCTTTTAACACACTTTTAACAGTTTTTAGACGTTTATAAAAAAAGTGTATAACAATCCGTCCTAGTCATATCAATGAGTTAGCACACTTATTACACTTTATACACTTTATTTTAAGTTAAAAATAATTAATAACTATAATAAAAAAAGAATAAGTAAAAATTGTGGTGAATTTCAAAAAAAAACGTGTAAAGAGTATAAATTGTCTAAAACCCTTGGCACTAAAGGGCTTAAACGTTATACACTTAATTTTAAAGCGTGTGAAATATTTTAAAAGCATACTAAATTTTAGAAAGGGAGAACCAAACAATGAAAATCAAACTATTTTATCAAGGTCACAAAGAAAAATTACCTGACTTTGAAGCGCGTGTCAATGAGTTCACCCAATCACATAATGTTACTGACATTAAATATCACCCATTAAGTGTTGGCTTCTCTATCATGGTACTTTACAATGGCACAAACTAATATTCACTTATTCACTACACGCGCCAATGGCAGATATAAAGGAATGCTAGAAGGTCGCGCACAATGGCTTGAAAACCTAGAAAGATATTGCACAATGAAAACTTTATCAGATACACCTAACACTTTTAACTATACTTTTAAAGACTTTGAAACTGCACAGGTTGCTTGTCACGCCATCTTTGGTTATATGCACGGGATACATGAACAGCCAGTAATTGAAGCAACCTATCACAACGATAAGCAAGGAGGCTATGCCAATCAGTTAGCCTTAGAATATGTAGAGGACAGAAAACTAAACAAAGTCTTCAAGCGCATTTGTGACAGCTTTAAGGACTACTATAATCAACCCGAAGACTTTGCTGAAAGTGATATCGATCATGTACTTCAAGAAAATGAATTAACTAAAGAAATCAATCAATCTGACTTCAATGATGAATACATTAACCATCGCGTGGCAATGCTTCAAAATATTGACAAAGACTTTCTTATCCATGACATAGCACAATATGAATTAGAGTTACTAGATTATGCTGATAGATTACTAAATGACAATGGCTTATCAATGGATAGCGAGACAGCATACGGAACCATTGAGCTATTAGGAGATAATGTTTTAAATCTACTTAAACAAGTAGACACAAAAAAAGAATACAAAGGTATTCATGATTATGCTTTATAACTATTAGAGAGTGACGTCAAGTCATTCTCTTTTATTATCTGCTGAGATACACTCTCTTGACCAATCTCACAACTCAAATAGTTTAGATTTAAAGCTTCACAGAGTCTCTCTAATAGACGATATGAAGCAATAAAAAGATTTTAAACTATTATATTAATAATGTTTTTAGAATCAATAACATTCATATCAAAAGCAATAACTCTAACTAAACATATACTTGTATAAAAGCATTATTTTAGCTTGTTATTTTGTAACTTTATGCACTCATAGTGATACAATAATATTGATCAATACCCCTTTTTATTTCAACGGGGCTACTCTTATGCTTAACAAAAGAACGCGCCCTTTTCTGTGCAAAAAATTCCCTTTTTGAAATTTTAATAGCAAGTATAGAATGCTGACGTAATAGCTTTTTAGATAGTAATTCCACTTCAAAACATACCACAAAGTAAGTATCTCATTCAAGGCCTCTAAGAGCTCGTATAAGCGATTTTAAATCTTTGGAATGAATATATACCCCCACCACTACTATGAGCCATAGGGGAGCCACTATGAGGTCTATTCTTACGTCACGCACGATTTTTTCAAATTTTTAAGGGGTGGCATGATACTATAAAGCCTATTAGAAAAAACGTTTCTTTTTAAATTTTAGTAAAAACCTTACCTGTTTTAGACATCAAAAAAAATCACTGTTTCCAGTGACCGAATTTCAATAAAAGACGTCCCACAAAAGCACCCTGATTAATTAAACTAAAAATATTATACCATTTTCTATTTTAGTTTTTTTGGAATTTCTTCCTAAGAATATTATAACATAACAGGGGAGATTATGAATAACAAAAACGCAATCAGAAAGCTAAATGAGTTTAGACGTTGGCAACACATCGCATATAGCCATAATCTAGCATATAACGATGACTTTATACTAACCTTAAACAACTATTCAAAACCACCATACACGCGCAGAGAACAGCTCTCAATCAATCGTGAGTGTGCCTTAGAAGAACTTAACGCTATAATGGACGCTATTAATTCAATAAAAGACATGAGACAGAGGCAGATATTAATTCTGAACTATCTGGTAAGCGTAAAGCTAAACAACTATGATATATATTCTTTAATGGGTAAATCTGAATCGTGGTATTATCCAAAGAAAAAAGAAGCCTTGAATAGCTTTATAAAATATTATCGTGGCGGGTGTCTTCTAGATATTTAAAAGGATAAGATTAGGATAAGGTATAGCACTAACAAATAACAAGTTTTGACATCATTAATATAACCAAAAATCCAATCATAGCAAGGCTTACGGACAATTATTCACTTGAAAACTTTACCTTGCCTTAAAATGTCAATCTCAACCTAATTACTAGAAAATATCAGTATATCAATGAACAATGGCAATTTATTTCAGACGACATGAAAACGGAGCTTAATCACCTTGTCATCTTGCTTGTCGCACTTCCCGCCGTACTGTACAAATTTATTCACGTTAGGATTTAGACCATAGTTAGTAATAGTAAGATAAAAGAAAGCTATTAGTTGCTTATCTATCAAGCTTTTAAGGCTATTATAGAAATAATTCTTGGTCAAGTTATCCTAACACCCCCGACCTTAAAATAAATCACTAAATTATTAATCATAAGACCGGTGGAGATCCCCGACTGTCCAAAAATCTGTCTCACGCGCGTGAGGGGGGTACCCCCCTATTTAATAAAAGTCTATTATATCAAGGTTTTTGATAATATTTTTCATTTTTTTATTGCTGTTTTTATCTTAAATTTAACAACTTTTATCATAATAAAATACTCTATTGTACTAATATATTTAAAGTGATATTATTCATGTATTGAATGTATAAAATTTTAAAAAGGGAATTTCTAGTTCTTATTCATGTAGAAATAGTAGGTAAAAAATGAAAAATAAATTATCTAAAGAATGGTTGCTTGAGAATATTTACAATCTTATTCTTGATATAGATATATCAGAAAAGGAACGAGAGATATTAATGTACGCTAAGATTGAACTAGAAAACAATAGATATGATCTTCAAGTAGCAAGGATATTAAACGGTGACCTATCAACACTAGCATTACAACAACAACTTTCTGAAAAAGTTATTGCCTTTAGTTTAGAATTACAAAAACGGACATTATTGAATAATAAAATCGGTCCAAATTCGATACTATTCTTTTAATAATCAAAGCACCTCTAAATATGTCTTTTCAAAAATAGCAAAACCGTAAAAATCCCCCTGTAAATTTAGCTATATTAAAGTTATAATATTTAATATAGTTAAAGGAAAAATTATGCCAAACAATAAGAATGAAAAACAATTATTAAATTATCCAAAGTTAATCGAAAAAATGAATAATATTGGAATTCTTTTTAATAATATCGATGAAGAACTTGCTTTAAAGATTATTTCAGAAAAAAGCTATTATTATAAAATTTCTAGCTATCGAAAGCTTTTCCCAAAAAATAGAAATAAATATGATATTGAGTTTCAAATCCTATCAGATATTGCAAGTATCGATATGCAAGTAAGATATCAGCTTTTAAAAATGTGTCTTGATATTGAACACGGAATAAAAACAAAACTAATGGATGCATTTGTTAGGAATTCTCGAATAGATGCATATAATTATGTTGAAAAGTATAAAAGGTGTTATCCTACTGGATATGAGGCCTGTATTAACAATCTTAAATATAGCCCATATCTATCCGAAATGTATGAAAAACGAAAAAGCAAAATTCCTATTTGGGTACTTGTTGAGATAATGAGTTTCGGTGAATTACTAAATCTTGTGGAATTATACTTTATTGATTTTCCTAAAAAAAACAAGTTGCAAAAAGCCTATGAATTAGGAAAATTTGTTCGAAACATAAGAAATACCTGTGCTCATAGTAACGTTTTTTTTATTGAATTTAACAAATAAAAAAACTAAAATTTCAACTCGTGTCGTATCTGTTGCTGAGCAAGTACATTTAAAAAGAGAGGACATTCAATATCCTAAACTTCATGATTTATTTTGTCTAATGATACTACATAGCGAGTACTGTAGCAATGATATTCAAAAGTATCGAAGGAAAGAAGCAATTCAGCTTTTAAAAAGAGCCACTAGAAACAAAGATGCTTACAGCACTAACGTGAGCTTGCAAAAATCATTTAATACTATAAAGAAAATGCTTGCCTTACTAAAAAAGAAATGATAAAATAATCCTAATTGAAAAAGAAACCAATTCGGTTACACTGCTCTAGGCTTGCATCTCTATGTAGGTAAGGGTTACAAATTATAAAAAAGCACCTAGACGTAGGTGCCTTTTTCTTGCTTGTGGGACTCATTTTTTTGTGTACCTTTTTTCGTACTTTTTGTGAACTAATATGTAAATCAATAAGATGACAATATTGTCTAAATCTTTATAAATTAAGGTTATTCAACTATATCAAATTATATGCTAATAGCACTGAATAAACCACGATTTTTCATTCTTACTAACGAAACCAAGCCTCAAGACTTGATTCTTTTCCTTTACTCTATATTAACAATGTCTCTATTATAATTTATTCGTAAAAGAATAGCAAAAAACTAAACAGCTCTGCTATTCCAAAAGAAAAAGCCCCTATGGAAGTTGGGACAAAGATGTGACTAGCTCTCAGGTACAAACTTAAATAAGACAAACGACATAATCGTGGTCATGCAAAAGAAGAAGATTTTCATCCAAACGATTGGTACAAAAATAATGGAGATTCCCATTAAAAGCCAAACTTGAAGGAGAATTTTTTTCTTACGACTTCTTGAAATCGTACGCGATTCTAAGTAGTCTCCAACATAGAATCGATAAACTTTTGTTTCAATTAGCCAATCATTGAAACGCTCTGAACTTCTTGAAAAGCAAAAGCCTGCTAAAAGAAGCAGAGGGGTTGTGGGTAAGATTGGTAATGGTATGCCAATAATTCCTAAAACAAAGCTGACGTAGCCAATGATGATATAGATTGTTTTTTTCATGAGTTTCCTTTTTTAAAATCTAACTATTATCATATCAAATTTTTCACCTTTTTTCTCTCAGAATGCATTAAAATGATGGAAAAAGGATTGATAATTACTTTAGAAAACGTTATCATTAAAATGAGAGAAAATCTCTTGCAAATAAGAAATGAGGAAATACTATGAAACTTATTGGTCTCATCGGAACTAATTCAAGTCGTTCCACTAATCGTAAGCTTCTTCAATACATGGAAAAACACTTTGCAGACAAAGTTGATATTGAATTGATCGAAATCAAGGATATCCCAACTTTTAACAAACCTGCGAATAAAGTTATCCCAGAGATTGTTAAAGAAATCGCTGCAAAAATTGATGCTGCTGATGGTGTTATTATTGGTACACCTGAGTATGACCACTCGATCCCTGCCATCTTAATGAATGCACTAGCTTGGTTATCTTATGGTATCTTTCCACTATTGAAGAAACCTGTTATGATTACCGGTGCATCTTATGGCACTCTTGGGTCATCACGTGCTCAATTGCAATTACGTCAAATCTTAAATGCACCAGAATTGAAATCAACTGTTTTTCCAGATGAATTTTTATTATCCCATTCACTTCAAGCCTTTGATAACGAAGGTAACTTATTTGACCTAGAAACGATTCAAAAATTAGATGCTATCTTTGATGACTTCCGTATTTTTGTAAAAATTACTAGCAAACTGTCAAACGCTCAAGAACTTTTGAAAAAAGATGCTGAGAACTTTGACTGGGAAAGCTTATAATAAGAGAGGAAGACAGATATGAAATTTGTAGGTATCGTCGGCTCAAATGCTGAACAATCATATAACCGTACCTTACTTGAATTTATTAGACGTCAGTTTAAAACAAAATTTGAGCTTGAACTATTAGAAATCAAAGATATTCCGATGTTCAACCAAGATGACACTGATCAGTCAAATGAATTTGCAGTACAATACATGTACAATAAAATCACACGTGCTGATGGTGTTATCATTGCTACTCCTGAACATAACCATACTATTACACCTGCATTGAAAAGTGCTTTAGAATTGATGTCCTTCAATTTGCATCCACTTGAAAATAAACCAGTTATGATTGTTGGTGCATCATACTATGACCAAGGTACATCACGTGCGCAAGTTCACTTACGTAAGATTCTTGATGCACCAGGTGTGAATGCCTATACACTTCCAGGAAATGAATTCTTACTTGGTAAAGCTAAAGAAGCTTTTGACGACAAAGGCAATATCATTAACGAGGGTACTGTGAAATTCTTAGAATCATGTTTAGATAACTTTATCAAATATGTTGGTGTGGTTTCGGCTTTAAGAAAACCAAAAGCAATCCAACCTGAAGACTTAGATGCTGGTAAGCCAATTGCAACAACTATCCAAGGAATTGACCCTGATGATCCTGATTGGTTGGAAAAAGCTTCAAAACAGGTCAATGCTGTTGAAGGGGACACTTATGTCAAACTTGATAATGGTCTTTTGACTGTTGATCAAATCAATATGTTCTTGAAAGCTATGCCATTTGAATTGACATATGCCGACGATAACAACCAGTTCCTATATTACAACAATGCCCATCAAGATCCTGAAACAATGTACGCAAAACGCGTTCCTGCACAAGTTGGTAACCGCATGTCAACTGTTCACGGAAGCCTTCCTCCAAAACGTATGAAAAACGTTGAATGGGTAATTGGAACACTTCGTAATGGTAATCAAGAATATGTACGTACAATCGTTCCTGGCTCCCCTGCTGAAATCATCAATACCCATAACTACCAAGCAATGTACTATCCAGATGGTTCATATGCTGGTATCAATGAGATTGTCTTCAACTTTAAACCATGGTTAGACTGGTACTTAAAAGAAACTGGTCAACACTTAGCTGGTGGTAAAGCAAGCGCAATGCCTGCTGCTACAGCTCATGGCCATGCTGATGCAAGTTCTGGTGCATCAGATGCTGGTGAAGCGGCGGCTGCCGCTGAAGCTTCTCCTGCAATTGTTGCTGAGGCAGATGCCAACTCAGGTGCTTCTGAAAGCTAATTTCAAACTCCTTATAAAAAAATCAAACAGTTAGTTTAACGAGAGATTAGCTTCTCTCGTTTTTTTATAAAATTTATTAAATAGAGGTTTCCTATGTCACCATTTCAAGAAAAAATTGAAGCTGCCTGTAGCAAAAAAGTTGCCCTATTCGACGAAAGTTTTGCGCGCTATGCCCTCCGTTCAATGTTTGCAGGGGCTTATTTAACAATGACTACTGCTGTTGGAATTTTAGGAGCAGATATGATTGCCACTCAATTTCCATCTTTAGCACGCTTCACTTTTACAATCATCTTCGCCATTGGTCTTGTCTATGTTCTCATTTTTAATGGTGAACTGGCAACTTCAAATATGATGTACTTAACAACGGGTGCTTATTATAAGAAACTCAGCTGGGCAAAAGCGAGCTTAATTATTTTCTACTGTACTATCTTTAATTTGGTCGGAGCTATTATACTAGCTTGGCTATTCAATCAAGGCTTCATGTTCCATCAGTTAACAGATAAGAGTTTTGTCATCACTGCCGTTCAAACTAAACTATCTAAAACAGATTGGATGAATTTTGTCGAAGGGATTACTGCCAATATGTTTGTTAACATTGCTATCATGGGTTACATGTTACTGAAAGAAGAAAGTTCTAAATTCTTCATCGTTATCAGTGCCGTTTTCATGTTTGTTTTCCTTGTTAATGAACATTTAATTGCCAACTTCGCTTCCTTCATGTTAGCAGCCTTTAGTCCTGTTGACCATATTAAAGGGTTCACTTTAGTCAACGTTCTTCGTCAGTGGATTAGTGTTTACTTTGGTAACTGGGTCGGAGGAGGTCTCTTTATTGGGATTGCCTACGCTTGGCTTAACAAAACAAAAACAAAACATCTTGATGGCTTATAAGCCTAGCCTAAACTGGATAAAAAGAAAAAGACTAGCTGTCTTCATTGCTTTTGAGCAAGATTAAGCTGGTCTTTTTTTGAATAATGGCAGAGCTTTAGATCCTTTTGCCTTTATAATTAAATGCAATTCTAGATAAGACTTCTGGGTCCTTATTTTGCAAATAGTCTTTAGCTTCTTGGCGAATTGATTTTAGGGGAACACCTTGTGCACTTGCTGCATAAACACAGCCACAATAGCACTGACGATAAATGTCATAAGTCTCACATAGTTCAACCGAACGACGATAGCCATTATTTTTCTTGAAATCACTCGGTAAATACTTGGTATTGTAAATTTTTTGGATATCAATTCCAATACTATTAATCAGCTGGGCATTTTTATGGGGACTAATTGTCAATGCACTCGCAAAATAATCAAAACCAAGGTCAAGAGCTTTCTTAGCCGTTTTATCAAGACGGTAATCAAAGCAGACATGACAACGGCTACCTCCTTCTGGTTCTTGTTCTAACCCTCGGACAAGACGAACATACTCGCTTGGTTGGTAGTCTTCTTCAATATAGGACACCTGCTGACCAGTATCTTGGTTGAAATCAGCTATAAATTGCTGAGTCACTAATGCACGCCTCATGTATTCTTCTTTAGGATGAATGTTGGAATTAGCAAAGTAAACTGTCACGTCGGCATACTCCGTTAAATATTCAAGAGAGTAAGTCGAACACGGTGCACAACAAACATGCAATAGAATACTCGGACGTTCCTCATTTTCTGACCATTTCTCAATCATTTTTTGAAGTAAGCGGTCATAGTTTACTTTTTGATTGGGCTTCATCTGATCCAGTAATTCATCTATTTCAATCATTAGTTGCTGTCAGTACACACTTTCTATCATTTTTTGTCATCTTATTATCTAGTTATCATTTTAACAACAAAAGATTGCGGTGTAAAGTATCTGTTAAAACCATTTGCTCCTACATATAGCAATTTAAATAGTAAAAAAAGAAGGCCCGAGGGACTATCTTTTTTCTAGGCATTATCATCGCTTTCCGGTTTCAAGGCTCAGACCTAAAAAAGCCCACTGGGCTTTTCCTCGCTTTCTTGTTTCTAGGCTCAGACCTAAAAAAGCCCACTGGGCTTTTTTAGTTATTCAAATACAAACTGGTTGTGGTAGAGTTCTGAGTAGAAGCCTTTTTGTTTAAGCAGTTCGTGGTGATTTCCTTGTTCAATGACTTCTCCGTCTTTTAAGACAATGATTTCATCTGCATTTAAGATCGTTTTCAATCGATGGGCAATGACAAAACTTGTGCGCCCTGCCACAATTGCTTCCATTGCTTTTTGAATTTTACTTTCTGTAACCGTATCAACATTCGACGTCGCTTCATCTAGAATAAGCACTTGTGGATCTGTTAATAAGGTACGTGCAATTGAAATCAACTGTTTTTGCCCCGTTGAAAAGATATTATCATCGTCAGATACTTGAGTATTATAGCCATCTGGTAGGGACATGATAAATTCATGGATATGGGTAGCACGTGCAGCTGTCTCAACCATTTCTTGGCTGATTAAGGCATCACCAAAACGAATATTATCAGTAATGGTACCTGAGAAAAGAACAGATTCTTGCAATACAATACCGACATTTTTACGTAGACTATCTAAGTCATAGTCACGAATATCAATACCATCAAAAGTGATTGAACCAGAATCAACATCGTAGAAACGATTAATCAAGTTCATAATGGTTGTTTTACCAGAACCTGTTGGCCCTACAACGGCAACCATCTTACCTTTTGGGGCTGAAATAGAAACATTGGATAAGACTTTTTTATTTGGTAAATAAGCAAAATCAACATTTTTAATTTCGACACTGTCTTTTAATTCAGTGAAGACTGGTGCATTCTCTGGGCGAACTTCTTCTTTTTCATCGAACATTTCCTGTATGCGTCCAGCACCAGTGAAAGCTAACTGTAATTCACCCCATGAGGCTGCAATTTGCATGATTGGTTGGTAGTACTGTTGTGAATACTGGACAAACATAACAACTAATCCCAAACCTACTGCCGCTGAAATGGACTTATCGTCTAAGACAATTTTAGACCCAAAGAAGATTACAATGGCTGTATTTAAGAGACTCATCCCGTTCATGACAGGGAAAAGCAAGCCTGAGAAGAGTCGCCCTTTGAAGGTTGCTTGACGAACTTTTTCATTATGAATAAGGAAACCATCAATGGTTTCTTTTTGAACACCCTGAACAATGATTGCTTTTTGCCCTGAAATCTTTTCATCCATATAAGCATTAAGAGCTGACACTTCTTTTTGTTGGATGTTCGTGTATTTACGTGCCAAACGGATAATAATAATCAAGAAAATCAAAGCAAGTGGCGTTGTAGCAACCGTTAGCCAAGCTAGTCGAACATCTTGTCTAAACATCATCCACACTAAACCAATGTACAAGGCAGCATTTGTAACCACCTGTACTAACGATTGATTGAGAGAGTTTTGAATATTATCAAGGTCACTAGTAAAACGAGATAGGATATCACCATCTTTATGTTGATCAAAAAAGGCAACCGTCAAACGTTCCAATTTCCCAAACAAACCTTTTCTCATGCGGTTTGTTGAATGAGCAACGATTCTCGTAAATAAAAGGCTATAGACGAGGTTAGCTAAAGCTGTAAAGATATATGCCAGTAACAATTTCCACATTATTGCCATAAAGTCTGACATATCAGGTTTAAATCCTGTTTGTCCAGCCATTTTTGCCATGTAATATTTTTGACCAATTTTTCCCAATTCTGTCAAGGATTCCCCTAAGAAAACTGGTGCTTTAACTTGTAAATAAGTAGCTAAAACGATAGCTATAAAGATAAAGAAAAATGATAATTTATAACGTTTAAAATAAAACCAGAAAAATCGTGCTGTTTTCATTAGTCTTCCTCCTTACCTTTCTGAGTTTCGTAAATTTCACGGTAGACTGCGTTGTTAGCAACCAATTCAGCATGGGTTCCTTGACCAATAAGCTTACCGTCATCTAAAACGAGGATGGTATCTGCTTTAACCACTGATGAAATCTTTTGAGCAATAATAATTGTAGTCGTCTCTTTCAAGTCTCTATTTAAAGCTTCTTGAACTAGTTTTTCTGACTTAGCATCTAAGGCTGATGTCGAATCGTCCAAGACTAAGACCTTGGGATTACTGATAACCCCACGAGCAATGGACATCCGCTGTTTCTGCCCACCAGAGAAATTATTGCCACGTTCTTCAACTTGACTTTCATAGCCTAAATCCATTCGGTCAATAAACTCTTGAGCTTGCGCAATTCGAGCTGCCGATTCCATAGTTGCTAAATCTGCAGAAAGGTTTCCTTGTCGGAGATTATCGGCAATCGTCCCTGAAAAAAGAATGGCTTTTTGCAAAACAATTGAAACTGTTTCACGTAGTGTTTGTTGGCTAAGTGTTTTTAAATCTTTACCACCAATTGTAATGCGACCTTCTTGAGGATCAAACAAACGTGGAATAAGTTGTGCCAAAGTTGATTTTCCGGCACCAGTTGCCCCAACCACACCAACCATTTGTCCGGATGCAATAGAAAACGAGATATCTTTCAAAATAGGTTCATCATCATTTGGATATGAGAAAGACACATGGTCGAAGACAATATCTCCTGTCAAATCTTCTTTTTCTTCTGAATCAAATGTCATAGCTGGTTCAGTCTCTAAAACTTCCTTCAAACGACCAATTGAAACAAAAGCACGACTAGCCTGCATCCCCATGAAGCCAACCATGATAATTGAGAACATAATTTGCATCATATAAGTCATAAAGGATGCAATACTTCCAATAACTGTAGGATCAGTTTTAACCATTTTTGAAACAAGTAAAATAGAAACAAAGATTGCTAGGTAAGAAACCAGCATCAAGGCAGGCTGCATCATTGAAAAACCATAACCAATAAACATATTAAGATCTAAGAGCTCATTTGATGTTTCTTTAAATTTAGCGTACTGTTCTCTTTCTTGAACAAATGATTTTACAACACGAACCCCACGCAAATTCTCCTTAGCAATTCGGTTAATTTTATCCATCATACTTTGGAATTTACCAAAACGTGGTCCCATTTGACTCATTACCAAGGCCATAATAATTGCTATCAGTACAACCATAAGGATAATAATCCACCAAAGTTTTGGTAACGTATAAACTGCCATGATAAAGGCCCCTACAAATAAGATTGGTAACCGTAAGAGGACTTGGAAAATCATCATCACTAAGTTTTGAATTTGGTTAACATCGTTGGTCATACGAACAACTAAGTTACCAGCATTAAATTCCTCAACATTGGCATAAGAAAAATCTTGAATTTTTCTAAATGTTTGCTCACGAATATCAGCTGATACCCCTTGAGCAATCTTGGCCGCCAAGATTGTATTAACAGCACCTGCAATTAAACCAATTCCTGCAATAAGTAAAAGTAACTGTCCGACTTCCGTAATTTTATGAGTATCGTTTTTCATGACAGCACTAAGAACATCTTTTAGATAATGTGGTTGCAATAAAGCACTGGCTACCACAACTATTATCATTAAAATAGAACCTAGAGCATACCATTTATAACGCACGATGGCATCTTTAAACATTTTTCTCTCCTTTATATTCCGCAATGTTTTGCTTTAACTGGTTTACGACATGCTTAACAGTCATAATATCCTCTTTTGATATTTCCTTAAAAAAATGATTCTCGATAGCTTTTCGGCACTCTTGTAATAAAGGTATCTTTTCTTTTCCTGCCTCGGTTAAGATTACTTGCTTGTAGCGTTTATCTTCCTTAGAAGGAACAACTTGAATAAACCCATTTTTTTCCATCCGTTTTACTAGATTACTTGAAACTGATTTTGAAATATGCAAGGCTTTTTCAATATCTTTAACAAAAATTTCGCGATCTTTATTTTTTTCCAGAAAGATAAGAACATGGCCTTGAGGGCCAGCTAAGTGGTCGATATGATACAATTTAGCGACTTCTTCAGTCATCTGTTCGATTTGGTGGGTTAAGACGCGAAGGTCAGCAATAATTCGTGACATGTTTTCCCTCCTTAGTTCTCATGCTGACTATTTTAGTTCTCTTGGAAACTAATGTCAACAAAAAACACTTACAATTTCCAAAAATTTTAATTTAATTCATTGAAATGATGGCAAATTACAAGTTCAAGTTAGCCATTTAGTAAAAACTCTTTAGGAGATTTATAATCTAGTATTTTTTTAGGATAGTTATTTATCCAATTTTCAATGAATGCGACCTGTTTTAGGGTCGCATTCT
>NZ_JBRUGD010000014.1:0-68053 GCF_053206145.1 Streptococcus hongkongensis
CCTTTTGGTGTATAATAGTCTTGCATCTCAGAGTCCTTCTAATTGTGGTTGTCGTAGATTACAATTATATCTCTTTGAGATGTTTTTTTATACACTTAAGTGGCTAACTTCATTTTAGAACTTTCCTTCATTGAAATGATTTCACATTTCCCACGTTCTATGCCTTTTCTATTAGAGGAATATAGGCAGCTATGTTATAATTAAGTGATTAACTCTAAATTATGAGGAGAAATAGAATGAAAAAACAAAAAGTTGCAATTTTAGGTCCTGGTTCTTGGGGGACTGCATTGTCACAAGTATTAATTGATAATGATCACCAAGTCATCCTTTGGGGGGACTCTGAGCAACAAATCACTGAAATCAACACAAAACATACAAACACACGCTACTTCAAAGATATTGTTTTGGATGAACGCATTACTGCGACTACTGACTTAAAAGAAGCCTTAAAAGATACAGATGCCATTCTCTTTGTTGTCCCAACAAAAGTGACTCGCCTAGTTGCTAAGCAGGTCGCTCAAGTACTTGACCATAAAGTCACCATTATGCATGCGTCTAAAGGATTGGAACCTGGTAGTCATGAAAGATTATCAACAATTATTTCAGAAGAAATACCAGAAAACTTACGTAGTGATATTGTCGTTGTTTCTGGACCAAGCCATGCTGAGGAAACAATTGTTCGTGATATCACATTAATCACTGCCGCTTCAAGAGATTTAGATGCTGCTAAGTATGTTCAAAGCTTATTTAGCAATCATTATTTCCGACTATATACAAACAGTGATGTCGTTGGTGTTGAAACAGCAGGTGCCCTAAAAAATATCATTGCCGTAGGTGCGGGAGCCCTCCATGGATTAGGTTACGGGGATAATGCCAAAGCAGCGGTTATTACCCGTGGTTTAGCAGAAATCACGCGTCTAGGGGTCAAACTTGGTGCCAACCCACTGACATATAGTGGCTTATCTGGTGTTGGTGATTTAATTGTCACTGGTACCTCTATGCACTCTCGAAACTGGCGTGCTGGGGATGCCTTAGGTCGCGGTGAAAAATTAGAAGATATTGAACGTAATATGGGTATGGTTATTGAAGGTATCTCGACAACAAAAGTGGCTTATGAATTAGCTCAAGAATTAGGAGTTTATATGCCAATTACAAGTGCAATTTATCGTGTTATTTACGAAGGAGCCGATGTCAAATCCAGCATCCTTGAAATGATGTCAAATGAATTCCGTTCAGAAAATGAATGGCATTAAGAAGTAATACTGGAGGTATAAATGATTAAAGTAAGAAAAGCAATTATTCCTGCCGCAGGACTTGGTACTCGTTTTTTGCCAGCAACGAAAGCTTTGGCTAAGGAAATGTTGCCAATTGTTGATAAGCCAACAATTCAATTCATCGTGGAAGAAGCCTTGAAATCAGGGATTGAAGAAATTTTGATTGTAACTGGTAAATCAAAACGCTCTATTGAAGACCACTTCGATTCTAATTTTGAATTAGAGTATAACCTTAAAGAAAAAGGTAAAATAGAACTACTCAAACTAGTTGATGAGACGACATCTATTAATTTGCATTTTATTAGACAAAGCCATCCAAGAGGCCTTGGCGATGCTGTTTTACAAGCGAAAGCATTTGTTGGAAATGAACCTTTTGTTGTCATGCTTGGTGATGATTTAATGGACATTACTGATAGCTCTGCTATTCCCTTAACAAAACAATTAATGAACGATTTTGAAACAACACACGCGTCAACAATTGCTGTTATGAAAGTTCCTCACGAAGATGTTTCTTCTTATGGGGTAATTGCTCCGCACGGTCTAGCTAATGAGGGCTTATACAGCGTTTCCACTTTTGTAGAAAAGCCAAAACCTGAAGATGCTCCTAGTGATTTAGCAATTATTGGACGTTATCTGCTAACTCCTGAAATTTTCAATATTTTAGAAAAGCAGACCCCAGGTGCAGGAAATGAAATCCAACTGACCGATGCCATTGACACCTTGAATAAAACACAGCGTGTCTTTGCTCGTGAATTTACTGGCAATCGTTATGATGTTGGTGATAAATTTGGTTTCATGAAGACTTCAATTGACTATGCTTTAAAACACCCACAAGTTAAAGATGATTTAAGTAACTACATTATCCAATTAGGAAAAAACTTGGAAAGTAAAGCTAACGAAAAATAAAAAAAAAAGAGGATCTCATCCTCTTTTGTGTGAAGGCATTTGCAACTGTCTTCACTTTTTTATTGTTTAAACCCGTTATCTGTCCAAAAGCGTGCTCTCTTATCACTTCTTTTTTAGTGTAAATAAGTGTAAGCTAAAATAGCAAAGCTTATTAAACTAAAAAGAATTAGTGTCAGAAGTCGCAAAGACAATCTAAAACTGCCTTCTGGCCCCTTGTTATTAAGAAAAACCGCACCTAATAAGCCTCCAACTATTCCTCCAATATGTCCTGCTATACTAACATTTGGCATGAAAATATTCATAATTAAGTTGATGACAATTAAAGATTGGTAAGACTTAGATAAGGTTTTCAATGATACATTTTGACTATAATAACCAAGAATGGTAATAGCAGCGAATAAACCAAATAAGGAAGTTGATGCTCCCGCAGCCACTGTTGTTGGTGTAAAGGCCAAAACAAAGAGATTGCCCATTATGCCCGATAATAGATATAAAAGAAGGTAATTCAAGGATCCCCACAGTTTTTCTGCTAATTGCCCGACAAATACCAAGGTAAGACCATTGAGCAAAAAATGCTCCCAACCGATATGAACAAATATGGCACTTACTACTCGCCATAATTGTGAAGGTAGAACTTTAATAGCTAAACCGTACATGCCACCAAATTGGTAAATAGCTTGAACCGATTTAGCCTCTTGCCCGTAGTAAACTTGCATTGCTAAAAAGACAATTGTCATCAAAATGAGCAGAAAAAGAGTTGCTGGTTTTTTTCGTAAATCATAAATCATAATGTATACACCATTTCTACTGCAAGATCATGTGATTCAGGTATAAATTCAGCAACTTGACACTGATAAATAGTTGAACAAGTGCGACCTTGATAATCACTTAAATAACGATCGTAATAACCGCCACCATAGCCGATTCGATACCCTTCAGCATTAAAACCAACACCAGGAACATGAATCAAATCAATTTGGTCCTTTGGTAGTTCGACATCACTGATGGGCTCCATTAATCCAAAAGATGTCCTTTGTAACTCTTTTGGATGATATAATACAAAAATCATTTTCCCTTTACCATAAGTTTTTGGGATTGCAATTTTTTTACCATCACCAAGCGCACGCTTTATCAATAGGGAGGTTTTAAATTCGTGAGGCATTGCAAGATAGGTCGCAATAATTCTTGCATTCTGGTAAGACTCTGACTGACAAACCAAATCCAATAATTGCAAATCTTTCTGACTTTTTTCCTTTTTATCCATCTCTTTCATAGATGAAATAACTTGTGATCTTAATTCTTTTTTTATCATATGATTAGTTTACCATAAAACTCTTTATTTTCCTGTTTTGGTTGTTATTGAATTTTACTAGGACAAAGGTTAGAATAGAAGGGTATTGATAACATTTTTAGGGAGTGCAGATGCAACATTTAACCAAAGGAAATCCTCTTATAGTCATATTGGCCTTTACAGTGCCTTTACTTATTGGTAGTTTTTTTCAGCTTACTTATAACTTTGCAGACAGTATCATTGTTGGCCATACGCTTGGTCAAAATGCCTTTGCAGCTGTAGGTGCCACTGGGAGCTTAATGTTTTTGGTTATTGGTTTTGCAATGGGGTTAACTTCTGGATTAACCATTGTTACTTCTCAACGTTTTGGTGCTCAAGATTATACTGGTGTGAAAGCCAGTTTTGTACATGGTCTCTTTTATTCAACTGTCGTCAGTCTAGGATTATCCTTCATTTCTGTCCTTTTCTTAAGTCCTCTACTCTATCTCATGCAAACCCCTTCTAATTTAATTGATAATTCCTATCAATTTTTATTAGCCATGTTTTCAGGATTAATTTTTACAATTATTTTCAACTACCTATCAAGTGCCATTCGAAGTTTAGGTAATTCTCGCACGCCCTTAATTGCGTTAATTTTGGCCAGCATTCTCAATATCATCCTGGAATTTCTATTCATCCTCGGCTTTAAAATGGGGGTACTTGGAGCAGGTATTGCAACAATAGGGGCACAAGCCTTCTCTGTTTTTTACCTTATCATTTATATTCGAAAATACATTCCTTTTTTAAAATTAAGTCGTAAAGACTTAAAACTAGATAGAGAAAATTTAAAAACACACGCACGACTAGCATTTCCAATGGGATTTCAGGCTAGTATTATTGCTATCGGTGCCATTACACTTCAAATTACACTTAATAAATTAGGAACACAGGCTATTGCAGCGCAAGCTATTGCCAGCAAAACTGACCAATTGGCTATGCTTCCGATGGTTAACTTAGGTCTTGCGATTTCGACATTCACAGCACAAAACTATGGTGCTAAAGAATTCCAGCGTATCCTGCAAGGTGTAAAGAGTTCGCTCATTCTTTGTATAACCTGGTCTATCT
Organism: Streptococcus hongkongensis; assembly: GCF_053206145.1. Taxonomy (NCBI): domain Bacteria; kingdom Bacillati; phylum Bacillota; class Bacilli; order Lactobacillales; family Streptococcaceae; genus Streptococcus; species Streptococcus hongkongensis. The sequence continues at coordinate 4,576 of NZ_JBRUGD010000014.1, forward strand.
GTTTTGCTATCCTACTTATCACTTGTCATCACTTCTTTTCTTCTTTGTTCATCGCTAACGCAGATCAGGAAGTCTACCATTTGGCATTACGCTATTACATTATTAATGCTTCCCTCTATTGGCTTTTAGCTATACTATTTATCCTACGTAGCTTCATCCAAGGTTTAGGATATGGATTTGTTCCTACACTTGCTGGTATAATGGAATTAATTATGCGAGCTGGCGTAGCAATCCTAGGATTAATTTATTTTGGTTTTACAGGTATCGCGGCAGCTAATCCTGCGGCATGGTTAGGAAGTGTTTTGATTCTTATTCCTTCAACTATTATCCTAATCAAACGACTGAAAGAACAAGAAAAGCAAAAAATTTCAAATTAAGAAAATTTTAAGCTAACTATATTATTATTAGTGCATCCTAAACAACGGTTTACCCAAACCGTAGGGTAGAAAGAATAATCTCTTTACCCTTTTCATAAATCTCCGGGGCACCTCCCTCATAGGTGCCTCCTTTTTTGTCACGAAATTACCTCCATGATTTTTTAATCAAGGAGGTATTGTCTTATAATAGTTTTCTAGAATTAATCTATATCAAAAATATCTCTTGTGTAAACTTTTTGCTCAACATCAGCTAAGGAATGATCAAAACGATTGGAAATAATAATCGTCGATTCTTTTTTGAAATCATCCAAATCAGTACTAATTTCATAATCAATTTCTTCTTCTAACATTGGTTCATAGATAAGTACACGAATTTGATAGCGACTCAATAAATCAATCACATCTTTAATGGCACTTTCCCTGAAGTTATCTGAATTACTCTTCATAATCAAACGATGAACACCAACGGTAGGAATTGCTGTAAAGTCTGTCTTATCTGTCAGCAATTCTTTAATGCGATTTGCAATAAATTCCTTTCGTGTTTGATTAGATGCAACAATAGCCGAAATCAAAGACTGTGGTGTATCTTCATAATTAGCAAGTAATTGCTTAGTATCTTTAGGTAAACAATAGCCACCGTAACCAAATGATGGATTATTGTAGTGCCCACCTATACGTCGATCACGACAATGCCCTTCAATCACTCGCTCTGCATCTAAACATTTTGCTTCAGCGTAAGTATCTAATTCATTGAAGTATGAAACACGCATAGCTAAATAAGTATTTGCAAATAACTTGACTGCTTCAGCTTCTTCTGCCCCATAAAAAGTAAGGGAACATCTTCAGCCAAAGCTGCATCCTTAAGAAGTTGACCAAATTGTTTTGCTGCTTCTTTTGTCGCCTGTGAATCATTATCCTCATAAGAAACAATAATACGGCTTGGATACAAATTATCATGCAAAGCTTTTGATTCTCTCAAAAATTCCGGGCTAAAAATAATTCTATCTGTCTGATATTGCTCTCTGACAGATGCAATAAATCCCATTGGAATTGTTGACTTAATAGCAATAATCGCTTTATCATTGACTTTAAGAGCTTGAGAGATAACTGATTCTACGTGTTTTGTATCAAAGAAATCAATATCACTATTATAATTTGTTGGTGTGGCAACAATAATTAAATCTGCTTGGCTATATGCTAAATCACCATCAAGTGTTGCTTGTAAAGATAAGTCTTCTTGAGCTAAATAGCGTTCAATCTCTTTATCTTGAATTGGTGATATTCTTTGATTTATTAAATTAACTTTTTCTTTAACAATATCAACTACGGTTACGTCATTGGTTTGTGACAGGAGAACACCTAACGATAAACCAACATATCCGGAACCTGCAACAGTAATTTTCAATTCTTTTTTCCTTTCTACGAATAATTAAGTAAGAGACTCTTTTTTACGTGTTCCCCAGTCGGCATTTCGAATAGTTAGGAGTGAATAAAGTTTTAAAGGTTGCAACACAAAAAGGTGAAGGAAGCCATAAAATGGTGATAAAAGAAATGCAAGTGGATGCTTAATCATATAGTGGACATTTCGGCAAAGGGCCACAATGAAGATAATGACAAGAAAAGCTAATAGTTTTAGCCATGAGAATGATTGAACTTCTCCGATGAACAAATTGCAAACTGAGTAAACCAACATCATAAACATTGAGACTTCAACTAGTGTCCAAACAGCAACAAGTGGACAAGAAAGTAATTTCTTAGCAGAAATCAATGACTTTCTAAAGAAAGATTTATTCCAACGGTTTTGCTGTTTCAGATAGGTTTTAAATTCATGAGGCACATCTGTATCGCATTTAGCTGTCGATTGGTAAACAGTCTTACCTAGATCAGTCGCATAATTAGTTAGACAGCGGTCATCACCGATACTAACAGGAACCCCTAAAAATGTTTGATTAGTATAGCGTTCAATGTTTGGGATAACTACTTGACGACGGTAGATACTCAAGGGACCTGAACACACTAAGATATTTCCAGTAACAGATTGAGCTGAACGCTCAACTCCAAAAGCGTTGTCATAACGAATATCTGTTAGTCTTGTAAGTAGATTAACATCTCTATTGCGTGCATTCAAATGACCAGTTGCGGCATAAACCTGTTCATCATTAAATGTTTTCAATAGTTCCTCTAAAGCATTAGGGTAAATATAGCTATCTGAGTCAACTGTTAAAAAGACATCCGCCTTTGAGCGTTCAAAAGCCCATGCTTGCGCATGACGTTTCCCCACATTTTCAGGTAGGCGCTTCACAATAATCTGATCAGCTTTGTTATTTTCTTTAACATAGTTCTCAATCAAATTAATACCAGATTGATCTGCACTCCCATCGTCTATGACAAAAATTTCTCTAATCGGATAATTTTGTGCCTCAACACTTTTTAGTGTTTCTAGTAATGATTCTCCATCTTCGTTATAAGATGGAATAATTGCTGCAACATGATAGTTGCCAGCTTGGCCTTTATATGGACAATACCAAAATGACAAACCCATTTTCACTGAAAGATAGATCATTAAGACAATCCCATAAACAGCTAAGCTCCCCTTTGTTCCAAAGACAAAAACATTAAGTGTGACTAAAAGTAGCCACAAGACTATAAAAGTGACGAAAGTGATTCCGTTTTTTAATTTTTCCATTATTACCTCTCTTTTTTATTTTTGACCCCCATCAGCAAATGGAGCTCACAAACTAAAAAATATTATAGTAAAGTGAAATCTGACTTTCAAACCTTTTTTTGATACAAAAATTTAGAAATTGAACTTGTCATTTTTTAAAAACAATGTAAAAAGCCTACCTATTTTTAAAATAGATAGTCTTAAAATTAATTGATAATTAATTGATGTAAAAAAGCCCCAACCTCTTCAACCGCAAAAGAAATAGCTTTTTCATTAGGACTCATTTTAGCATGATGTAAAGGATATGGGGTATCGACACCTAGCCAAAACATAACTCCCGGAATCTTACTGAGCAGATAACCAAAATCCTCACCTGTCATAGCAGGTAAGCATTCAATCATATCTACTTCTTTACGCTGGTTAAAAAAAGCCATTAATTCTTTAGTTAGTTGAGGATTATTTTCAACTGGCAGATAACCACCTTGTTTTAAGGTAATTTCCACCTTTAAACCAAAACTAGTAGCAACGCCTTCTGCTATGGCCCTAATGCGTTCTTGTGTTAACAAATTCATCTCTTGTGTTAAAGTGCGAATTGTTCCATGTAGATCTGCCCGTTCAGAGATAATATTGTTTGTGGTACCAGCATGCATTGATCCAAAGGTCACTACAGCTCCTTCGATTGGGTCAACGTTTCGACTGACAATTGTTTGAACCTGCGTCAGAAAATAGGCCGAAGCAATTAAAGCATCATTAGACTGGTGAGGAAAGGCTGCATGCCCTCCTTTACCTAGAAAGGCTACTTTAACTTCACAGGTTCCGGCAAACAAGGTTGAAGTATTAGTAGCAAGTTGACCAACTTTAAGATCAGGTCGGACATGCAAAGCATAGCAGGCATCTGGCATCCATCTATCAAAGGCTCCGCCTTGGTACATAAGCATACCTCCAGCTTCATTTTCTTCAGCTAGTTGAAAAATAAAGAGCATATTATGTTTTGGTTGGCGAAGGGACAATTGCTCTAGTAGGCCCAATGCTACTGTCATGTGAACATCGTGTCCACATGCATGCATATATCCCTCATGCTGGCTAACAAAGTCCAACCCCGTCTCTTCTTTTACGGGTAGCCCATCAATATCGGTCCGCCAAGCAATTGTCTTTTCTGGTCCATAACCTTGTAGATGGACCAAAATGCCTGTTTGCCAAGTTTGGACCGAAATAAAATCTTTTTGTTTGCTAATTGTGTCAATAATCTGAAGCAAGTATGTTTGTGTCTTATATTCCTCAAGGCCAATTTCTGGAATTTGGTGTAATTGTCGTCGTATCGCTAACAGATCTATCATACGGTTTGTCTCTTTCTTATATCAAACGGAGTGCTTCTTCAAGTGCCGTTTTTTGTTGCGTTTGAACATCTATTTCCTTGATAATTCGAGCTGGAACTCCTGCCACAACAACATTTTCAGGGACGTTTTGGGTAACAATTGCTCCCGCAGCAACGACTGAGCCATTGCCTACTTGTACGCCTTCAATGATGACCGCATTGGCACCAACTAACACATTATCCCCAACACGAACAGGTTCCGCTGAGGCTGGTTCAATAACGCCAGCTAAAACAGCGCCAGCGCCAATATGACTATTTTTCCCAACAGATGCTCTTCCACCAAGAATGGCCCCCATATCAATCATTGTCCCTGCACCAATTTCTGCACCAATGTTAATAATAGCTCCCATCATAATGATAGCGTTATCATCAATAGTCACTCGGTCACGAATAATAGCACCTGGTTCAATGCGAGCATTAATTGCACGCTTATCTAATAGAGGCACAGCCGAGTTACGACCATCTTGTTCTACAACATAGTCTTGATTCTCAGTTAAGTTCACCAGTAGTGGTTCAACATCTTTCCAATCACCAAATAGGACATTTCCCAAATTTAGAACACCTTCAGATACTGGTCCAGCTAATTCTCCTTGAAAAGTAACTTTAACAGGTGTCTTCTTTTGTGCATTACCAATAAAGGCAATTATTTCTTGTGCTGACATTTTTTGTGCTGTCATCCATCTATCTCCTTCAAATCGTTTTTCTTATTATAACAAATTATCAGAAAATTTGGAGATTTTTCGATTTGAAAGACAAAAAGCCCCCCATTCAATAGATTATTTATCTAACGAACGAGGCGCTATATATCATGGATATTTTTAGTTCAAAAAATTATAGTCGAGCATTTAATTCTGCACTAAGGTCTTCAAAGCCTGGTTTGCCAAGAAGAGCGAACATGTTTTTCTTGTATGCTTCTACACCTGGTTGGTCAAACGGGTTAACACCGTTTAAATAACCTGACATGGCAATGGCAATTTCAAAGAAGTAGATTGTGTAACCAAGTGTAAATTCATCTTGACCTGGTAATGTGAGGAAGGCATTTGGAACGCCACCATCTGTATGGGCCAATAATACACCGTCTGTAGCTTTTTTGTTTACAAAGTCAACATCTTTGCCTTGTAAGTAGCCAAGTCCATCAAGGTCAGCTTCTTCTGAAGGGATAGTGATGTTTTTACGTGGCTTGTCAACACGAATAACTGTTTCAAATAAGTTACGGTAACCTTCTTGGATAAATTGACCAAGTGAGTGCAAGTCAGTTGAGAAGTTCGCTGAAGTTGGGTAAATCCCTTTTTGGTCTTTACCTTCTGATTCACCAGCTAATTGTTTCCACCATTCACCAAAGTATTGGAGTGATGGTTCATAGTTAGCTAAAACTTCTGTGATATAACCTTTACGGTAAAGGATATTACGTAAGACAGCATATTGGTAAGCTTCATTTTCAGCAATTTTTTCTGATGAATAAGCTGTGCGAGCTGCGTTAGCTCCCTCCATCAACTTAGTGATGTCTGCACCTGATGCAGCAATTGGCAATAAACCAACTGGTGTCAACACTGTGAAACGACCACCAACGCTATCTGGAACAACGAAAGTTTCCCAATTGTTAGCATCCGCTTCAACTTTTACAGCACCTTTAGCTTTATCAGTTGTTGCATAGATACGACCATTTGCTTCTTCTTGACCATATTTCTCAATAAGCAGTTCTTTGAAAACACGGAAAGCAATTGCTGGCTCAGTTGTTGTTCCTGATTTAGAAATAACGTTAACCGAGAAATCTTTGTCTTTCACATACTCTACTAAGTCAGCAAGGTAGTTAGATGAAATTGAGTTTCCAGCGTAAAGAATTTGTGGTGCTTTACGTTCCTCAGCAGTTTGTAAATTAACAAATGATGAACTTAAGAAATCAATCGCAGCACGCGCTCCTAGGTATGATCCACCAATCCCAATAACAACTAGGACTTGGCTATCAGATTGAATTTTTTCAGCTGCTTTTTGAATACGAGCAAATTCTGCTTTGTCGTAGTCTTCTGGTAAGTTTAACCAACCCGTCATTTCAGCACCAGGACCAGTTGCTTGGCGCAAAGCAGCATCTGCAGCAGATACATGCATTTGCATATAGTCCAACTCATGCGGTGCAACAAATTGACCTAATACTTTTGAATAATCAAATTTAATGTGTGACATAATTTACCCCTTTTATTTTTTCCGTTCACTACTATATTAACTCTTTGAAAGCATTTTTTCAATCTTTTTGAATAATTTTTCACAAAAAAGAAAATAATTTTCAAACCAAAAATTTTCTAATTAAATTTATGTTTTTCCCTATCATTTGGCCTCTTTTAGCAGACTATTACTTATTATCTTGCTCCAATAGTTAATTTTCAGAATTTCACATTTCTAAAATCTTGCACATTTGTCAAAACTACACTTAAAGTGTATAATAGTCTTCTTGAGAAAATACGAGGAGAAAACATGTCAACTTTAGCAGAGAAAATCAAATTTTTCAGAAAAAAATGGCACTTGACCCAGAAGGAATTGGCTCATTTACTTGATATTGCACCAACTGCTGTTTCTGCTTGGGAAGTTGGACGAAACAAACCATTAATAGACCATATTGAGCAAATGGCAGATATTTTTCAGATTAAGAAAGCCCAATTATTAGGAGATGACTCATTAACAAGTAATGATTCTCAGAAAAATCAACTAGCTGACCTCTTTGAAAATCTCAATAGCGAAGATAAAAATAAATTACTAGAAATGGCCCAAGACATGCAAGAAGATACAAAAGAATTTTATGAAGTAACTGTAACAACAAAATTAGCAGCTGGAATCGGCTATGCCTTTAATGACTACGATCAAGAGAAAGTAATTGTAGGAAATCGCCCTCCCCGTTATGACGTCGCTTCCTTTGTCTTCGGCGACTCCATGGAACCCAAATACCATAATGGTGATATTGTCTATCTTGCTGACCGAGGTCTATCGAGCTATTCTGGTGAAATTTGCGCTGTTGCTTATGAAGGCAAAACTTACATCAAACGGCTCTATACAGAAGCCGGTTACTTGCGACTTGAATCCTTAAATTCAAAGTATGATGATATTTTTATTGATTTTCCACCTCAAGATGGTGGCTACATCAAAATTTATGAAGTCATTGGTTCTGATACATCAATTCCTGCTTAAAATCCATGCATCATTAAAATAAGCCCTTATGACAACATCTCACATGGGCCTTTTTGATGCAAAAAATAGAGCACACACCTGAAATCGCTTAGGGCTGCTGGATTCCTCCCCTGACCCACTTCACGCACAAGTGTTGCTCCGAATTCTATTATAACATACTCACTGGCATTCTGGCAAGTTGGACTTTTCAGCCTCTTGGGCTAATCGTTTAGCTTCTTTTTTGCGCAAGCGATTCTGCCGAAAGAATGATTGCATAATAGCTGCACAGTCAGCTTCCAAAACACCCCTTTCGACCTCGACACGATGATTAAGTCGCTCATCGGTCAAAATCTGATAGAGACTTTCTGTACCCCCAAATTTTTGATTAGCAGCACCATAGATAACCTTGGGAATTCTAGCCAGACCAATGGCCCCAGAACACATAACACAAGGTTCAATAGTCACAAACATAGTTGTCTCAAGTAGACGCCAATTTCCTTCATGGGCATTTGCTTCATTAATAGCCATCATCTCGGCATGCATAATGGCTTGGTTTAACTCCTCACGCGCATTATGCCCACGACCAATGATTCGTCCGTCCTTGACAATAACACAGCCAATCGGAATTTCCTCCTTGGCCAGTGATTTTTCAGCCTCATGAAGGGCCTCACGCATAAACTGTTCTTTTTCTTCTAGACTATATTCCATTAGGATAATGACCCCAAATCCCATGACAAATGTGGCATGGCTAAGTCGACTGGAATGTCTCCAGCATATTTCTGCGTTTCATCTTTTAAGATGGCCAAATGGTTTTCGGGGTCAATCCCTTGCGGAGCCACAGGTGGCATATGGGTCAAAACAAGTTTCTTAACCTTAGCTTGCTGAGCAATTTGCCCTGCTTCTTTACTAGTTAGATGAGCGAAATGATTCTCCTGCCCTTCATAAAGATATACATCTGCAAGAAATAAATCTGCCTCCTCTGCAAAGTCAGCTAGGTCATCAAAGTATCCAGTATCCCCAGTGAAAACAAAAACTTGACTAGTCTTTCGCTCAACAATCCTGAAAGCATAGCAAACAACTGGATGAACCGTTTTAATAAAAGCAATATCAAAAGGACCAATTGACTGGGTACCAGCAACATCGTAAGCAATTCCAACAGAGACTTCTGGCAAGGTTAATTTAGCAAACTCAAATTGATCTTCATTATGGCCATAAATAGGTAAGACTTTGGGTTCCCACAAATGCTTTGGATAGAGTTGACGGTAGTGTCTCAAGACACCTAAATCCGCCACATGATCTGGATGATAGTGGCTGATAATAACAGCATCTAAATCCAATGGACTGATTTCTTTTTCTAATTCATTTAAAGCTCGGCTTCCAGCATCCATTAGTAGTTGAAAACCATTATCTCCAGTAATTAAATATGAGGTTGTCCCACCATCTTGATAGGGATAGCCTCCCCAAGAGCCTAAAGTTGTCACTTTCATCTGTCTACCTGCCTTCTTCTTTTCCTCATATTATACCAAAATCTGATTAACTTTGGTTTTGAAGGCTTCTTTAGGCCAAGCTTTTTTTAGGACTCCTTGATTCTAGCTTGACACGGCTAGCTACTAAACAGGCTAAAATAGCTTTGATGGTGTCCCCAGGAACAAATGCTAAGTTAGATAATAAGGCTGTTTTCAGTGGCATGCCAATTCGGAAGGCTAGGCCAATTGACCCCAAAACATCAACCCATAAGACGCCGGTCAGAAAAATAGCTAGGAAGATCCAAATTGGATTTTTAGAGGCCTTGTTTGCCGTTAAAAGGCTGTAGAGACTTGGCACAAATAGCCAAGCAATAACATAACCAGTAGTTGGTCCTGAAAGTACTGGTAGAAGGGTGTTCCCTCCAGTAAACGCAGGAACAAAGATACTAATAGTGAGAAATAGAAGAATTGAGAGGGTCCCCTTTTTCCAACCTAATAGCAGCGCTGCCATCATAATGCCTAAGTTTTGCAGAACAATAGGAACTGGAATAAAGCCAAGTGGAATAGGCGGGATAAAGCCCAAGACAATGATTAGGGTCGTCATTAAGGCAATTTGGGTAAGTGTACGTGTATCTTTCATGAGGTCTCCTTTTGAAAATAGATTGATTTGTGAAGTTGACAGTTGGGATTGAATTGACTGAGGCAAGAAGGGCAAAAACCTTTGGCATAAATTTCTGCTGACAAATAGGTTCGACAGTTGCCACAGACAACTGGAAATTTTTCCGAACTTGGATTAGCGTGAAAAAGATGGTCTTCTAAGTTATCGTGACATTTGTAGCAAGCATAATACTTTTGACAAACTTGACATTTGAGTGCCACAATATCTAGCTCAGTATGATAATGCTGACAGCGTCCAGCATTATCCAGTTGTAGTCCATAAATTGTCATGTCTTCTCCTTACTTTGATAGTTTAAAAAATTTTAGTCTTTATGTCAACCTTATTTTTAAAATAGGTTAACATAAAGACAACAAAAAAACAGAGACCAGCTCTGTTTTAAAAATTTCGACTTGATTTATTATAGCCATAGCGTTCTAAAAAGTCTTCACGGAATTCTAATAAGTTATCATCCATAATGGCTTGACGCACTTTTTTCATCAAATTAACTAGGAAATAAAGATTGTGGTAACTTGTTAAACGAATACCAAAAGTTTCATCTGCTTTAAGTAAGTGACGAATATAAGCACGTGTGTAATTTTGACATGTATAGCAATCACAATCATGGTCAAGTGGCGTAAAGTCTTCCGCAAACTTAGCATTTTTAACCACAAGACGACCTTCACTGGTCATACATGTTCCATTTCTAGCAATCCGTGTTGGTAAAACACAATCAAACATATCAACCCCACGAATTACACCATCAATCAAGCTATCTGGTGCACCTACACCCATTAAATAACGTGGTTTGTTTTCTGGTAATAATGGTGTTGTGAAGTCAAGAACGGCATTCATTTCGTCATGGGTTTCACCAACAGCAAGTCCACCAATTGAGTAGCCAGGGAAATCCATTGACACTAAATCAGCTGCTGATTGGCGACGCAAATCTTCAAAACCAGCTCCCTGAACAATCCCAAATAAGCCTTGATCATGTGGACGACGGTGAGCATTTAAACCACGTTCTGCCCAACGACTAGTCCGTTCAATTGATTTCTTAACATAGTCATAGGGTTGATAGAACTGAGGACACTCATCAAAGCTCATCATAATATCTGAACCCAAATTATTTTGGATTGAGATAGCTTTTTCTGGTGAAAGGAACATTTTTGAGCCATTCAAATGGTTTTTAAAGGTTACACCTTCTTCAGTGATATTACGTGAATCAGCAAGTGAATAAACCTGAAAACCGCCTGAGTCTGTTAAAATGGGTTGGTCCCAGTTCATAAATTTATGAAGTCCACCGGCACGCGCAATTAGCTCATCACCAGGTCGGAGCCACAAATGATAAGTATTTGATAGGATAATACCTGAACCCATTTGCTTCAACTCTTCTGGTGATTGTGTTTTAACAGTGGCTTGTGTACCAACTGGCATAAACATGGGCGTTGGGAAGGTACCGTGTGGGGTAATGATTTCACCTAGACGGGCACCAGTACGTTTGTCTTTTTTGATTAATCTGTATGTAATCGGATAATCTGTCATTGGTTCCTCGCTTTCAAGATAAACAGTCCTGAGCATTTTTTATTTATTTGGCAAAGCCAAATTTCTGTAACTTACAGCCTTATTATTCTATCAAATTTCAATCAGCTTGTCATATGTTCTGAGAAGATTTTTCCAAATCTCAGTCTATTTCTAATCTGATTAGACTATGTTATAATATTTGAAAGGAGAAACTATGTCTATTTCACAACTAAAAAAAGAAGCCAAACAAGCTTTGAAGGGACTTCCCGGAAAAATAGCTTTGTTCATTGTACCCATCTTAATTCAATTTGCCTTAATTTTCATTCAAGCCCGTGAAGTCATACTTCAAAAACAAGGGATTGAACCAACTTTTGCAGCCTCCCTATTTCCATTGATTCTCAATATCATTTCAGCATTCTTTATTACCTCTGCAGCATTTACCATGTTACAAGTTCTCAGAGGCCGTCACAATGAAGTGTCCTTTCAAGATGCCACTATTACCCTTTCTAGTCAACTAGCCTGGAAATTAATCGGCCTATTCTGTTTACGTTTCTTATTAATTTTACTTTGGAACCTCATCTTTATTATTGGCCTAGTCATGTCAATTGTCGGATATGCTATCTTAAGAATCCAAGGCTCTTCTGCTCTCGCAATTGCTCTGCTTTTTATTGGTGTGCCAATTGCTCTTGGTGGCCTTTGCCTAGCAATCAATCGCCAGCTGGCTTACGCTATGGCAGAATACGTTTTATATGATCAAACAGTTGCCGATAATTATCAAGGTGCAGTAGCAGTAATTGATAAAAGTAAAGAATTAATGAAGGGTAATAAGTGGAAATTTTTCCTCTTACAATTAAGCTTTCTTGGTTGGTATATTTTAGCTTTCTGTAGTTTAGGAATACTACTCTTCTACGTGACACCATATTTCACAACTGCTTGTGCTAATTTCTACCGTCATTTAGATGATAAACTTGCAGCTGTACCAGTTGAAGAAATCACTGAAAAAGAAGAAAAGTCAGCCCCTATTTATGAAGAGCCTAAAGTTGATGTCCTTCCGCCAATCGAGCCAAAAGCTGACTCAGCAAACACACAAAAAAGTACCAATAAGTAAGACAAACAACTATGTCTTTACACTAAAACGAGAGTGGGACAAAAATCAGTAATTTCGTAGAGTTTTGATTTTGTCGTCCCACCTCCGCAAAGTTGAGTAGGGCTGTAACAGTTGATTTTCAACGTATTAGAGCCCACTCAACCACTGCGTTACATACATAAATCTATAAAAAATAGAGTCTGAGACAAAATGTTCTCAGACTCGTTTTAAAATAGTCGTTTTTTTGTTGATTTTTGACATTCTGGACAAATCCCGTAGGCAATAATTGGAATACGTGTAATTTGGTAGCCAGTTTGGTCATGAGCTTCCTTTGAAACATCCATAACATCCACATCCATAAAGTCAGCTATTTTCCCACAAACTTCACAAACAACATTAACGTGCTGGTGCCCCATAAAGTCATAGTAAGTTGTTAAATCATTTGAAATTTTAATTTCTGAAACAAAACCTTCATCAACCAAAACTTTCAAATTATTATAAACCGTTGCTAAACTCATATTGGGGTAGTCATCTTTTAGATCACGATAGATTCGATCTGCACTGGGATGCTCAGTCGACACAATCATATAGGAAATAATAGCCTTACGAGTTTCCGTAATTCTGATGTGTTTTTCGCGCAAATGCTCTAAGACATTTTCGAACATGTCCAAAGCTTGTTGATTATGTGAGTGAACGTCCATTGGCATCTCCTTTTCTATCGTTTATTTTTTGGTTAAAGAACTAATCTAATTGGTGCATGAGTGAGCGGTATTCGATTTTAAGACATTTGTTCATGACAATATTTTGACGACCCGCTGATCGTAAAATAGCTTCAGCATCTTGACTTTCTAAACCTAATTGCGCCCAAAAAATCTTGGCATCTGTTTGGACAAAATCCTTTGCAACTTCTGCAAGAGCATGACTAGGACGAAAAACATCTACCATATCAACCGAAAATGGAATATCTCTTAAACTAGCATAAACTTTTTTACCTAAAATTGTTTGCCCAACCATAGTCGGATTAACAGGAATAATCTCATACCCCATCGCTTGCATAAACTTTGCTACGCCAAAAGAAGCAGCTTCAGGCTTACTTGATAAACCAATCACAGCAATCTTATGTGTCATTTTCAAATAGTCTGCAATAACATCCTCACTAGGATTACTAAACTGATACGTCATTAAAAACTCCTATCCTATCAATTGGACTTTCTGTGCCTTATTATAACACAAAAAGTAAAAATCAAAAAGAAAGCTTGGCATTACTTAGCCTCATACCAGGTTTTACCTGTATTTTCATCAGCCAAGAGAGGAACAGATAAGGTAACAGCCCCTTCCATTGTTTCTTTCACCAAAGTCTTCACAGCATCTAATTCATCATTTGGAACTTCTAAGACAATTTCATCATGCACTTGAAGAAGCATTTTTGCCTTAAACTGCCCTTCAACTAAAGCTTTATCTAAGTTAATCATGGCAATTTTTAGGATATCAGCTGCGCTACCTTGAATTGGTGAGTTAATAGCTGTTCGCTCCGCAAATGACCGAATGTTGAAATTACGAGAATTGATATCTGGTAATTCACGACGTCGGTTAAAGAGCGTCTCAACATAACCCGTGTCTTTAGCATCGCGCACAACATTTTCCATGTAAGCCTTAATGCCTGGATAACGGTCAAAGTAAGTTTCAATGTATTCTTTAGCTTGTTTACGCGTAATCCCAAGGTTATTTGATAAGCCAAAATCAGAGATACCATAGACGATACCAAAGTTAACAGCTTTAGCATTACGACGATCATTTGGCGTAACATCTTCTTCTTTGTCAATACCAAAGACACGCATAGCAGTCGACGTATGGATATCAGCATTTTCTTTAAAAGCTGATATCAGATGCTCATCCCCAGAAATGTGGGCAAGCACGCGCAATTCAATTTGTGAATAGTCAGAACTTAATAAAACGGCATCTTCTGAAGAGGGTAAGAAAGCCTTCCGAATTAAACGTCCTTGTTCCAAACGAACAGGAATATTTTGCAGGTTTGGATCAGAACTTGAGAGACGACCAGTCTGGGTCAAATCTTGCACATAACGGGTATGAATTTTGCCATCCGCCATGATGTAATCTTGTAAACCAATCACATAAGTTGACTGTAATTTACTAATCTGACGGTAGTCTAAAATCTTAGCAACAATTGGCGCAATTGGTGCTAGACGTTCCAAAACATCCACGGCTGTTGAGTACCCTGTTTTAGTTTTCTTCGTCATTTCTAGAGGTAATTGCATCTTCTCAAACAAGATTGAGCCCAATTGTTTTGGTGAGTTAATATTGAACTCTTCGCCAGCCATCTCATATATTTCCTGAGTAAGGCTTTCAATGACTGCTTTGTTTTGCTCTGCCATCTCTTGCAGACTTGACTTATTAACCGTGATTCCCGCAATTTCCATCTTAGCTAAGACGTTGGCCAGTGGCAACTCAATATCAAAAAAGAGGTCTTCTTCCTTATTAACTGCCAACTTATCTAAGATAATTGCTCTGCTATCAACCAGAACCTGAATCTTCCGAGCCAAGTGCTCAAATAATAGGTCTTCTTCAGGAAAGGCACGCTTGACACCTTTGCCATAGACCAGTTCATCGGCTTCCAGACTGTGGTTGGTATGGAGGCGTGCTATGGTCGCTAGCTCATTGTCCTCGATATTTGATAGGAGGTAATTAGCTAGGCGAGCATCATATGTCGCTTGAGGCAGGTCGATTCCTAGGTGACTAAAGAGCACCTTACTACGCTTAAAATCATAGGTTGCAATTGGTTCTGCTAAGCGTTTTTTAAAACGAGGACCAGTCAGGAGTGTCCGATCTTTTGAAACATAAATATGGTCACTATTGCCCCATGCAAAAGCATGAATGTCTTCTCTGTGATAATTATCTTTGAGAATTTCAAAGTAGAAAAGGTCTTGATCCGTGAAAATAATTTGATCTTCACTGGTTACTACTTCAAAATGAATCGATTCCTTTTCTTGCGGTACTTCTGCCTCTAAAGCGGCTTTAAGCTGTTTAAAGTCCATTTCATCATAGAAGTCCATCAGAACTTGAACATTAGGACCATGATAAACTAAATCATCCAAACCAATTGTGATTGGAGACTCGGTATTGATTGTAGCCAAAGTTTTAGAAAGAAAAGCTTGTTCTTTGTCATTAATCAAGTTTTCTTTCATTTTAGAAGCTTTGAAACTATCAATATTAGCATAAATGCCTTCTAAACTGCCATATTCATGAAGTAATTTCAGACCTGTTTTTTCACCAATCTTAGTGACTCCAGGGATATTATCTGATTTATCACCCATCAGGGCCTTCAAGTCAACAAACTGTTCTGGTGTAAGCCCCATTTTTTCCATAAGGTAGTCTGGCGTAAATTCTTCAAATTCAGCAACACCTTTTTTAGAAATTTCAACCACCGTATTGGCATCTGTTAACTGAATTAAGTCCTTATCACCACTAACGATAGTCACATCAAATGGCACTTCTGTTTTTTCAGCCATCTTATCCAAGGTACCAATGATATCATCAGCTTCATAATTGGCAAGATCATAAAAAGGCACGCCTAGAGCTGTTAACATCTCACGGACATAGGGAAACTGTTCTCTGAATTCATCTGGTGTTTTTGCACGTCCCGCTTTGTAATCCGCAAACATTTCTGTTCTAAAAGTTGTTTTACCTGCATCAAAAGCTACTAAAATATGAGTGGGCTGAACACGTTTCATCATATGATCAAGCATTAAGTGAAAACCATAAATAGCATTGGTATGCAAACCACTATGATTTTTAAAGCGATCAATTTGATTATATAAGGCAAAAAAGGCACGAAAGGCTACCGATGAGCCATCAATTAATAATAATTTATTCTTGTTTTCCATAGTCTCATTATAACACAGTTACGTCCTTATACCGCAAAGAAGACATTGCTTTTGGTCTCTCAAACAAAAATCCCCGAAATTAATCGAGGATTTTTAGAGATAAGTTTTTTTGAGACTATTTTGTCCAGTCAGCTACTTTTTCTGGATTTGCTTTAATCCATTTCTTAGCTGCATCTGCTGGGTCCATACCTTCATTCATATCAAGCATGACTGATTCCATATCTTTTGTAGTCCAGTGGAATTTATCAACAATTTTATAGAGTTTTGGTTTATCTTTTTTCAAACCAAGTCGAGCAATTGTATTAATATTTTCTGAACTACCTAAAGTTTTCTTAGGATCTTTCAAATACTTCAATTTATATTTTGAGAACATCCAGTGTGGTGACCAACCTGTAACAACAATTTCTTGCTTATTTTTATAAGCTTTATCAAGTGAAGTCGTCATAGCTCCTGTTGAAGATAAAACTAACTCCCAATCAGATAAATTACCATAAGCTTTTATTGTTTTCTTCGTAGCAGTCGTAATACCTGCTCCAGGTTCAATACCTGTTATTTTCTTTTTAGCTTGGTCAGATAGGTCTTCTATACTGTTAACATCTTTCATGTAAGTCGGAACAACTAAGCCCAATTTAGTGCCATTTAAGTTTGGCCCCAAATCTTCTAGTTTATTCTTATATTTTTTCATGTGTTCTGCTTGTGTTACTGGTAACCAAGGACTTACTGAGAAATCTGCATCACCATTAGCAACTGTTTGCCACATCACGGCATTATCTAAAGGTGTAATTTCAACTTGATAACCTTTTTGTTTCAAGACTTCAGCAATGACATTTGTTGAGGCAATCTCTGAATCCCATTGCATATAGGCGATTTTAACCTTTTCTCCAATTTCACTATTCCCTGAAGCCATTTTAACTACTGTCTGGCCTAAAGCTGACAATACAAAAACAGCAATTGTCGCTAATCCAACTAATTTGTTTGTTTTACTAGATTTAGCTTTATCTTCTTGTTTGGTATTAAAACTTTGTGTTGTACGGTCTAAAATGATAGCTAAAATAACCAAGGCTAAACCAGATACAAATCCTGTTCCAATGTCCGCATGTTGTAAGGCTGACAAAACTTTTCGTCCAAGACCAGGAGCGCCAATCATTGACCCCGTAACAACCATTGATAAGGCGAGCATCATGGTTTGGTTAATACCTGCCATAATAGTATTTTTTGCTAACGGCAACTCAACTTTAAACAACTTTTGTTTGCTTGTTGACCCAAAGGAATCCGCTGCTTCAACTAATTCTGTTGAAATTTCACGAATACCTAAATTAGTAAAGCGAACGGTTGGAGGTAGAGCAAAGATAACCGATGCAAAGACCCCAGGAACCATTCCGATACCAAAGAAGGCTACTGCCGGAATAAGGTAAACAAAAGCTGGCATGGTTTGCATAAAGTCTAATATGGGATTAACAATATTTCGAACGGCAGTCTTTTTAGCCATCCAAATCCCCAATGGCACACCAATCACAATGGAAATTAAACTGGCAACTACCACCAAAGTAAAGGTATTAATTAAGTCTTCCCATAATCCTTGGTTGTAAATAAAAAGTAATCCTAATAGAGTAAATACCGGTAAGGGCCATTTCTTCTTTGATAAAAAATAAACTGCAATCGTAATTAATAGGATAAATAATAAGGCAGGGATAAATAAAAGGGTATTGGTCATCCAATCCATCAGATGGTTACCAACTGTTTGCATCACATCAAACAAACCAGAAAATGTTTTCGTTACCCATTCTGTTATATTTTCTACCAGTTGTGAAACTGGTATTTTCGTCTGTAATAAATTCTCCAAAATAACATCTCCTTCTGATTAATTTTGAGCTTGTAGTTCTTGTAATTCTTGCTCTTCTTGAAGCGTAGTAGTAACTTCTTTAGTATCTGTCGCAGTTACTTCCTCTTCTGAGTCATCAGATACATTGGCAAGAGCCTCAATAACACGTCCTCGAATAATGACTCCTAAGAGACGATTATTTTCGTCAGTTACTGCAATCGGTGCAGATGAATCATAGATTAATGGCATAATATCTGTAATTACAGTATCCTTGCTGACTGTGCGAACTTCAGGGTCAATGACTTCTGACAGTGGTAATGCTTTTTTTCGAGCTTCAATTGCTGCGTCGGTAGTCAGGGTACCAACCAATTGGCGACGGCGATTTGTAGCCATTAGCATTGAAACTTCTTCGGTGTGCATACGATTCAGAGCAACCTGAGGCCCATCTATTTCAATGTTTGCAGTGAATGGTTTAATCATAATATTTTGAGCTGTCAAAACTTTTGATCTATCAACATCTTCAACGAACTCACGAACAAAATCATTTGCTGGATTGGTCAAGATTTCTTCACCCGTTCCAATTTGCATAATTTTACCATCTTTCATTAATGCAATACGGTCACCAATTCTGAGCGCCTCATTGAGGTCATGACTGATAAAGATGATGGTTTGTTCAGTTGATGCTTGTAGTTCCACCAATTCATCTTGCATATCTCGACGAATCAATGGATCAAGTGCTGAGAAGGCCTCATCCATTAAGAGAATCTTCGGACCATTCGCCAATGCACGGGCAAGTCCGACACGCTGTTGCATTCCTCCAGATAACTGATTAGGATATTGATCTTTAAAGTTTAAGAGACCTGCATTTTCAAGTGCTTTTTCTGCTCTTTCTTGTCGTTCTGCTTTAGGAACCCCCCTCAATTCCAAACCAAATTCTGTATTTTCAAGAATGGTACGGTGTGGAAATAATGCAAAACTTTGAAAAACCATATTAATATCATGTCGTCTTACTTCCCTTAAATTCTCAGGATTCATCTTGGAGATGTCTTTACCTACTAATTGGATACTTCCTGAGGAAGGTTCAATTAAACGGTTAATCATCCGAACTAAAGTTGATTTACCTGAGCCAGATAAGCCCATGATAACAAATATTTCTCCTTCTTTAACATCAAAGCTAGCATCATAGACACCTACAGTAGCACCTGTTTGCTTTAATATTTCCGTTTTACTCTTTCCTTGTTTAACGAGCTCTAAAGCTGCTTTTTGTTTTTTTCCAAAAATCTTAGTCAGATTTTTTACTTCTAAAATATTACCCATGTAATAATCTTCTCCCAATCTGTATATTTTCCAGTGATAAAAAAACAAGTTTCTCACTTGTTCAGGAATAATTTTTAATAATAAAATAACATTATCAAACAGAACACTTTTATGTTATCATGTGTGGTCACTTTTTGTCAACTATTATGCTATCAACAAATGCTTTCACATCAAGGAAAACGTTAACAAAGTCAATGCTTTTTAAGATAAGTGACCTAACTAAAAATAAGAACAGTCTCAGAACTGTTCTTATTTTTTCTAATCTTTTTTACATGTATAAACTTTAATGTGTTTTGGCAGAATGGCTAGTGAAACAGGTAAGTGATCTCCTTGGTCACCATCAACATTTGTCTGGAGATCAGCTGATTTTACAGAAATATTGACTTTCTTAGCGCGTTTATAGGAAACTAGTGGCTTACTTGTTTGGTCTTTTTTCAATAATCCCGGTAAAGCTTCCAATGTTTCAAGGAAATTTTTATCTTTGGTCAGGATTAGATGCAAATAGCCATCATCTACTTTAGCATCAGGGGTAAAATTATCATAGCCTCCCACTGAGTTAGTTAATGCAATTAACAGCAGTGACCCTTCCACTCTTGCCTTTTTTCCATCATAAACAACTTGAAATTCATAACTTTTATTTTTTAGAACATGTTGTAAACCTGAGACAAAATAAGCTATTGGTCCCAATTTTGTCTTTAAGTTATCATCAACATGATTGATGGATTCTGGTATGTTTCCAATAGCAACGATATTTGTGAAGTAGGACTGATTGATTTTTCCGATATCTAATTCCTGTGTATCTTCCAAATTCATATTTGCAATTGCTTCTTCAGGATTAATAGGGATACCTAGTGATCGAGCTAAATCATTTACAGTACCAAGTGGAAAGAAACCAAAATGAGGCTTGTATGTTTGCTCTGCAATACCACTTATACCTTCATTAACGGTTCCATCCCCGCCCATTACAAAAACACTATGGTAACCTTTGTCAGCAGCCTCTCGTGCAAATGCTTTGCCGTCACCTAGTTTCTCAGTTATTTTAACATCCACGTGTTCAAAGTGACCCTTTAATTTCTTTATAGCTGCTTCTTTGTAAGACTCTGCTTTTTCCCCACCTGAAGCTGAGTTAACAATCAAAAGTGCATTTTTCATAATCTGTTTCCTTTCTCTTGTTCCATTTCTTGTCTTCATTTTAGCATAATCTCTACTATTTTCTGGAAATAAACCGTTAAAACTAAAAATACCAAACAAAGTTGGTATTTTTTTAGCTTATAATAGTGACTTAAATTGAATATTTGAATCTTCTAAGAAGCAATCATCAAATCCTCTTGGATGATGGTATTCAATACGATCCTTATCTTGAGGATAAGTGTATTTCCCTCCAACTTCCCATATAAATGGATGGAATTGGTATTGTAAACGTTCTTGACGCATTTTCCACAGTTCAAGGATTTCATCTGTTGATGCCATAAAGTTAGACCAGATGTCATAGTGAACAGGAATAATAACCTTGGCACGGAGATTTTCTGCCATTCTTAGAAGGTCTATTGACGTCATCTTGTCTTGAATACCAAGAGGGTTTTCGCCATAGTTATTAAGGGCGACATCAATTTTATAATCACGACCATGCTTAGCAAAATAGTTTGAGAAGTGTGAGTCTGCACCGTGATAGATTGTACCACCTGGTGTTTCAAAAATGTAGTTGACTGCTTTACGTGCCATTTCTTCATCAGTTACTGCTAAGCCAGCCAACTCACCACCTTGGTCGTCTGCACCTGCAACTGGAAGGGTTACTAAACACGTTCTATCAAAAGATTCTACAGCTGTTACAGTCATATCTTTGATAGTAAAGCTATCACCAGGCTTAACAATCATGATACGTTCTTCTGGAACACCCCATTTTTTCCAAATTTCACCACATTCATATGGGCCAACAAATTTAACATGGTCCAATTTAGGATTATTAATAATAGCAGCCGCAGTATTAATATCAATATGATCACTATGGAAGTGAGAAACTAAATAATAATCTAACTCATTAATCGCAAATGGATCAATGACCATTGGTTGTGCCCGAAGATTTGGTTGTAATTTACGAACACCAGCCATATTGGCCATTTGATGTCCACGAACCATATCTTTAACTTTTTTAGTTGACTTGCCACGGTTAGACCATAAGTCCATAACGATATTAGCGCCACCAGGTGTTTTCACCCAAATGCCACAATTTCCTAACCACCACATTGCAAAATTATCTGCAGGGACTACTTCTTCTTCAATTTCTTCATTTAACC
The DNA here is from genome assembly GCF_053206145.1 of Streptococcus hongkongensis. Lineage (NCBI taxonomy): Bacteria > Bacillati > Bacillota > Bacilli > Lactobacillales > Streptococcaceae > Streptococcus > Streptococcus hongkongensis. Next base: position 26,213 of record NZ_JBRUGD010000014.1, read on the forward strand.
AAGTACCCCATTCTGGAAATGTACTTAATATCCATGACTCGCGTGTAATATCCTGAACCTTAGCCATTATTAGCTCCTCCGATTTTCATTATTTCTACACTTTAAGTATAAGACGAAATCAGTCAATAAAAAAGACCAAGTGTCACACAAGTTTGTGTTCAAAAGTGGATGCATTTTGGTAAACAATTGCTCTGATAAAAACTAAAAATCCCCAGTCATTTTCTACCATTTAGAAATACTGAGGGCTTCACATTATTCAATTTGCTGACGATCAAGAACATCTTGTACAAGCTCTTGTCGCATTAACTTTTCAATCTGACTCTTTAATATATAGACATCTTCACTATTATCTATATATGGTGCAATTGTTTTTTCAAGGTGTTCTGAAAAATAAAGATGTTCAGTTACTGAGCCTTTCCTAGTAGTTCGTAAAAGAACGACTATATTTTCATCTGTTAAAATCGGATTAACAACTAAAACAGGAAATAGACTTTCTAAGCCTTCACTAGTTGTCACTACAAAATCAACTGTCAATAAATCACTAATACTCTGAAATTGTTCAGTCGTTAAAACAGCTTCTATTTGACTGTTAATGAGGTATTGTTGGCACTGCTTATACAGTAACTTTTGCAAGGCTATCCCGTCATCTGACACAATCACTACTGAAGACGCCTTTAATTTTTTTTGACTGTTTCTTAATTCACCACCTAAGTGAATTGTCAAATAAGCAATATCATCTTCAGATAGACTGAGATGCCATGCTTCTTCTAAAATCGAAGTACAGGTTTGTGTCATATTAAACAATTGTTCATATTTATATTTAATATGCTTGGTTAAGGGGTTTACCGATGAGATACCATAAGTTTTTCTATAAATTAATGCCTTACAGTGGGTTGTTAACTGTCTAATAAGATCACTTTTATGAGTAAATTTTAAATCAAAACGATCTTCTAAAGCATTTAGAAAATGTCGCAAAGTGACACGCATAGCATCATAGTCAGGACTTTCAACATGATTGTCTTTATCCTTCCGGAAAGATAGCATCAGCATGGCTACCAAGCCAATTTCAATATCATCTAAATGAAGTTTAAAGTGATTAAAGAGTTCTTTGGCCAAATCTTTGGCAATATAATATTCCTTGCGTTTCCAGATGAGATTAAAATCTTTTCGTAACGATTCCTTCACATCATTGCTGTACTGCATATTTCGGTAGCTAAGTAGGATAAAAGGTAATATTTGAATCATAAATTGGCTATCTTGACTGTTGATTCGTTTCCCCAAATTTGCCTGTGATACAGGTAAGTAAGCATTTAAAAATTGACCAACTTCCTTTGAAAAATAGGTCGTTGTTTCTAAGGTTTTTGCCAGTTTATGATCAAAATAATCAATGAAAGTCGAATTTTTCCCATGATAGATAGAATCCAGTAATTTATATAAAAACTGAATAAATGATAAGGGATGACATTCAAAATAGTAGCCTCTCGTTTTTGTAGAATGCAATTGAATAGAATATTCCTTACTTGCTAGGAGGTTTCTCAGTTCATTTAAGTCATTTAATACTGTATTTCTTGAGACATCATTAAGTTGCATTAGACGGTCTATTGTTACCCTTTTTGTTGAAACAACAATGTAAATGGCTGATAGTTTCATTCGCTCATCACTTTTCATGACATAGTTGTAATCATCTACATCCTGCAATAATAATTGGCAAGCTTTTTTTTGTTGGGCATTTAATAAAATACCAATGCGTGGTAATGATACAATCTGAGCTACTGAATCTGGCAAAGCCTCATTAATTTTCTCTAAGTGATAATAGACTTTTCTTCGAGATTGTTCTAAAGACTGTGAAATGGTCATAACAGTCTCAGCTTTCTCCAACTTAATTAAGTAAGATAAAAGGTCATAGCTTTTTTTATCCAGTAACATTGGTGACATCCCCCACACTCAATACTCTTTTTTTGTGTCTCTATAGTTGTTCATAAAGAGAAAACATTGCCATTATACCAAAAAAAGGTTGAGGCGACTAGGTCACCTCAAACAATGGTTAACAAACATTTAATCACATCTCTTCTCTATAAGAGTAAACGATGACAAGAATAACTTGACATTACCACCTTAACATCAAATGGTACAATTGTTACACATTTCCTATAACTAGTGAAATCCTTGGTTTCAATCCTACCTTCGAAGTCAACTTTTTTATAGTAAATTGGTGATTGATTTTAGTTTTATCAAATCAGTGCAGTTGCCCTTTTTGTCCATAGTAGGCATTTGGCCCATGTTTTCGCAAATAATGTTTATCCATAATATACTTAGGAGCCGGTTCAACCCTTGGATTGATCTGCTCAGTTAAACGATTCATTTTAGCTACTTCTTCTAAAACAACAGAATGATAGACTGCTTGTTCAGGTGTTTTACCCCAAGTAAATGGCCCATGATTTCGAACAACAATACCTGGAACAGCCAGGGGATCTAAACCACGTTTAGCAAATTCCTCAATAATAACTTGACCGGTCTCTTTCTCATAGGCTGTTTCAACTTCTTGAGAAGACAAGGAGCGAGCACAAGGTACTGGACCATAGAAATAGTCTGCATGTGTCGTTCCATAAAACGGTAAATCTCGACCAGCTTGTGCCCAACCAACAGCCTCAGTTGAGTGTGTGTGAACAATACCACCAATTTCTGGCCAAGCTTTGTAAAGCTGTACATGGGTCGCTAAATCTGAAGAAGGATTTAAGTCTCCTTCAATAATATGACCATCTAAGTCAGTAACAACCATATTATCTGGCGTCAGTTGGTCGTAGTCAACACCAGAAGGTTTAATGACAATTCGGCCCAATTCACGACAAATTTCAGAAACGTTTCCCCAAGTAAATTTGACAAGATTGTGTTCTGGTAATGATTTATTTGCTTCACAGACACGTTGACGCATCTCACTTAACGTTTTGACCATATTACTTCAAACCTGCTTTCTCAATTAATGGGTAAAGAAACTCTTGTGCCTCTTTGATAGCTTGACGAGTCTCTTCAATAGTCTCACAATTTTCAGACCACATTTCAATTAAGAATGGCCCATTATAATTGCTCTTTTTAATGACTGCAAACATCTCTTCCCAATTAACACACCCTTGACCAAAAGGTACATCTCTAAATTGTCCCTTTGATTTCTCTGTTACTGGATAAGTATCCTTCAAATGAAGCGCTGCAATGGAACGGTGCCCATTATAAAATTCACTCCATAAGTCATTATGCCAGGCTGAAACATTTCCTGTATCTGGGTAAACAAATAGGTAAGGAGAGTCAATTTCCTTTTCAACAGCTAAATATTTTTCGATGGAGTTGATAAAAGGATCATCCATAATTTCAATAGCTAGAATGACTTGTGCTTCTTCAGCCCAGTCACAGGCTTGACGTAAGTTTTTAATAAACCGCGCACGTGTTTCCTGTGATTTTTCTTCATAATAAACGTCATAACCAGCTAATTGTATCGTTCTTACCCCTAGGTCTTGAGCTAGTTCTATACATTTTTTCATTAAATCAAGAGATTTTGTTTCGCTTTCAAGATCATTTGATCCTAAAGGATAACGTCGATGACCTGAAAAACAAATAGTCGGAATTCGGATACCCGTCTGATAAATAGCCTTTACTAAATCTAAACGTTCTTCTTTGGTCCAATCTAACCTTGCTAGACGCTCATCTGACTCATCAACAGACATCTCAACAAAGTCAAAACCTAACTCTTTAGCAAATTCAAGTCGCTCTAACCAAGTAAACTGCTTTGGCGTTGCTTTTTCATAAATTCCAATTGGACGGCTCATCAGCTCACCCCCAAATACGTCTAATTTCGTCTTTAAAAGCACGCGCTGCTACAGCTGGCTCTGCTGCTTCTGTAATGCCACGACCAGCAATAAAAGTGAAAACATCAACTCCTTCAAAGAGTGATAGGGTTGTGACATCTAATCCACCAGTAACTGAAACACGGAAGCCCATGTCAATTAATTTCTTAACTTTTGTTAAGTCTTTTTCACCCCAAGTTTCACCAGCAAGTAGGGCATCACGTGATTGATGGTAGATTGCTTGTGAAATTCCCGCATCCAACCATAATTGAGCTTGCTCAAAAGTCCAATCACCATAGAGTTCTATTTGGATTTCTCCTCTATCACCACGGACTTCTTTAATCGCTTTTAAAGCTGCTTCCATTGTAGGAATAGTTGCACAGCAAATACAAGTCATCCAATCCGCACCACGCATAGCATTATTTTTAGCAACAGTGCCACCAGCATCTGCGCACTTGGTGTCCGCCACAATAATCTTGTCAGGAAAAAGACTACGTAGAACCTCTACTAATTCACTTCCAACTTGAAGTAAACAAACTGTTCCTGCTTCAATAACATCCACCTCATGACCCACTGAAACAGCTGCGCTAACAGCTCCTTGTAAATCAGAATGATCTAATGCAACTTGTAAATTTGGAATATGTTTAGACATGTTATTAATACCTCCTGTCACCATCATGATACTCTTAGGGGCTATTCCCCTTTTCGTCAGAACATCCACTTGTGACATCTTTCTATTTTTTCAATCTTATTTCCTGATTAACTCTCTAAATCTAACCCTTCTAGATAAGGACTATTTTTAGATTCATCCACTAATGCAAGGACCTCTTCTTTTGTTTTACAATCTACCAACCGTTGGATAGAATTGTCTAAATCAAATAAGGCAATAATTTGAGGAATTGCAACAGATGTATGGATTGCTGAACTAGTTGCTGCTAATGCAAGGATAACTTGCGCCTCTTTTCCGTCAGAGAATGTGACGGGTTTGGTTAAGGTGATTAATGAAAAGGCATCTTTTTGAACGCCAGCTTCTGGTCTTGCATGAGGCATTGCCATACCAGGCATTAAGATATAATAGGGACCATATTCTTCAGTTGATTCAATAATTGCGTGATAATATTCTTCAGTAACTGCACCACTCGCAATTAAGGGATCAACCGACAATTTGACAGCTTCTTGCCAAGTCTCTGCACTAAGTCCTAGTCGAATGGAATCATTTGCGATAAAAGTATGCTTTAAGTTCATTTATATTCTTTTCTCTCTTTCTAAGCCAAAACCTGAGATTATCAAGAATTAGCCCTGCTTATCTATTCGTATTAAAGAGAAAGAGTTGACTCTTGTTATCAACTCTTGTCTCTTCACTTTTGTGATAATTATAAAACGGCTTGTAACTTTTCTTTTATTTCTTTATCATCCATCAAATTGTCTAAACCAACTAAATGCCCTTTAGTACGTCCATCAAGTTCATGAATTAAGTGATTTGATGCTACAACAATATCATAGCCAGCTGCCAAACCTTTTGCTTCTCCAACAGAACAAGAAGCAGATTGGATATCTGTTACCCCTAATTGACGAAGGGCATTTTCAACTTTCATTTTAATCACCATTGATGATCCCATACCGTTTCCACAAGCTGTAAGAACTTTAACCATTGTATTCTCCTTTTTTGTCATAATATATTTAAGTTGATGTAATTGATTTATTAAAAATAGTGAGATAGGACAGACACTTTTGTTTAAGAATGCGGGCAATAATTACCCATTGTTCACTCTAAACTAAGCCCTTTCTCCATGATCAGATATTATTGAGCCTCACCACGGTAGTAAGCTTCTTTATCTTTAGCTTTTGCATATTGTAGTTGAGGAATAGCTAAGAAGAAGAGACAAACAAGCACATAGCCAATAATTCCAAGGTATTTGAAGATATATCCAAAAGCTAACCAAGGGAACTCAAAGTCAATATTTCCATGATAACCACCAGCTAAACCAAGTAAGCCTACTGCAACAGCTCCAAGGGCTACCTGAATAATACCTGAGATAAATGATAGGGCAACAGCTGCTTTCCAGCCACCACGTTTATCAGCATAGACAGCAATTGCTGCATTATCAAAGAATACTGGAACGAAACCTGTGATAATTAGAATTGGATTTTTAAAGATAACAAGCAAAGCAATTGTTACTAACTGACCAATCAAACCAAAAGCAAACCCTGATAGTACTGCGTTTGATGAGCCAAATCCATAAGAAGCTGCAACGTCTACTGCTGGGAATGAGCCCGGTAGAAGTTTATTTGAAATGCCTTGGAAAGCATTAGTCAATTCAGCAACGAACATACGAACACCTTGCATCAAGATAAAGAGATAAACTGAGAAGGTTAATGATGTTTGTAAGATATACATAAAGAAGGCTTGTTTAACTGGCACATAAGCTCCGGGTCCAATTAATTTAACATTTGACATGATTTCTGGTCCAAGGAGAGCTAAAATACCTCCAAAGAAGACAAGCATCAAAGTTGCAGATGCAACCACTGTATCATGGAAAATGTTTAAGAAAGTTGGTAATTTCAAATTATCAAGATTTTCTTCTTTTTTACCAAATTTTGGAGCAATTTTATCAACAAACCAAATAGCAAATTGTTGTTGGTGACCAATGGCAAAGCCACCTCCACCAGTTAACCGTTGTGTTGCTTCAACAGTCATATTTGAACTGATAGCCCAGTAGAGACCACAGATAATCCCGACAGCCCATGCACCAAATGCATTTTGGAATTGTGGGATAAGTAGAAGTACAAAGACTGAAATAGTCGCCGCTTGTTGTACCATGATGTGACCTGTGATAAATAAGGTTCTAACTTTTGTAACCTTACGAAGGGCTACCAATAACAGATTGACTCCAAAACCGATTAACAATGCAGTTGTCGCAACGCTGATAAATCCCATGCCTTCCAATTTTGTATTGGCAGCAGCTAGTCCAAAATAAGGATCAATAACAGCAGCTTCTAATTTAAACTTCTCAGCTAAGGCAACTAAGATCGGACGGAAAGTAGTAACCAAACCACCTGCTCCGACGTTTAAAATTAAATACCCAACTGTCGCTTTAATAAAGCCAGCAAACACCTCATGAATTGGTTTATTCAATAGCAGGTATCCAACTAAAACCAACAGACCTACAAAAAACGCTGGGTTCTGCAAAATATTTTGCGAGAACCAGTTTAGGGGAGCTAGGAAGAATTCCATGACGACTACCTCTTTTCAAGTTATTAATTATTTTATTTACATATTCATTATAATTTGTGTAAGCGTTTTAAAAAAGACCAAGTATCACACAGCCCAGTGTTCAAAATTAGACTTAATGATTTTTAAGATAAGAAAAAGACAAACTATCAATGAGATAATTTGTCTTTTTAACGAAGTAGTATTCGGTTATTCCATATAAAAATCAATTACAAAGAAACTACTACCTGTCTCTAAGGCGGAAATTAATTGGCCTAAGACACGGTCGACATCCGAGATATGATGTCAGACTAAGAAGACTCTGAAATTTTCTTCTGCGCTTGATCTAACATGGGCTGGCTGATATTAGCAATTATCCCCTGCTCAAAATGATTAACTAAGGCTATTGCTAAATTGCCCGTTCCCCCACCAAAATCTAAGAAGTGGTTTAGATGCTTATCACCTAGTCGTTCTGCAATAGCCTTGCTAAATTTATCAGCTAAAGCCAACTGACGCTCTGAGTCAAAAGTAGCTGCTTTCTCATTAAATCTATTAGCCATCCCTTACTCCCTCCAATAACGTGCCTTCATGATATTTGTCATGGTTCTTTCTAAGTTAGACAGGGTTTTCTCAGTAGACATGGCTTGATTGAGATCTAAAAATTCTCTTTGAATTGAGAAAGTTGCTGTGAATAGTTGATCCAGTTCTGGACTATCTTCAATGACCCCACAAATTGCAATAGTTGGCTTGTTGAAGCTTTTAGCCAGTCGACTGATAGCTACCGGTACTTTCCCTGCCTGACTTTGCCCATCCAACTTTCCTTCACCAGTAATCACCAAATCCGTTCTCATGATTGACTCCTCTAGCCTAATCATTTGTGCAATGGTCTCAAATCCGGGTTTGATTTGCCCGCCAAGGACGGCAATGGCTGCGCCAAGTCCCCCAGCTGCACCTGCGCCAGCTATGGATTGCAAATCCATCCCCCTTTGCTCTTTAATTCTATTGGCAAAAGCGCAAGCTATACTGTCCATTGCTGCAATTTCCTCTTGATTCCCACCTTTTTGCGGACCAAAGATTGGAGCAAAGCCATTTGGACCATAGTAAGGATTAGTCACATCAGCTAAGCCAATTAAGGTTAGCTGGCTAAAGTCAATGTCGGATTCCAGTTGACAAGTCTCAGGGTTAAAACCAAGACTTTTAAGGAAACCAAACCCACCATCAGAGGTACCCGTTCCACCCAATCCAATCAGAATTTCTTTACATCCACGCGACACAGCATCTTTGACTAGGGCTCCTAGCCCATAGCTACTTGCCTTAGCAAAGGTTTCTGGGCTTGGACTAATCTTGTCCAGGCCAATTACTTTAGCTGATTCAATAATAGCTGTTTGGTCAACTAGCAAGTAATCCGCCTGAATTTTTTGCCCCATCAAATCGACTGTTTGAACAGAAACTAATTGACCATCTAGATGGTCGTTTAAAGCATCAAGTGTCCCCTCGCCACCATCTGCAATAGTAAAAGTTTCAACCCAGGCTAAAGGCATTACTTTTTTGATTGCCGCTAAACTGGCTTGATTTAAGGCTTTTGAACTTGCTGATCCTTTGAAAGAATCAATGGCCAAGACTAACTTCATCTGGCTTCCCCCCTTGCTTGACTGGTCATTATAGCAAAAAAACACATGATGTGTTTTTTTACTTATTTTACAACAATGTTGACTAATTTGTTTGGTACAGCTATGACCTTAATGATTTCTTTACCAGCAATTTCAGCTTGGATTTTGTCATTTGATAAAGCGATAGCCTCTAATTGGTTTTTTGGTAAGTCTTTAGCAACAACTAACTTAGCCTTAACCCTACCTTTAATTTGAACAACAATTTCGACATCGTTTTCAACTAATTTTGACTCATCCCAAATTGGCCAAGCCTCATGCGTCAATGACTGACCGGAGCTTGTTAGGACTTGCCATAATTCTTCACCCAAGTGCGGTGCAAATGGTGCAATTAATTGGACAAAGCCTTTGGCATAGTCTATAAATAATTGATCTTCCTTGTTGGCTGCATTAACAAAAATCATCAACTGAGCAATGGCAGTATTAAACTTCAAACTGTCGATTTGTTCTGTTACTGCTTTGACTGTTTCGTGGTAAACCTTGTCAAGGGCTCCGCTATTGTCCGCAACAATCGTCTTGCTTGTAATCAAACGATAAACGCGATCAAGGAATTTACGGCTTCCTTCAAGGCCTTCTTCTGACCATGCAATTGAGGCATCAAGTGGGCCCATGAACATTTCATAAACGCGAAGGGTATCCGCGCCGTATTGTTCAACCACATCATCAGGATTAACAACATTTTTGAGTGATTTAGACATTTTAGCTGGTGCTTGTTCGAGCTCTTCACCTGTTTCAATGTTAAAGAATGAGCCATCACGTTTTTCAACTTTGTCACTTGCAACAAGTGCACCACGGTGGTCACGGTAGCTTGTTCCTAAAATCATTCCTTGGTTAAAGAGTTTTTGGAATGGCTCTTTAGTTGGTACAACACCTAAATCATAGAGAACCTTGTGCCAGAAACGGGCATAAAGCAAGTGAAGAACGGCATGTTCTGCCCCACCAACATAGATATCAACTGGTAGCCACTGTTTTAAAAGTTCTGAGTCAGCGATAGCTTGATCATTATGTGGGTCAATATAACGGAGGTAATACCAGCTTGACCCTGCCCATTGTGGCATGGTATTGGTTTCACGACGGCCTTTGACACCATCTTCGCGAACAACTTCCAACCAGTCAGTTAGGTTGGCTAATGGTGATTCACCAGTTCCTGAAGGACGAATATCTTTAGTTACAGGAAGAACCAATGGTAAGTCTTGTTCTGGAACCGCCGTTGATGTGCCATCCTCCCAATGGATAATTGGAATGGGTTCACCCCAATAACGTTGGCGTGAAAATAGCCAGTCACGAAGACGGTAGGTAATTTTCTCATTACCAACTTGATTTTCTTCAAGCCAAGAAACCATTTTTTCAATAGCATCAGCTTTTTCCAAGCCATTAAGGAATTCTGAATTGATATGCAGACCATCTTCTGTATAAGGTGCCTCTTGAACGTCACCACCTTCAAGAACAGGAATGATGTCTAGGTTAAATTGTTTTGCAAATTCCCAATCACGTTCATCATGCGCTGGGACTGCCATTATAGCCCCAGTACCGTAGCTAGCAAGGACATAGTCAGCAATCCAGATTGGCATTTCTTTGCCATTAACAGGGTTAATGGCATAAGAACCAGTCCAAACACCTGTTTTTTCTTTAGCAAGATCTGTACGAGCTAAATCAGATTTCAAACTTGCTTGACGTTTGTAGTCGGCTACTGCTTGTGCCTGTTCAGGACTTGTTATGGCTTCAACCATAGCATGTTCCGGTGCTAAGACAGCGTAAGTAGCTCCAAATAAAGTATCTGGACGAGTTGTAAAGACTGTAAAGTCTTGGTCTGAGTCTTTAACTTTAAAGGTAACATTTGCTCCTGTTGATTTACCAATCCAGTTGCGCTGCATATCTTTAATTGATTCTGGCCAATCAACTTCTTCTAGATCTTCTAATAAGCGTTCAGCGTAAGCAGTGATTTTCAACATCCATTGGCGCATCGGCTTGCGCACAACTGGGTATCCTCCACGTTCAGAAGTACCATCTGGTAGCACTTCTTCATTGGCGATAGCAGTCCCTAATTCTTCCACCCAGTTGACCGCTACTTCAGCTTCATAGGCTAAACCTTTTTCATACAGCTTAGTAAAAATCCATTGTGTCCATTTGTAATAATTAGGATCCGTTGTATTGACTTCACGGTCCCAGTCATATGAGAAGCCGAGGGCGTTTATTTGGCGTTTGAAGTTAGCAATGTTCTCTGCTGTAAATTCAGCTGGGTCATTACCTGTATCCATGGCATATTGCTCAGCAGGCAGTCCAAAAGCATCCCAACCCATTGGGTGAAGGACATTATAGCCTTGAGAACGTTTGAAGCGGCTCAAGATATCAGTCGCTGTGTAACCTTCTGGATGTCCTACGTGAAGCCCAGCTCCTGAAGGGTATGGGAACATGTCCAAAGCATAGAATTTTGGTTTGTTTTTGTCAGTTCCAGTTTTAAAACTTTGGTTAGCTGCCCAGTAGGCCTGCCATTTAGGTTCTATTTCTTTGTGATTATAAGTTGTCATGTGAATTCTCCCATGTAAAAAGTCTAGTCTTCTTATTATAGCACGATTTAAGGCTTTAATAAATGACATATTTTTAAAACATAAGTTCCTATCTGAACTCGTCTCAGCTCTAAAAAAGAGAATTATCAGGCAAACCTAAACTGACTTATCACTAATAGAAAAACAAAAAAGATTGAAGAATCAGGCTATAACCAACCTATGCTTCAATCTCTGATGAGTTTTTACCTCACCTTTGGTCAACAAACACGTTTTAATTTTCTTTTTTACGACTAATACCATAAGCAAGCATAGCTGATCCAGCAATGATTGATAATACTGCTGCATTAAGGGCTACACCATTTGAATCACCAGTACTTGGCAACATGTTAGCTACTTTCTTTTCAGCTTTCGGTGCCACTGCTTTTAGCGAATCAGCTTTAGCTACAGAAACTTTACCATCTGAATTATTCTCATCTTCAGATTTAGACATTTCAGTTGGAGCTACTTCTTCTCTTTCTGATTTCACAGGTACCTCAATCTCTGGGGCCATTGGCTTGCCTTCCTCTAAATGTTTATCTACTTGAGGGACTACTTCTTCTCTTTCTGGTTTCGCAGGCACCTCAACCTCTGGGGCCATTGGCTTGCCTTCTTCTAAATGTTTATCCACTTGAGGGGCTACTTCTTCATGTTCTGATTCAACTAGAGTTTCATTTGCAATTTCAAAAGCCTTAGCATTTTCAACAATTGCAGCCAATTCACTAAAACTATTTATTACTGATAGTTTTTCAAGAAGTGATTTCTTTTGTTGCTCTGTTAATTCTTCTGCTGATTCAATAGCCTTAGTAGTAAAATCTTTATTTTCCTTAAAATATGATAATTTGGCAGCTTCAAAAGCTTTTTCAAGTGCCGAAATTTTTGAAACGTCTAGTTCAACTTTTTTTAGTTGGTCCTTTAATTCTTCAACTACTTTTCTATCTATATGATCTCGTAAGTCAGCATATGCAAGCTTTTGCCATAATTTATCACGTTGACTCTCTGCAGCAGATACTTCCGACCTATCATCCACTCCTTCAGGAATCCCCGCATAACTTTGAGTATTCCCTACTGCAACGCTACCTACTTCATCCGCTGAGATTGTGGCACTTCCAATTAGAAAGGCTGCTGAGACAGACACTAATCCGTAAGCTGATTGTCTGAGGTAGTATCTTATGTTTTCATTCACTTTCATTACAAACTCCTTATTTTACGACTATTTACTATAGGCGTTCTATACAATAATATTTCTATTATATTTTAGTTAATTTATTAAGTCAATATAATCTTGGCATTAAGTTAAATTCATTTTTTTGATATCTAATTAAAATATTGAGTAACCAACAAAAGGCAACTATAATTTAGTTATAATATGTCCAAGTATGCGTTCCCTTCCATCACTATTCTCATTGGAGTAAAATACTAATCTGTCAGTCAGCCTCGCGATACATCTTCCACAAACAAGGAATCGTAGTTGCTGAAAATATAATAAAATAAGGTATTGGTTTTGCATACACTATTAGATTCGATTCATTATAATTTTAAAAGTAAAACAATAGCTTTATAATGAATACTCTTTTAAAGTTAATTTTGATTTAAAGTATTGAAATGTGTAACAAAAAAATAGAAAAACAAGATCACTCCCGTAATCTTGTTTTGATAGACTATTTTTATAGCTCTGCAATTTGATAGAGTTCAACTTCAGCAATTGTTTCTGATCCAAACATATTAAGCATCAGCTTGACTTTATTATTTTCAATTTCAACAACACGTCCCTCTTGACCCATGAAAGCACCATCAATGATTTGAACAACGTCACCTTCTTTGATATTAGTATCAAAGACATCAACAGTTTGTCCCATAGAAAGTAAGATTGCTCTAATTTCATCTTCTAACAATGGTGTTGGTTTTGAACGGTTTCCATGCGACCCTACGAATCCAGTTACGTTCGGTGTGTTACGCACGACAAACCACGCTTCATCTGTCATGACCATTTCAACTAGTACATAACCTGGGAATCGATTTTCTTCAATTTCTTTACTTTGACCATTTTTCTCAACATTTACTGTCTGTGTTGGAATTTCAACGCGTAAAATGTTGTCTAACATATTATAAGTTTGTGCACGTAATAATAAGTTTTCTTTGACTTTGTTTTCGTAACCTGAGTAAGTTTGCAGTACAAACCAACCTTTATCAAAAGAATCTAACATAAAATTTCCTTTCATCAGAAAAAAGCCTTTGGCGGCTTTTGGAATGATTTCGTTAGTTTCATTATAATTGATGAACTGTAGTCTGTCAATCATTTGAAGGTTAGACAAGAAAAAAGACTTGGCCTAAAGACCAAATCTTCATTATTATTTTTAAAAATAATTAATAATGCTTAAGATACCTTTTGATAGTAATTGGTCAAAGATAAAGATAATAACAGTAAAGAAAACAGTGTACTCAAGTACTGATATAAAATCTTTCCAACGTTGTTTTCTATTTGGCCATGTTGTATCTTTTAAAACATTAAAAATACCACTGATAAATCCCATCAGGCTCTCCTCTAACGTGTTTCTTTGTGTAAGGTATATTTCTTACAATGTTTACAAAATTTATTAACCTCTAGTCGTGTCGGTTTTGGCGTACTACTAACCGCAATTGAGTAGTTTCGGCTTCCACAATCCACACACGCTAGGCTTGCTTTTTTCTGTGCCATAACGCCTCCGTAGAGATTATTCTAACATGATTTTATTATTTACGCAAGTTATCTGAAATAGTCTATAACGCCATCCCAAAGGCTCTTAGCTTTTTCCCTAAGCCCATAATTATCAACAGCATCAGAAATTGATTTCGATGCATCTTCTGCAGACTTACGGATACTATCAATAATGTCTTGTGAATCACGTGCCGTCTCTGTATTTGTCTCATTGATACCATAGACTGCTGAAATGCCATTTTGGGCATAGGCATTATCAACTTCAAATCGGCTACCCTTTGTATAAGGTAAAATATAAGAGGCTTGTGTTGAAAAAATAGTTGAAGCAGTTCCAGCACTAGATCCTGTTAAATAATGATTTTCATCAGTTTTGTTAAAACCAATCCACTGACTGATAACAACGTCTGGTGTATAACCAATAACCCATTGATCTGCAGATAAATTCGGATTAAAATCTGTTTCTGTAGTCCCTGTTTTACCAGCTAAAGTATATCCATAGACATTAGCATTAATAGCTGAACCATTTGAGAATGTTCCAAGCATCATACTTGTCATCTTATCAGAGACTGAACGACTAATCACTCGTTTGGATTGGTCTTTATGAACCTTTATCACTTTGCCACTAGCTGTCTCTATTTTAGTAATAAAATGTGCTGTATGCATGACACCATGATTAGCAAAAGTTGAATAGGCTTGAGCCATCTCTAAAGGATTCGTAGTAACGTTTCCACCCAATGATATCCCTAATTCATTTGGGGCAGAACTCATATTTAGACCAAATTTTTTGCCATACTCTTTTGCTTTATCAATACCCAGTTCTTTGACAGTCGCTACTGCTGGAATATTGTAAGAATTGGCTAAAGCCTGATACATTGGAACATCTTCAGATTCAAAATTTCCATAATTGTGTGGCTTGTAACCATCAAAATCTCTTACCATATTGGGTAACGTTTTGTCAATCGACCAGCCCGAAGCAACAGCTGGTGTATAGGCAATGAGAGGTTTAATTGTTGAGGCTGGACTTCTCTTAGCCTGAGTAGCATAGTTGAAGCTTCTAAAACCTTGTTTCCCATTGCTATTAACACGACCAACAAGACCTCGAACTCCACCTGTTTTGGGATCTAATGCAACACTAGCCCCTTGTGAAGAAGAACCATCTTGTCCTGAAATAGGAAACAAACTAGCTGTGTTAAAGGTCGTTTGCATACCTGTTTGATAATTCTGATCCAATTCCGTATAAATTTTATAACCATTATTTACAATATCTTTTTCAGAAATACCATAGGTTGCTGACGCTTCGTTAATTACTGCATCAAAATAGGATGGATATTTATAATCATCTGATTTTCCGACATAGGTATTGTCTAATCGGTCGCCCATACCAACTTGCTCCGCTTCTTTTGCCTGAGCACTTGTAATTTTACCAGCATCAACCATAGCAGATAAGACTGTATTCCGGCGTTTTGTCGCATTCTCAACTGAATAGTAGGGATTATATATTTCTGGACCTTTTAGCATACCTGCTAGGGTTGCTGCTTCATCAAGAGTCAAATTAGCTGCGCTTGTCCCAAAATACTTTTGACTGGCGTCTTCGACCCCCCAAACCCCATTCCCGAAGTAAGAATTATTGAGGTACATGGTGAGAATCTCATTTTTACTGTATTTTTTGGTTAACTCCAAAGCTAAGAAAAATTCTCTGGCTTTTCGCTTAATGGTCTGATCTTGCGATAAATAGGCATTCTTAGCTAATTGCTGTGTAATGGTTGAGCCACCACCAAAACGCCCCAATGTAAATACCGCCAATAAAAAACGCTTCAGGTTGATCCCATCATTAGTATAAAAAGTTCTATCCTCAGTAGCAATGACGGCCTTTTCCATATTATCAGAAATTGCATCTAGTTCAACATAGGTCCCTTTTTGTCCAGATAACGAGCCTGCATACTCATGTTTTTTGTCATAAATCACAGTTGTAGCCTTCAAAGCATTCTGCAAATCTGATACTTTAGCAGTTTTAGACAGGTAAAATAGATAAGAGCCAAAAATCAAGACAAGCAAACTCACTCCAATAAGAAGTATTTTCCCAATGTGATAACGACGCCAAAATCGTCTAATGGGGTGCTGCGGAGAGGGGAAATAGGTTTCTAGTTTTCTGAACCACTTAGGCTGAGTTTTCTGAATCTCACCCTCATCGCGACTTCGTTTAAAACGCGTTTGAGTTGGTCTGGCTATGTTTGTTTGATCTTTTTCTGTTAAATGGCTTTGATCTTGATAAGCTTGATTATCGTTAACAAAATTGGTTTGATTTTTTTCTCTTTGTTTCTCCTGATAACGTTTTGGAGTAAACTTTTTTTGCAATAATTCTAAAAATGTCATACTGTATACATACCACTATGGTAAAATTTTAACTATTCTCCTGGGATAACAAAAGGCTTTGAATAGGCCACACCATCAACTTGGAAGAGGAGCCCCTCTGATCCACCTTGATGCGCAAATTCCGTCTGGATTGACTTTCTTGCAGGGTATTTACCATTAAATCTTTCTTTAATTACTTTTTCCATTTTGGGTAGATTCCAAACATCTCGAAAGAGACAGTCCACTTTCACAACAGCTTCGAGTGTTAGTCCAACTAATCCTAAACGACGTTCCATTTCATCAAAAGCACCATTAATTTGGTCCTCAATAGGAGCACCAATCTCACCCACACAATAGTTAAGAAAGTAAAAGTCCCCAGCTTCTACTAATCCTGTATGAGCCCGTTCCTCATTCACATCATAACGTCTTATACTTTTCATTTCTTTTATCCTCATTTAAGATTTCATTACATCATATTATAGCAAGAAATTGATAAAAGCCCTATAAAAAAGTATAATTCTTAACCTTACTGTTACTTTGTAATATTTCTTAGTTTTCTAGATAACTAATCCCTACACACAATCATATATTAAAAGCATTCTCAGGAGCAAAAAATGTTATAATAACAATAACTTGAAGACTTCACTTTAAGAAATGATAAAAGAACAGGAAATGAACTTATGAAAAAATTCGATGCTTTTAAAGAAACATTATCTGCTGAGAGCTTAAAAGCTATTTATAATGAAACACGTCTAGAAGTTGCTAATGATGAGCGTGAAGGTACGGAAGCTTTTTCAGCTGCTTTAGCGACACAAATGGCTATTAACCTAGTTGAAAAATATCACGATTGGCTTAATGAAAACTAAAAATACCTCATCTCAAGGATTTAATGTTTCATTTACCAGTCCGTATCCTGATACTAATATCAAAACTCTTTTAGAAGAGAAACTCTTGATTCCTCGTAAGATCAGACATCTCTTACGTACTAAAAAACATCTCCTCATTAATAATGAGAGCATCAATTGGCAAAGCCCTGTAAAAAAAGGAGATCTTATTAGTCTAACTTTTGATTCTGAGGACTACCCTGAAAAACTGATTCCTTTCGGTGATGCCTCCTTAGTCAACTGTCTTTTTGAAGATGAACATCTTATCGTGGTTAATAAACCAGAAGGGATGAAGACACATGCTAACCAACCTGAGGAATTAGCTCTTCTGAATCATGTATCGGCTTTTTGCAAGAAAACCTGTTATGTGATTCACCGTTTAGATAAAGAAACAAGTGGTGCAATTCTCTTTGCTAAGAATCCATTTATCCTACCAATTATGAATAGACTTTTAGAAAAAAGAGAGATTCACAGAGACTATTGGGCTCTTGTTAACGGTCACTTTCCTAAAAAAACGATTGTCTATAAAGATAAAATCGGAAGACACCGTCATGATCGTCGTAAACGTGTCGTTGATTCAAATAAAGGCCAATTAGCAGTTACCAATATTACGAGATTAGACTTTTTTCCAAATGGTAAAAGCCTTGTTAATTGTCAACTAGAAACAGGACGAACTCATCAAATAAGAGTCCATTTAAGTCATCATGGCTTTCCAATTGTGGGTGATTCCTTATATCAAACTCATCCAAGTAAAGAAAGATTGATGCTTCATGCACATCAGCTTCACTTTGTACACCCCTTAACACTAGAAGCCATCACCTTAGAAGCTAAGTCATCTAGTTTTGAGGCACTAGTATAATAAAAAGTTAGGAAGACACTAGCCAATTCAGTTGGAGGCTAGTATCTTTTCCTAACTTTTTTATTGTTTCTTCAACGTTAAACCAGGTAGTGGTTTACTAAAATCAAACTCTGAATTGAGTCCTGTTTGCCAAATGATTGGTGTCATACTATCACCAGATAGTTTTACTCCGTAGGCATATTGGACATTTGCCCCACCAATTCCTCCTCCAATTACCATAATCGAACCGTCAGTTGGCGATGCAAAGGTTAGCCGGTAATTACCATTAGATTTATCTTCTGATTTAGTAATCTTAGCAACCTTATTTTCATCCGGTCTCTTTGGATCTTTGTACTCAACTTTACGCGTCACTGTACCATCTTGAGCAATGATTAAGGTATAAGCGATACCATCTCTTTCCCCTGTCCAAGTTCCAACTAACCCATCTGGTAATAAGGACGGTTCTTTAATTTGGTTTTTTTCACTAGTTACACTGATACTTTTAGCTCCATTTTGACTGACAAGGTAGGTATTGCCTGATTTTTTCAAAACAAATTTTCCGCTGAGGTCTTGAAGCACATGACCTGATGAACCCTTGTCTTTATCCGTTTCTTTATTATATGTGTAATCGTAGCTAACTAAGAATTCGACTAAGAAAGAGTCTTTCCCCACTTGAGCAAGTCCATTTAAAATAACATTTGGAATGGCGAAGCTAGAAGCAAGTCTCTTATCAGTCTCCAACTTAGCTTTGATACTTTCTTTTAACCCTTTATAAAAATCATTGTTTGCACCACCTTCAAAAATCTTATCGAGATTTGCTGGGTCTTGTCGATTTGAACTGTAAATCATCAATTGATCAAAAACTGACAATAAATACTGACCAGCCTTGGCTTGATCTAATTGATTTTCAAAATCTAGGGCTACCTTATCATTTTCTTTGATATCAGCTAACTTAACCTTTTTTGATAAGACATCACCATCAGAAAAAGCTTTCTTCAAATAAATGTCCGCAGTTTCTGTCATTGGGTAGTCTTTGACTTCAAAATTACCATCTTTTAACATTCCAATCGGACTCTGATTAACAAAGAGTTCACCTTCTTTGGAATTACTCGTTACAGAAAAATTTTTAAAGGTGACTGTCAAGTCAATAAGATTTGAACCGCGATCATATGACTTACTTACTTTTATATCTCGATTTTTATATTGTCCATCAAGGCTAGCAACATAATCTGAAACAGGGAGTCGGTTTATTTTTGTAGAAAAATGATCTGAGTTAGAGGTTGCAACAAGTTTACGATTAAGCATAATGTCTACTGAAGGAACATTTGTTTTTATTTCTAATTGAATTGGCTTAACAGCTATCTTATAATCTGGAAAAATAAAAAATTTTCGTCCGACTAATTTAACATAGTAATCATCATCGGATGTTGCATTTTTTAAATCATCTTCCTGACTCTTTAATTGGCTCTGATCAAACCTTTTAAAGTCCGCATATTGAGCTTGGTCATTCGTTACTTTTTTATTGGTATCTGCCCAAACTAAATATTCCTTCATATTTTCAAAAGCCGTTCCTTGCTTTTTACTTCTTGCTAAAACGTATTGATGTATCAGAGTTGCTTTTGAATAATGATAAGAGCCGAAAGCGACTAATGAAACCAATAACGTTAACAAAATACCTGTACTAATTTTTACCCATTTTTTCTGAAATATTTTTTTCATATCTGATCACCTCGCTGTTTTTCAATTCTATTATACCAAAATCTAAACTAAGTAATTGGGAAATTTGAGGGGAAAATATCATGAATCATTTCTTTGAATCCTCTCAAAATTTAGATAATTTACAATATAATATTATTTAGCAATATTATTGAAAAATAATAGATAGTACATTATAATACTCGTGGAAGCGCTCGCATAAATTATTTGGAGGTTCACTATGAACAAAAGAAAAATAACTTTAGGAGCTGTAGCAATGTTAACAGCAGTCACTTTACAGAGTTCCGTTAATGCCTGTACTGGTTTTATCATCGGTAAAGATTTAACTACGGACGGCAGTACACTTTATGGACGTACGGAGGATTTAGAGCCAAATCACAATAAAACGTTTATTGTGAGAGAAGCAAAAGATAACAAAGCAGGGGCCAAATGGAAAGATCAGGCAAATGGATTTGAATACCCATTACCTAGTCATTCGTTCAAATACACTGCAGTACCTGATGTCACACCCAAAGATGGTGTCTATGATGAAGCCGGAATGAATGAGTATGGTGTCTCAATATCTGCAACTGTATCAGCAACAGCAAATGATAACATTCTGAAAAAAGATCCTTATGTCAAAAATGGCCTTGCTGAATCGTCAATGACGAGTGTCATTTTACCAAGTGTAAAAACAGCTAAAGAAGGAATTGCATTAATTGCTAAAATCGTAGAGGAAAAAGGCTCAGCTGAGGGAAATATCGTAACAATTGCTGATAAGGACGGCATTTGGTACATGGAAATTTTATCGGGTCACCAATACGTAGCCATTAAATTCCCAGATGATAAATTTGCTGTTTTCCCAAATACATTCTATCTTGGTCATGTTGATTTCACAGATAAAGAAAACGTTATTGCTTCAAGGGATGTTGAAAAATTGGCTAAAGAAGCTAAAACATACAAAGAAGTCAATGGTCAATTTCATATTGCACAATCGTACAATCCACCAATGAATGATGCCAATAGGTCACGTGTCTTCTCAGGTATCAAATCACTAGACCCTGATTCTAAGGTCACTTACAAAGATGATAACTTTGAATTACTCCAAAGTACGGATAAGAAATTCTCTTTAGAAGATGCCATTAAATTGCAACGTAACCGTTTTGAAGGCTTGAATTTGAAGCCTCTGGATCAAATGGAACTTGATGGTAAAGGAAAACCAACATCGAAAGATGCTATCAAAGGTTATGCTTATCCTATTTCTAATCCAAATGTTATGGAAGCTCATGTATTTCAACTTAAAAATGATATTCCAGCAGAACTTGGTGGTGGGGTCATGTGGTTATCAATTGGTAGCCCTCGGAATGCACCATATCTTCCATATTTAGGAAACATCACTAAGACTTACAAAGCTTATCAAGAAAGTAGCACTAAATACAACAAAGATTCTTGGTATTGGACAATTTCACACATCAATGATATGGCTGCTAAATATCCTAAGAAATTTGGCACATCAGTAGTTGACGAAATGAAGGAATTGGAAAAAACTTGGATGTCTGAACAAGATCAAACAAACAAAGAGGTTAGTGGCTTACAACAAACTAATCCAAAAGCAGCGCAAGAAAAAGCTGACCAAGTTTCAATGGACCGTGCTGAAAAAGTTTTCAAACGTCTAAAAGAAATTGAAAGTAAAATGGAAAAACAACTATCAAAAGACAAAAAGACTACTAAAAAATAAACAATAAAAGTACCTAAGAATTCTAGCTCTATAATTTCTACAGTGGGTAAAAGCACCCAAGAGATTATGGGGCTTTTGTTTATAGAAAAAGTTCCATCTAACCTATAATGAAAGCAACAAAACTCACACTATGAAGAGATCATATGGAACAATTTGATAGTATCACAATACTCTATATCAAAGACCGACTTAATCACTAAAAATCAGTAACTCGCAACTGCTGTTATGACAAAATCAACCAGAAAGTGATTGAAATGAACGCGATGGCTACTCTCGTAAAAAATATGTCGATTGCCACTTCAACTATTAATAGCAAATATCAAACTACACATTTTAAACTAATTAAACAAAACTATCTCCCCTATCTCTTGAGCTAAGCATAGTTTTAAAAAACTTGCTATGTATAAAGACAAGAAAAAATAAACATACTAAGATTAGGACTAGGTACTTTCTCTCGACGGAGTTTCCCTCACTTCTAATATCAGTATGTTTTAGTTATATGGTGATTATAAATTATGGAAAATACGCCGATTTTCTAAAGTTTTTAAGAAAGTATGACCTAGAAAAGTATGTATTGGTAGTAGAAATACATTACGTAAGGATCTCCCCCAAAACACTGCACTAAAGTCAGCTTTATAAACGATAGAAATAAACCAAGAATTCATCATTAAGCTAACTACTAGAAGTATCAAAAATTGAGCAACAAAAATATTTCTTAACCTAAGCTGACTACGATAGAGAAATATGCCATTAATGGCCCCTCCTAGAAATGCCGTAATAAGAAAAATAGGATGAAAGTTCCCAGTTCCAAAAAGTGTTGAATTGATAGTTGTTGACAAGACTTCTAAGAATCCAGCCCACATCGGACCATAAAGATAACCCATTAAAGCCATTGATAAAAATCCAAAACTTACTTGAAAATATGACGGACCAAAGGCAAGCTTATAAAGCACCACATCCATCGCTAATAATAAAGCTGACATAGGTAAGGTTTTGGCTCCTAACGGAGGCAAGTAAGTCCAACGGTTGTTAAATATCCTATTCACAGGTAACCTACTTTCATATTGATAGTACTATTATAGGTTAACAATTTACATGTGTCAAGACACCTGTGGATACATATGGAGATAATCCAGCAATAGACAACCTTTTTAAATAATATGATGATTGATTTAGAAATAGCTATGCTAACTAAAGGGAGGTTTTTAAAATGAATGCAACAAAACAGCAAAAGACAAAAGGACTCTGCTAACAAAATAAAAGCACTTAAGGAGACTTAAGTGCTTTTAAGGAGGTTATGAAAGTATTCTTTTGTGTAAGAATAAATTAGGAATAACCTAAGTATAGACAGACTAGCTTAAAATTAGCTTAAGCTTTTAGCTTCTGTCTTTTTTTGATTTTTTTGAAATTGCTAACCCCATTACAAGTAATACACCACTTGAAATTATCGCTGACAAACTAGAGGAGTTGTCTCCAGTTGTTGGAAGCTGTGCTTCCTTAGCTGGTTTAAAAGCTACAGACGCCATACTTGGTCGCATTTCTTTCTTAGCAGCTTTCATATTAACTTGTAGAACAGGACTTGTTGAGGGAACGAATAATCCCACTTCAATAATTTTATTTTGAGCAGCAATTATCACCGGATTACTATATTCAATAGAGGTAAAATGACTTTTTACGCCATCTTCCACAAACTGATGTGACACAACTCTTGCTTCGGAACTACCATCTTTACCTTCTGCCAAAACAATCTGAGTCCCTAATGGTAAAGTAGGATTATCTCGATACTCTGTTTGGAAAGTGATTGGCATTACTTTTAAAGCCCCTACTTTATATTGAACAAGCATTGGACGCATAGTAGTCATCATTTCCAGTTGGGAACTAGATGATAAAACTCCCGTATTTGGATCAACTGAATAAGTAGTTGTTGTACGTGTCAGTCCATCTTGACCTTGATCAGCAACTTTAACTTCCCAATCACTTAATGAATTGTCTGTCACTTCCTGATAGGTAATTGTTTTTGTAATAACTTGATCTGTTAGTGAAGGTTGACTACCTACAGCGATGACACGATTCTGTGCAGCTACAATAACTGGTTCAGCATATGTAATAGACTCAAAGCGGCTATTAACACCATCTTGAACAAAGTTATAAGTATCAACTTTACTGGTTGAACCACCATTAGTTCCTTCTGTTACAACAACTTGAGTTCCAACTGGAATACTATTATCAGCAACATATTCTGTTTGGTAAGCAATTGTTGTCACTTTATCAGCACCAACTTTATATTGAACAAGCATCGGACGCATGGTTGTCACTGTTACTGTTGTCGTTGATGGTGTAATACTCCCTGTTACAGGATCAAGAGTATAAGTTGTAGTTGTTCTAACAAGACCTACCTGACCAGAATCTACAACTTTAACTTGCCAATCAGCTAAGGAGTTGTCTGTTACTTCTTGATAGACTACTGTAATTGCAACTGTTGAATCACTTGTTGTTGCTTGTGTCCCTTTTGTAATAATTTGATCTTGTGCTGGTTTATCAGAAATAACTGTTTCAGTTGCAACTAATTGATTATTGGCATCCAAGGCATATGTTGTTCTAACAACTGTTTGACCTTTAACACCTGCTTGAATGATATCAGTCTGTCCAGTGGGATCATAGACTTCATTAGGATCTGCAACATAAACAGTTTTATAAGCCGTTGTTATAGATGAATCTGTTGGCTTTGCTCCATAAATAACCTGACCATTTACAGGAGCTATCTGTGTTACAGTTGTTACATATGGTACAACACTAGCAGTTCTTGGGTAGTCAAATAATCTATTATAGAGACTTGCAAAGTAAAACTCACTTGCTGCAAATGGACTGTAACCTGTCCCATTCCCAGGATTATAAGCATCACCTGTATATGGATTTGGAACATACGTTGCATAAGGCGTGCCGTATAATCGATGCATGATATACTCACTTAAGCCTTCTGCAAAGGCTTCTGCACTATTATCTCTATAATAAGACCAAACATCACTACGATCAAAATAGGTATGGTAAATATCTAAAAATTCTTGCGTATCAGATAAAGCAGGAACTGTTCCAATAGTGCCATCTGTATTTCTATCGGTCACTTCTTGATATAATCCACTCTTAAAATCAATAATATGCGTCATTTCATGTAAGAGTGTCGCTAACAGTTCTGAATTACTTGCATTATATAGTAAATCAATTGATTGAGTTGCAGAATTGGCTAAACCTAACGTTCCAGATCCCATACCAGGAATCTCAGTATCATAGATGGCAATATTTCCTAGAACACGTTGAATTTCTAACGGTAGTGCTTGAATTTTTGCTTCAAAATCAGCTTTCTGTTGGGCTGTCATAGTTGCGGTGTGGCTATAATCAATTGCCGTAGAGATACTACCTTTGTAATTATTATAACGATGCGTAAGAGATTGGAATTGTGCCGTTGTCCTATCTAAATCAGCTTGTTGCTGGTTTGTCCAGGTTCCTAAAGCGGTCAACTCTTGTTGCGCTAACAAGGCACGTTGATAGTCAGCCTTGATATCTGCATAAAAAGCATCATTAATAATATTGCTATTATCATAGCGCAAGAAATCGTCAGCAGATGTTGTTAAATCTTCTGGAACAATCTCTACACCATAATCCTGAGCAGATGCTGTCCACATATCTTCTTGAGCTGTCGTTAACAGGCGAGAATAGAAGTCAGTATCATTCGTCAACCCCAGTAAACTTCTTAATTGTGTATCTGTCGGATCTAACATTTCAGCTGTGATCGTTCTAACATATTTAGTTTGTGTTGTTGTTCCATCAGGATTTGTCACGGTTAGATATTCATAGATATAGTTTTCACTAAATTGAGCTAACTCACGAACTGTAGATTCACTTGTATTATAGTCCGCTGTTAAAGGTGGTCTATCCACAAATAAGGTATCAATGACTACGCGATCACTCGGTAACGGTTGCGTCGTATCTATATGATAAAATGGTTGGTCTATCCATTTATAGCCTTCTGAATAGACAGCTGGACTAGTTGGAGCAGTTGTTTCTGTTTGAATAGTATTAGTTATCGTTGTTGTTTTAGTTCCGTCTTGCGCAGGAATAATCACATCTGTGCCAACTGGCTTTGTCACATCAATGCTATAATCAGTAGTCGCTGGTGTCGTTTCAACAGTAGTTGTTACTGGTTTTGTTCCCATAACAATAACCGTTTCAGTTGGTTCAATGCGTTGTACTGTCGTCGTTCCATTAACTGTTGTATAAATTAGTTTCCCAGATGTTCCTTGCGTTTGAACAGACTGGTAGCCAACTGGCTGTGTGTTATCTGCTACATAACGAATTGGACTTGCAATGACTGTTTCTGTAACAACGGGATCCCCAACTGCAGCTGCTGTAATTACTGGACTTACTGTTGTCGGGGTGTTCACAACCGTCGTATCGGCTGGAGCAGTTGTTGCAGCCTTTTCAATAAGTGTTGTTGTATCTGTGACATTAGCAACTGTTACTGTTTCATCAGCGGAAACCAGATTAGTTGTCAGCATGACACCTAATAAAACACTTCCTACTCCTAGAAGTGTTTTTCTGATGCTAAAAATTTGTTTTTTATTCCTAAACATAGGTGGACTCTCTCTATTTTTTAATTTTTCTACATATTTATCTTGATTGTAGCATAACCACTAGCCTTTTACAAAGTAATTTGACGAAAAATTAAAAAGAGTCTGAAAATTTATGAACTGCACCCCAAAAGTTAAACCAAAAATCTAACGATTGAGGTGTTTTTCTTATGAAATTAAGTTACGAAGACAAAGTACAACTATATAAGTTACGCCAAAAAGATCTACTTTACTCTCTCTTATCTAAACAATTTGCAGTAAGTGAAGCTGGAATAAAATACGTGATTCGATTAATAAATCGTTATGGTATTGAAATTGTTAAGAAGGGTAAGAATAGCTATTATTCTAAGGAGTTGAAGCAGAAAATAATTAATAAGGTCCTTAATGATGGAAACTCTCAACTTCAAACGTCACTTGATTATGCCTTAGCTAACTGGGGAATACTTTCAAATTGGATAGCACAATACAAGGAAAACGGGTATACTATTCTTGAGAAATCAAAAGTGAGACCTGTACAAATGGGATGTAAATCAAAGAAAAAACTAGAAGAGATGACCGAATTGGAGCGTCTTCAATATGAAAATGAATACCTTAGAGCGGAGAATGCCGCGCTAAAAAAGCTAAGGGAATACCGTCTGAAGGGCGAAGCAAGACTCAAAGAGCAACAGTAATCACTCAAGGGCTGATTCCTGAATTTTCATTGTCAGCGTTACTTGATGTTCTGAAACTATCGCGTTCAACTTACTATTACCACGTCAAAAGACTATCTTCAGAAGATAAAAATGCGGAATTAAAAGAAGTCATTAAAACTATCTATGCAGAACACAAAGGTCGGTATGGCTATCGTCGGATTCATCTTGAATTGCGTAATCAGAAGTTTGTGATTAACCACAAAAAGGTTCAAGTCTTGATGAGAGAGCTCGGTTTGAAAGCTAGAAGTCGACCTAAACATCGTTATAATTCCTACAAGGGAGAAATTGGGAAGAAAGCTGACAATCAAGTTAACCGTCAATTTGAAAGGGCTAAACCACTTGAAAAATATTATACAGATGTCACAGAGTTTCTATTCCAGCTAGTGACCAGAAGTTATATCTGTCCCACTCTCAGAAGAATCCTATCAGGGAACAATTCTTCACAGTGACCAAGGTTGGTAATACCAACACAACAGCTACCACCAGTTCTTAGAAGAGCATGGCACGAGACCATCCATGTCACATAAAGGAAATAGCTTAGACCATGGAATGATGGAATCATTCTTTGACATTTTAAAATCTGAGATGTTTTATGGATGTGAGAAGAACTTTAAATCACTTGATGAGCTGAGAGACGCTATCTCAGACTACATCTATTATTACAATAATAAAAGAATCAAAATAAAGTTAAAAGGACTAAGTCCTGTACAATACAGAACTCAATCCTTCAACTAAATATAAATTGTCTAACTTTTGAGGGGCAGATCAATTTGTCCCAGACTCTTTTATTATTGTAATAGGTTCTTATGAGTAAATTACATCATGCCACCCATCATACTTGGATCCATTCCTGCTGGCATAGCTGGTGCTGAAGGTTCTGGTTTAGTTGCCACAACAGCTTCTGTAGTAAGAATTAAACTAGCCACCGATGCTGCATTTTGCAAGGCAGAACGCGTCACTTTAACGGGATCGATAATTCCAGTTTCAATCATATCAACCCATTCGCCATTAGCCGCATTGAAGCCTGTTCCTTTTGAACTGTTTTTCAAACGATCAATGATAACTGACCCTTCATAACCTGCATTGTAGGCAATTTGTCTTACAGGCTCTTCGAGGGCACGCAGAACAATGTTACGTCCTGTCGCCTTATCTCCTTCAAGTTCAAGAGCTTGAACTTTCTCGATGACTGAAATCAAGGCAGTTCCCCCACCTGCAACGATACCCTCTTCAACAGCAGCGCGAGTTGCGTTGAGGGCATCTTCAATACGTAATTTCATTTCTTTTAATTCAGTTTCTGTCGCAGCACCAACCTTGATAACGGCAACACCACCAGCTAACTTAGCCAGACGTTCTTGCAATTTCTCACGGTCAAAGTCAGATGTTGTTGTCTCTAACTGAGATTTAATTAGGCCTACACGGTTGGCAATCGCTTCCGCACTGCCTGATCCCTCAACGATTACTGTTGAATCTTTATCCACAGAAATCTTAGCTGCTTGGCCTAGCGCAGCCATTGTAGCATCTTTAAGCTCTAAACCAAGATCTTCAGTAATCACAGTTCCACCTGTTAGAATAGCAATGTCTTCTAGCATAGCTTTGCGACGGTCTCCAAAGCCTGGTGCTTTTACCGCAACAACATTAAATGTTCCACGAATTTTATTTAATACTAATGTTGGTAGGGCTTCACCATCAACATCATCAGCAATAATCAATAGTGGACGATTTGTTTTCAAGACTTCTTCTAAGAGTGGAAGAATTTCTTGGATATTTGATACTTTTTTGTCAGTGACTAAAATAAATGGATTTTCAAGGTCGGCAACCATCTTCTCATTGTCTGTTACCATGTATTGAGAAAGGTAGCCACGGTCAAACTGCATCCCTTCAACCACTTCTAATTCTGTTTCCATCCCACGTGATTCTTCAATGGTGATGACACCATCATTGCCAACACGTTCCATGGCTTCAGAAATGTACTCACCAACTTTTTCTGAGCGTGAAGAAACAGCTGCAACTTGCGCAATAGCTTCTTTACCAGTAACAGGTTGCGCAATAGCTTTTAATTCTTCAACAGCTGTTGCTGCAGCTAATTCAATGCCTCGACGAATGCCAATTGGGTTAGCACCGGCAGTCACATTTTTAAGTCCTTCACGAACAATAGCTTGTGTCAATACAGTAGCTGTAGTTGTTCCGTCACCTGCAATATCATTTGTTTTTGAAGCAACTTCAGAAACCAATTTAGCTCCCATATTTTCAAAGTGATCTTCTAACTCTATTTCTTTTGCAATAGTCACTCCATCATTAGTAATTAATGGTGAGCCAAATGCTTTTTCAAGAACAACATTACGTCCTTTGGGGCCTAAGGTAACTTTAACAGTATCTGCTAAAATATCGACACCACGTACCATTGCTGCACGCGCATCTGCTGAGAATTTAATATCTTTTGACATATCTATCCTTCCTTCTATTTCTATCGTTATTAAACTGATTAATCAATAATAGCTAAAATGTCTGATTCACGAATGACTGTCACAGTCTCATCATCTATTGTGACATCTAAACCAGGATCATTTGCAACCAATACCATGTCACCAACTTTAACAGCTGGTGGTACAAGTTCACCTGTAATTGTTCGTAACCCTGTTTCGCTAACAGCAAGAACTGTCGCTTTTCTGGTAGTCTCTTTATGAGCCCCTGCCAAAACAAAGCCACTAACCGTTTGCTCTTTTTCCTCTTCAAGTTTGACGACCACACGATCTCCTAAAGGTTTTAACATTTATATGCCTCCTATTATTGTCTGAATTTATTAGCACTCTTGTCATAACAGTGCTAACTTACTCTCTTATTTTATCACTTGGTCAAAAATAGTCAAGAAAAAAAGATTCCTTTTATACCTGAAATACATCTCTCATTCAAACATAAATCCTGTTAATCTTAGAAAAAAACAAAAGCTGAGAATATCATCTCAACTTAGCTAGTTATACAATTTCAAATTTAAGTTTCCCATAGGACATGCCAATTTTCAACTCATGTCCGCTTGACAAGTCATCAGAAAGAATTAATTCTGACAACTTATCTTCGATGTGGGTTTGAATTGTTCTGCGGAGTGGTCTTGCCCCCATTTCCACATCATAACCTTCCTCTGAAAGATAGTTGAGGGCTGATGGTTGGATTTTCAGACTAATTCCTTTTTCCGCCAAATTATCATGCAATGGTTTAAGCATAATCATGACTACTTGTCTCATATCCTCCTTGCTGAGGCTATGGAAGACCACCTTCTCGTCAATCCGGTTAATAAATTCTGGTCTGTAGGATTTTTTCAACTCTTCCAAAATGCGTTTTTCCATGGCTTGGTGGTCTTGACTAAAGTCTTTAGCCCCAAAACCAACAGTTTTATCATCACGAAGAGCTGTTGCTCCCAAGTTACTAGTCATAATAATGATCGTGTTTGAGAAGTCAACGCGGCGACCACGACTGTCTGTTAATATCCCATCGTCTAAAACCTGCAATAGAACATTAAAGATATCTGGGTGGGCTTTTTCGACTTCGTCAAATAGTAGAACAGAATAAGGTTTATTTCTAACTTTCTCTGTCAGTTCGCCACCTTCTTCATAGCCGACATAGCCAGGAGGTGCCCCATTTAATCGACTAGCCGCAAATTTTTCCATATACTCTGACATGTCGAATCGGATTAGTGCTGATTCATCATCAAAAAGGACTTCTGCTAAAGCTTTTGCTAATTCTGTTTTACCAACACCCGTTGGCCCTAAGAACATAAAGGAACCGATTGGTCGTCTTCCAGTTCTAATACCTGATTGGTTACGACGAATAGCTCTTGAGATAGCTGAAACAGCATCTTCTTGACCGATCACGCGCTTATGCAATTCTTTTTCCAAGTTAAGGTACTTTTTGCTATCGGCCTGTGTCAACTTTTCAACTGGAATACCGGATAGTTTGCTTAGAGTGGACATGATATCGTCTTCAGTGACAGGAGTTGGTTTTATTGTTTTATTTTTCTGGGATGATTTCAGTAACTTGGACACCTTTTTAAAGTCTTTGTCCAAAATTGCTTGGTCAATCGCTGATAAGATTGAAGGTCGCTCTTTTTTAACCAATCCTTGCACAGTTGCACTAGCTTCATCTAATAAATCAATGGCAGAATCCGGGAGATTTTTGCTAGTAAGATAGCGATGAGCTACCTTAACAGCTGTTTTAACAGCTTGGTCAGAAATTGTAACGTTATGGAAGTTTTCATAAGAAGCTTTCAGTCCCAGTAAAATCTGATAGGCATCTTCCAAATTTGGTTCTTCAATCAGCACTTTAGCAAAGCGACGTGACAAAGCGGCATCTTTTTCAATATGCTTTTGGTACTCTTCTTGTGTCGTTGCCCCAACCATATGTAGTGTTCCACGTGATAAGGCAGGTTTTAAAATATTAGCTGCATCTAATGTACTATCAATGCCACTGCCTGACCCCATAATTGTATGGAGTTCATCGACAAAAAGAATGATTTTCCCATCACTTTCAATATCATCAATGATTTGATTCATTCGTTCCTCGAAATCCCCACGGAAACGCGTTCCAGCAACAACACTCATCATATCAAGTTCTAAAACACGCATATCTTGCAGTTCATAAGGAATAGAACCATTGGCAATACGTTGTGCTAAGCCATAAGCAAGAGCTGTCTTACCGACACCAGCATCCCCTACTAAAACAGGATTGTTCTTGGTTTTCCGACTCAGAACTTGAATCATGCGGGTAATTTCTTTATCTCTACCAATCACTGGTTCAAGTAATCCTTGACTTGCCATTTCTGTTAAGTCTCTGGTAAAATCTGACAAATCACCAGCTGTACTAGCAGGCTTCATCATATCTGAGAAAGTTCCCGCACCTTTAGCTTTTTTAGGTTTACGTAACTCATGAATAGCCTTAATCGTTTCTTTACTGTAAGCCGCATGAATTTCCACTGCTTTTCGAAGATCGGCCAGTTTGGGTTGTCCTTGTCCGTCATCTTTTATTTTATAACCAGCCATTTCAAGCAGACGAACCGCCATAATGTCTGGATTGAGCAAGATGGCAAAGAGAACGTGTTCTGAACCAACTTCTGACGCATTAGTAACCAATCTAATCATCTCAGCAAACTTTAAAATATTAGAGAGTGTCTTTGACTGAGCTAACAGATTAAGCTCTTTAATATCATCTTGAGGGCTTTTACCAAGAGCTAAAATAGCTGCTGCTTCATATTCTTCATCTGCAATTTTACTATTAAATTCATTGAAAACTAATCCGGCAAGAGAATCTTCAACTTTTACCATGGCTAATAAGAGATGCCAGGTCTCCAAATGGGAACTGCCAAAACGTGTAGCTTGGTATTGTGCCTGCTTAAATATCTCTTGCATTTTTAGTGAATACTCAATCATTAATGCTTCCCTTTCTGTCAATACGTCGTAACAAACGATACAACATGCGTGCTCGAATACTTGAAGCATCCTCACCCAAAACATCATCTGTTGCCATAGCAAGAATGATATTCCCTTCTCGCTCTGTGACCAGTTTTTCGTCAAATAATAGTTGAATGGTATCAGTAAAAGCCTGCTGACTCACACGATCCCCCAATGTAGCATGCATTGAGCCAATCAACTGATGCTTATCTGAAAAATGAACCTTTGCAATCCGGATATAGCCACCGCCGCCTCGTTTGCTTTCTACTTCATAACCACGACTTTCTGTAAAGCGTGTTTTAATGACATAGTTAATTTGACTAGGAACAACTTGGAAAGAGTCTGCCAATAATGAACGCTTAATCTCAGCAATTCCTGAGTGTGCCAGAAGTCCTTTGATATATTCTTCAATGCTGTCTGATGTGTTTTTGTTTGGCATAATCTCACTCCTTTAATTCATCATTAATTAGTAGTTCCTGATTTTTGACTAAAACTGACTTTTATTATAACAAAATGCTCTCTGTTAATGCAAATGGAAATATCTAGTAGGGCTAACAAAAAATGAGTACCAAAAGGTACTCATCCATTTATACATGGTTAATTGTAAATTACAATTTAACGATGTTTACTGCTTGAGGGCCACGTTGACCTTCTTCAACATCAAATTCTACTTTTTGTCCTTCATCTAAAGATTTAAAACCATTAGATTGGATTGCTGAGAAATGTGCGAAGACATCTTGACCATTTTCAGTTGAAATAAAACCGAAACCCTTTTCAGCATTAAACCATTTAACTGTACCTTGTGCCATAATCATCTACTTCCTTTCTATAAAACTTTTTGTAAAAATAGAGAGAAACGATGATGTGGAACACATATACTAACTCACAAACTAATTTACTAGTCAAGTGTAACAAACTGGTATAGCAAAGTCAAGGCAAAACATTAAAAGCCTTTTAAAAAAAGATTAGATAGTAAGCGCTTTTCTTATATAATAGAGTTTTTCCTTGAGTTAATTTATTTTCTGAGCTAAAATGTGTCATAAAGGGATTATCTGTGTTTTATCCAAAATAATCAATCATATTAAAATTAGGGAATTTGAGTCTGATTCCCAAGGAGAAGAAATGCTGACTGAGTCAACTATTGTAAGTCGTGTTCAAGAAATGCGCCAAAAATACCTTTACGATAAATTGGATACTGCTAACTGCAGAGATTTCACTTGTAAAGATCTTAAAAAAGCTAAAAAGATTAAGAAAAAACTGATTGGCCTAGAAAAAGAAAGATGTCACCGTCTTATTGAGCATCAAGACATCACTCGCATAGATCAAAAAATCGCTTTATTAAAAGAAGAGTTTCAACAAGAAAACAAAATAAAGCAAGATCAGGACAAACTGTAATATGTCTATTCCTATACTGGTCATAAGCTTTCTTCTTTCTCTTATATTATCAAACGTTATTAATCGGATTTTTCCACAAATCCCACTTCCCGCCATTCAGCTCTTTTTTGGAATTCTGTATGGCATTTTTAATAAAGGACAGCAATTAATCATTGATCCGGAACTCTTCCTAGCTTTCGTTATTGCCCCCTTAAACTTCCGTGAGGGGCAAGAAAGTGATGTCAAGAGTTTCATCCGATCACGTGGTCTTGTCCTTTACCTCATTTTACCTGCTGTCATGATTTCCACTATCATCATGGGAATTAGCATTAAAACCTTGTTGCCTGTTGAGTTGCCACTTGCCTTATGTTTCGCCATGGGAGCTGCTTTGGCACCAACAGATGCCGTAGCTTTTTTGTCCTTAGCCAAACGCTTCCAGTTTCCTAATCGACTCAAAAGCACCCTCACTTCTGAAGGCTTATTGAATGACGCTAGTGCCCTTGTTGCCTTTCAATTTGCACTTACAGCCTTAGTGACAGGTTATTT
The DNA here is from genome assembly GCF_053206145.1 of Streptococcus hongkongensis. Lineage (NCBI taxonomy): Bacteria > Bacillati > Bacillota > Bacilli > Lactobacillales > Streptococcaceae > Streptococcus > Streptococcus hongkongensis. The sequence goes on from NZ_JBRUGD010000014.1 coordinate 60,350, forward strand.
TTCCCTTGCCGATGCAAGTTTGAAGCTTCTAATTGCAATCATCGGTGGCATAGCTATCGGATTACTCTTTGCACTTCTCAACAGAATCTTTCTGTCTGTGCTTGAAAAATTTGATGCTGCTGATGTAACTGGTGCACTACTGTTAGAATTAACACTTCCTTTTGTTGTCTATTTCATTGCTCATCTACTACATGTTTCAGGTATCATCGCTGTAGTTATTGCTGGAGTCATGCAAGCAAACCGCATCAAAAAAGTAACCCTCTTTGATGCTCAAGTTGACCGGGTCACCAATATTATTTGGGAAACGATTAATTTTATGCTCAATGGATTAGTCTTTATCATCTTCGGTGTTGAATTAACTCAATTTACTGGTCCCCTATTAGCCAGTCCAAGTTATAGCAATGTCTATCTATTCTTCATTGTCATTGTCTTGACTACTCTGCTATTTTTCCTCAGGTACGTAACCCTCGTTATTTACTACTTTTTTAGAAGTCGCAAGTATCATAAGCCTTTTAAAAAATATTTACATACTGTAAATCTTCTAACCTTTTCTGGTGTTAAAGGTAGTGTCTCTTTAGCTATTATTCTATTAATACCCCAAATTGATACTTTCAAGAACTCTATGACCTTATTCACAGTTGGTGCAGTTACACTTCTCAGTTTCCTAACTGGTCTTGTTATATTGCCTCGCTTGGCTCCAATCGCACGGTCTTCGGAAAATTATCTCACTAAAATTGAAATTTTAACAACAGTCGTCAGAAAATTGGAAGCTGAGAGTCAAAAATCCCCAGCTAATCAAGCCGGACTCTATTATGTTCTTGATGCCTATAATCGACGTATTGAGAATTTAATTTTAGATCAGGAACCGAAACATGTTAAAGAAGAATTAGCCGAATTACAACTCATGATTCTATCAATTGAGAGTGAAGGCCTAGAACACGCTTTTCGTCATAAAGACATTTCCATTTTTGAGTATCGCATTTATCAGACCTATTTGAAAACAATGGAACGTCAAGTTAATAGAAGTTTTATTTCAAGTTTCAATTACTCCATTACCATCTTCCTTCGTGTTATCCGACATGTCATTCATGAAATGTGGTCTGTGAGCGGAAATTTAAAATCAAATCTGATGAATTTTCAGCGGAGCAAGGTTCGCTTAACTGATGAAAATCGTGATCACTTGACTGAAATGTATTTAGTTAATACCGAACTTATCCTAGACTCATTAGAAGACTTAGAAGGTTTTTATAATTCATCACTTGTTAACTTCTTACAGAACCAACGTATACAAAGTGCTGAATTAATAAAATCAGGTCTATTTGTCGAACGGGTTATCGCCAATTTTATCCCAGATTCAAGTGGTGAGCGCATCCATGGCTACTACTTAGAAAGACAAACTATTCACGAGTTTGAGTTACAAGGGCTCGTAACCGCTAAAGAAGCCCAACAACTCCGCGATGAAGTTAATGAACTAGAAAGCTATTCACTTCGTGACAATTCACCAAATTTTGTCTACGATATTATAAATTACAGACATCAATTGAAGTAACTCAAGGTTACTTCTTTTTTTGCGAGCACACTTATTTATTTGTCACTAATTAGTGGTAACATATAGCTATCAATAGCCTTAAGCGTAGCAAAGTTATCATTCATAGTGTCTCTGGCCATAACCTAGAGGCTGTCAATCAAGCAGCCAAAGACCTAGCCTACAATGATAGTGAGCTAAAGCTGACTGGAATTTTCTTGATTGATTCGACAACCATTAGAATGGAACGGACGGCGTTGAGAAGGATCTGCTCTTAATTGCTAACTATCTCATCTTTCACTTCGCGGTGACGTTTCGTAGAATGGTGACTCTGCATTTCTTCGAACGAAAAGCGTAAGGGCAGTTTGATCTGGATGACCTTGAGATGCGAGGGCAAAGCCTAACAGAATTCAATATCACCCAAAGCAAGGAAAAAAGTTTTAACCTAGATAATCTGCTTCTCATTGACTTTTCTAATGGCGCAAACATGGCTATCAATTTATTGTTGCAAGAAGAAAGTCTATTTAAACAAGTGGATACATGAGTGCCATCAAATGCAAGTCTTTATTTCTATGGAAAATGAGGATCCGATTGTTCCACTAGCAGAAAGCCAGCATGTCGTAAAGCTCTTTGGAGACCGAAATGCTGATGTAACGACCTATTGGGTGAAGAGCCACCAAATCACCTAAGCCAACCTAGAAGCTACTAAGAGGTGGTTAGAGTCACTAACCTGACATCATAAAAGCGTCTGTGGCAATAGGTCTCAGACGCAATTTTTATTTAATTTTTGATTCAAGGTACTTAGAAACCACCAAAACAAAATGAAAAGAAATTTTTTGTGTCCTTAATATGCATAAGCTGAAAAATACAGAAAAGACTTCCCTCAAATAGCCAATTGCCCAGCAATTAGTGTCGCATTCCTTTTTACTCCTGTTTTTGCAACATATCTAACCACTATTTCTGACAGTTGTTTCCACCACTATTATAAAATCCTTAAACATAAATAGCAAGTTAGATATGCGATTGTGATATGTATGTTGGGAAGAGTTATACAATGTTGCTTATAATAAGAAATTCAAATTGTGACATAAAATGGATGTAACGACTCAGCCTTCTTGTTCAATACACAAAAACTCTGAATAATAGCCTCATTTCTTAATTTCAAAGGTATTGATTTAATCACACTAAAAGTATACGCTCACCAACTAGGCAATCTTGAAGAAAAGAATAACCAAGCCATAAAAGTTATATTGGAAACTTTGACCGACTTAATATCTTTTTTTACCCGCTTTTATCAGTAGACAAAAATAAAAAAACCTTGATTTCTCAAGGTTTTTAAACTGTTCTATCATGTCTAATGACATAAAAAAAGGCGGTAGACGGATTTGAACCGACGATCAAGCTTTTGCAGAGCCGTGCCTTACCACTTGGCTATACCGCCACAACAGTAATAATTTTACCTTAAAATATGGTAAAGGTCAAGCTTATTTTTCTGTTTCTAAATCATACCATTTCTAAAAAACTTTTTTCTAACAAATATAATTTCTCTGAGAATTGTTAGGTGTATAAAAGGCTTCATTGTCACTTATTAGAATAATTCTAATTTAATAACTATATCATTTCTAGTGAATTGTCTGACGATTTTTATAGTTTTTCAAGCGTTTTCATTGGACATTTATCCACTCATTTCCTATAATACAGGTATTAAAATGAAGGAGGACAATCTTATGTCTTTAGTTGGAAAAGAAATGGCTGAATTTTCAGCCGACGCTTATCACAACGGTGAGTTTATCACTGTAACTAGCGAGGATGTTAAAGGTAAATGGGCAGTATTTTGCTTCTACCCTGCAGATTTCTCATTTGTATGCCCAACAGAACTCGGTGATTTACAAGAACAATATGCAACACTTCAATCTTTAGGAGTTGAGGTGTACTCAGTATCTACGGATACTCACTTTGTCCATAAAGCTTGGCATGATGATTCTGATGTGGTTGGTACAATTGAATATACTATGATTGGTGATCCTTCTCATAAAATTTCACAAGCTTTTGATGTTTTAGATGATAATGGGTTAGCACAACGTGGAACATTCATTATCGATCCAGATGGCGTCATCCAAATGATGGAAATTAACGCCGATGGTATCGGACGTGATGCAAGCTCATTGATTGATAAAATCCATGCTGCTCAATATGTTCGTAAACATCCAGGTGAAGTTTGTCCTGCTAAATGGAAAGAAGGCGCAGAAACGCTTACTCCAAGTTTAGACCTTGTTGGTAAAATCTAAACTTTTCTTACAACGGAAAGAAGTAGAAGGAGGTAGCTATGGCTCTTACTCAAGACATCAAGGACCAGTTAAACCAATACCTAGAACTTTTAGAATCTGATATTGTTTTTCAGGCTAACCTTGGTGATGATGATAATTCTTTAAAAGTTAAAGAATTTCTAGATGAGATAGCAACAATGTCTGATCGTATCAGCATTGAAAGTCTATCGTTGACTAGACAGCCAAGTTTCAAAATTGCACAAAAAGGGAAAAACAGCGGTGTAGAATTTGCAGGTATCCCCTTAGGTCATGAATTCACATCATTTGTCTTAGCTCTTTTGCAAGTTTCTGGACGTCCACCAAAAGTGGATCCCGATTTAGTTGACCGTATCAAATCTGTTGACCAAAAGTTACATTTTGAAACCTATGTTAGTTTAACTTGTCATAATTGTCCAGACGTTGTCCAAGCATTCAATATCATGGCTGTACTTAATCCAAATATCAGTCATACGATGATTGAAGGCGGCATGTTCCAAGATGAGGTAAAAGAAAAAGGTATCATGGCTGTTCCAACAGTTTACTTAGATGACCAAGTTTTCTCATCTGGACGAACAACGATTGAGCAACTACTCGAAAAAGTTGCCGGTCCACAAACATCAGAAGATTTTTCTAACAAAGGAGTTTATGATGTTCTCGTTGTTGGTGGCGGTCCTGCTGGTAACAGCTCTGCCATTTATGCAGCGCGTAAAGGTCTTAAAACAGGATTATTAGCTGAAACATTTGGTGGTCAGGTAATGGAAACTGTTGGTATCGAAAACATGATTGGTACACTTTATACTGAAGGCCCTAAATTAATGGCTCAGATTGAAGAACATACTAAGTCGTACAAAGTAGATATTATTAAGGCACAATTAGCTACCGCTATTGAGAAAAAAGACGACTTAATTGAAGTCAGTCTTGCTAATGGAGCCGTTTTAAAAACTAAAACTGCTATCCTAGCTCTAGGAGCTAAATGGCGTAACATTAATGTTCCCGGTGAAAATGAATTCCGGAATAAAGGTGTTACATATTGCCCACACTGTGATGGACCTCTCTTTGAAGGAAAAGACGTTGCCGTTATTGGTGGTGGTAATTCTGGTATGGAAGCCGCAATAGACCTAGCCGGCATCTGTAAACATGTAACCGTTCTAGAATTTCTTCCAGAAGTTAAAGCTGATCAAGTTCTACAAGATAGAGCGGCTAAAACTGATAACATGACGATTATTACCAACGCAGCAACTAAGGATATTGTTGGACAAGATCACGTTACAGGTATAAATTACACTGATCGCTTAACACAAGAAGAAAAACATATTGATTTAGAAGGCGTCTTTGTACAAATTGGCTTAGTCCCAAATACACAGTGGCTAAAAGAAAGTGGAATTGCTTTAACAGACCGTGGCGAAATCATCGTGGACGGTCACGGAGCAACAAATATTCCAGGTATCTTTGCAGCTGGTGATTGTACAGATTCTATATATAAGCAAATTATCATTTCAATGGGTTCAGGGGCAACTGCTGCGATTGGAGCATTTGACTACTTAATCCGTCAATAAAGAAAACAAAAGGTTGTTTTTAGGGTGTCCTAATTGGTATACTAAAAACCCCTTTTTTCTTGTTCATCAAGAGAGATTTACTTGCTTAATCAGAATATTTTTGATAGAATGGTCTTGTCGTGTGTGCGACAAATACTCATCTTATAACCAATTGTTAACTTGTTGCCTTTTTAGGTTAGTTTGCAAGCTGAAGTTTAAGAGAGGAAAAAACATTATAAAGGAGAAACTACTCATGGCAGTAATTTCAATGAAACAACTACTTGAAGCTGGTGTTCACTTTGGTCACCAAACTCGTCGCTGGAACCCTAAGATGGCTAAATACATCTTTACAGAACGTAACGGTATCCACGTTATCGACTTACAACAAACTGTTAAATTAGCTGACCAAGCTTACGAATTCGTTCGTGATGCTGCAGCAAACGATGCTGTTATCTTGTTCGTTGGTACTAAAAAACAAGCTGCTGAAGCAGTTGCTGATGAAGCAACTCGTGCAGGTCAATACTTCATCAACCACCGTTGGTTGGGTGGAACTCTTACTAACTGGGGAACAATCCAAAAACGTATCGCTCGTTTGAAAGAAATCAAACGTATGGAAGAAGAAGGAACTTTTGATGTTCTTCCTAAAAAAGAAGTTGCACTTCTTAACAAACAACGCGCTCGTCTTGAAAAATTCCTAGGTGGTATCGAAGATATGCCTCGTATTCCAGACGTTATGTACGTTGTTGACCCACATAAAGAACAAATCGCTGTTAAAGAAGCTAAAAAACTTGGTATTCCAGTTGTAGCTATGGTTGATACTAACGCAGATCCAGATGATATCGATGTTATCATCCCAGCTAACGATGACGCTATCCGCGCTGTTAAATTAATCACAGCTAAATTAGCTGACGCTGTTATTGAAGGCCGTCAAGGTGAAGATGCAGACGTTAATTTTGAAACTGAAGCTAAAGCAGATTCAATCGAAGAAATCGTTGAAGTTGTTGAAGGCGATAACGCTTAATTAGCTTGAGATTTTAATTGATTAGTCTTTGACAATCGAAAAACCAAACGGGGCAGAAAGCAAACCGCTCTGTCCCGTTTTTTTAAAATTGAAAATAAATTATTTATTGGAGGATTCTACTAATGGCAGAAATTACAGCTAAACTTGTAAAAGAATTGCGTGAAAAATCTGGTGCTGGCGTTATGGACGCTAAAAAAGCACTTGTTGAAACTGATGGGGACATGGAGAAAGCAGTTGAATTGCTTCGTGAAAAAGGTATGGCAAAGGCAGCTAAAAAAGCTGACCGTGTTGCTGCTGAAGGTTTAACTGGTGTTTATGTTAACGGTAACGTAGCTGCAGTTGTTGAAGTTAACGCTGAAACAGACTTTGTTGCTAAAAATGCTCAATTCGTTGAATTAGTTAACGAAACTGCTAAAGTTATTGCTGAAGGTAAGCCTGCTAACAACGAAGAAGCACTTGAATTAACAATGCCTTCTGGTGAAACATTAGCTAATGCTTATGTTAACGCAACTGCTACTATCGGTGAAAAAATCTCATTCCGTCGTTTTGCATTGGTTGAAAAAACAGATACACAACATTTCGGTGCATACCAACATAATGGTGGCCGTATTGGAGTTATCACAGTTATCGAAGGTAGCGATGAAGCACTTGCTAAACAAGTGGCAATGCACGTTGCAGCAATGAAACCAACTGTTCTTTCATATACAGAACTTGACCCTCAATTCGTACATGATGAATTAGCACAACTTAACCATGCTATTGAACTCGATAACGAATCACGTGCAATGGTTGACAAAGCACCACTTCCATTCTTAACTTATGGATCAAAAGCTCAATTATCAGATGAAGTAATTGCAAAAGCTGAAGAAGATATCAAAGCTGAATTAGCTGCTGAAGGTAAACCTGAAAAAATCTGGGATAAAATCATTCCAGGTAAAATGGATCGTTTCATGCTTGACAACACAAAAGTTGACCAAGCATACACACTTCTAGCACAAGTTTACATCATGGACGACAGCAAAACTGTTGAAGCTTACCTTGACTCAGTAAACGCTAAAGCAATTTCATTTGCACGTTTTGAAGTTGGTGAAGGTATCGAGAAAAAAGCAAATGACTTCGAATCAGAAGTTGCTGCTACAATGGCTGCTGCCCTTAACAAATAAAATCTGAAATACCCTTTTTCAAGGGTATTTCAGAACGAAGACAAACTAGTGAAGTTGCTAGTTTGTTTTTTCTTGTCTAGTCTTAATTTCTCTAAAATCTGATAAATTATGCTATTTAAGCCAAAATAAAAAGGCCTTCATGCCATCATTTTAA